>DATDCH010000595.1:0-20199 GCA_036524455.1 Kofleriaceae bacterium | reverse complement strand
CGCCGCCGGATGCGGCTGTCGCCGTGTTCGTCACGGGCTGCGACGATCCCGCCGTGTGGACTGCAACGGCGCTCGGCACCGCTGAGCTGCGTCCGGAGATCGGCGGCGGACCGTGCAGCCCAGCTCAATACCCGCTGCATCGTGTGGTGCTGTCGTGGTCCGCGGACGGAGTCGACCTCGACCAGCACGATCGCACTTGCTGGCGTGTTGTCGATGCGAGCCCTGGCTCGGGTTGGACGGCCGGCGATCAATTCACGCACGTCAAGCCGGGGCCGCCGCCGATGATGTACATCAAGGGATTCGAGCGGCCGGTCACCGTCGAGGGCCGCGTACTACGCGACGACGGTGCGCTCGCATTCGCCATCGCGCCACAGACGATCGAGCTCGCGGCGGCTCGCATCCGCGAACCGAATGCAGGGGCCGTGATCGCGGTCATGTCGCCCGAGGCCTGGGCGGAGCCCGACGCCGTAACCGTGTGGGGAACGCGCGTCGTCACCGACGAGGTGGTCGGTGCGTCGGCCGTTCCCGGCGGCACCACCGCACCCGTCACGCTGCACCGCACGACGGATGGTCTGGTCCGGCGAACGTGGTCGCGCGTGAACAATCAGCCCGTGAGCAGTGACCTCGTGCTCGGACCAGGCATGCAGGCGCGCATCGCGGCGTGGGCTGCCGCCATCGTGGTCGATCGCGAGGTGCTCGTGATCGGGCAACAAAATGCCATGCCGTTCGTTCAAAAGCGCATCCCGCTGATGACCGATCAGTTCGAGATGGTCGGCCACGTCAACAGCGTGACGCTGCATTTTTCCGGGCTGCTCGCCAACTTCGATTACTTCTCGAACTTGGTCCGTTCGCTCGGAATCACCGGCGGCGTACTGCTTCCCAGCGATCACCACAGCGCGCCGTTCTACTTCGACGGCCAAACGTTTCGCCAACTCGAAATCTCCCAGACCGAGATCGGGTTCGACGACGTCGGCACGTTCACACCCGATCCAGCCCAGCTCGCCGCCATCGGTGCGCCGGTCGCCGTCCTCCACGGCATCGTGTTCGGCGAGCTCGGCCTACTCGCTGCGCTCGACAAGACCAGCACGGTGCCCGGGCCGCGCGTCGCCTCGTATGCCGAGCTGTTCGGCGAGGGCCGGCTCGGGCCTATCGCCACCGACACGGCCGCGTACGTGATCAAGCATGAGGACGGTGGTGCCGTGCTCTACGAAGCGCCGTACGTCGACTTCTGCGACTGACGATCGCTACGAGCGTCGTCCCTGCTGGCTCAGGCCGTACTTCTTCATCTTGTCGATCAGCGTGACGCGCGAGACGCCGAGTCGGCGCGCGGCTTCGGATTGATTGCCGCCGGTCGCGTCGAGTGCGCGCGCGACGAGGCCGCGCTCGAACGCTTCGACTTGCTCGCGTAGCGACGGACCGTTGCGCGCGTCGGGTGCGGGCTCGTCGGTGTCGCTCGACGGCAGCGAAGTAGAGGATCCCGACGGGGTGCTGGTATCGGCGGCGCGAAAATCGGCGAGCGAGATCAGGCCGCCAGTCGACAGCGCAGCGAGCCGCGCGATCGTGTTCTCGAGCTGGCGCACGTTACCGGGCCAGTCGGTCTTGACCAGCGCGTCGATCAGCGCTGGCTCGAGCGTGATCGTGCCGAGCCCGAAGCGATCGCCGTAGCGGCGCGCGAATTCTTCGGCGAGTGCGGGGATGTCGTCTTTGCGGTCGCGCAGCGGCGGCACCACGAGCTCGACGACCGCGAGGCGATAGTAGAGGTCTTCGCGGAACGAGCCGGCTTTGACATCGGCTGCGAGGTCGCGATTCGTCGACGCGACGACGCGCACGTTGACCTTGTCGATGCGGCCCGAGCCGACCGGCTGGATCTCGCCTTCCTGCAGCGCGCGGAGCAGCTTGGCCTGCACCGCGGGTGGCAGCTCGCCGACCTCGTCGAGGATCAGCGTGCCGCCATCGGCTTGTGCGAAGAAGCCGGGACGCGATGCGCTCGCGCCCGTGAACGCGCCGCGCGCGTGACCGAATAGCTCGGCGTCGGCGAGGTCGGCGGGCAGGGCGGCGCAGTTGAAGCGGATGAGCGGCTTGTCGGCGCGGTTCGATTGCGCGTGCAGCAGCTCGGCGACGAATTCCTTGCCGGTGCCGGTCTCGCCGCGCACGAGCACGGTGACGTCGCGCGATGCGACGCGGCTCGTGGCTTCGAGCAGGCGGCGCATCGGGCGTGACGCGCCGATGATGCGGCGGCCGAGCGTTTGCTCGGCGGCGAAGCGTTGATTGTCGACACGCAGTCGGCGCGCTTCAACGGCTCGCTCGATCACGACCGCGACTTCGTCGATATCGAACGGCTTCGCGAGATAGTCGTACGCGCCGCGCTTCATGGCTTCGACCGCGACGCGCTCGGAGCCGTGCGCGGTGAGCAAGATGACCGGCAGCGATGGATCGCGCGCCACGACTTGCGTCATCAGCTCGAGGCCGTCCATGCCGGGCATCGAGAGGTCCGTCAGCACGGTCTCGACATCGTCGAGCTTGTGGAGGGCATCGGCGCCGGAGCGCGCGGTGACGACCTTGTGGCCGCGTTCGACCAGTACCTCACTGAGCGTGAACAGCACGCCGGGCTCGTCGTCGACGAGCAGGATCGCACTCATGCGCGAGCCTCGACCATCGCGGCGCGGGCGGCCGGCTCGGGGGCAGCGGCGCTGGTCTTGCCCGGTAGCGTGATGGTCGCGGTCGTACCTTGGCCGACGGCGCTCGCATACGAGAGCGAGCCGCCGTGTTGCGTGATGACGCCTTGCGCGAGCACGACACCGAGACCGGTGCCGTTCGGACGCGTGGTGAAGAACGACGTGCCGAGGCGGCCGAGATCGTCGGAGGAGATGCCGCGGCCCGAGTCTCTGACTTCGAGCGTGACGCCGACGCCGGCGTTGCGTACCCGTAGTTGCACGGAACCTTCGCTCGGTGTTGCCTCGATCGCGTTCGCGACGAGATTGATCAGCGCTTCCTTGAGCCGGCGCGGATCGCCTTGCACCGACGTCGGCGCGCCTTCGAGCGCGAGCACGACGCCCGCTTGATCGGCACGGCCGGCGAGCACGTCGAGCACGTCGCGTGCGAGCGCAGTCAGATCGAACGACTCGGGCTTGAGATCTTCGAGCGGCCGCGAGAACGAGAGGTACTCGTTGAGGATCGTCTCCATGCGGCTGATCTCGGAGGCGACGACCGCGAGCCGCTCCTGCGTGCGTTCGCTCTCGGGCGCGCGCGACACGAGCTGGCAGAGACCTTTGATCGAGGCGAGTGGGTTCTTGAGCTCGTGGGCGACCTTCGCGCCGACCGACTGCAAGCGGCGCAGCTGCGCCTCCGCCTCGGCGACGCGCTCTTCGCGCAAGCATGCGTACGAGTCACCGGCGCGGTTCGCGGCGGCCGCGAGCTTGCCCGCCATCGTGTGGAGCATGAACAGCGACCAACCAAAGCCGAGCAACAATGCGATCGCGTAGTGCAGGCCCGTCAGCGACGGTCCGACGTACGCGTCGGGCAGCGCGATCATCGCGACCACGAGCAGGCCGTTACACAACGCGATCCATCGCGACGCGGCGATCGGTCCGAAAAACAGCAGCGAGACGATCGATGGTAGCGCGAGTGTCGGTAAGAACGGCGAGTGCACGCCGCCGGTCAGCGTCGCGCAGCCGACCACGAACAGCTGCGCCGCGATGTTGATCGCCGTGAACGAGACCTCGAGGCACTCTTCCTGGCGCGCGCGAGCGATGAAGATCCGCTGTAGCGTCGCAAACGCGACGTAGATGCCGCCGACCGCGCACACGCGCCACATCGGATAGTCCGCGTGCGCGAGGATCGCGATGACCGCCGCGTGCACGCCCGCGCCAAGCAACATCGCCCAGCGCGCGATCATCCGCGTTTCTTCGATGAAGAAGAAATTACGACGTCCGCGCCAGACATCAGCGGGGCGGGGCGACTCGGGCACGGCCATATCGGTTGCCAGCGTCGTGCCAGCTGTGGTGACGGTTCGCGTCGCGGTCGCCATGAGGTCAACTCTAGCCCGAACACAGTGTTGCGCGTCGTTCGATCGAAACGTGACGCCCGTGGTCACGTTTCGATACTGCAAGCTGTAAGGCCTGCCGACAGATCTGCTGTCGATCGTCCAGAACTCACGAGCCTCGGTGCCTGGATTCGTGGCACGGCCGGTGCTTTGGTCGGGGGCATGACTGTTCGTCTCGTCCTGGCTCTGAGCTTGTTTGCGGCTGCGCCGGTATTCGCGCAGCCCTCGCGGCCTGCGCCCGCCTCGAAACCCGCCGCTGCCGATGACATGGGCGCGTTCGAGAAGGAGCTCGCCGCATTGTTCGTGCAGGGCGGGCTCACCGCGGATCAAGCGGCGGCACGTGCCGGCAAGGTTTCACCGACGGTGGAGCGTCGCGCCGCCGAAGTCGAGGCTGCGATCGCGCAGACCCAGGCTGCCGAGCTCGCGCGTGTGCCGCTCGTCAGCGTCAAAGGATCGTACACGCGGCTGTCACCGATCGATCCGGTCATGTTCGCGCCGGGCGCTGCGCTCGTGTTCCCCGAGAACGCGTGGGCGTCACAGGGGCAGGTTGGCATCGCGCTCTCCGATTACGTGCTCAGGTTTCCGAAGATCATCGCCGCGGCGAAGCTCGGCACCGACGCTGCACGCACGAGCAAGCGCGCGAGCGAGGTCAACGCGGGGCAAAACGCACGCCTCGCGTACTACGAGTGGCTGCGCGCGCGGCTGCAGGTCCTCGTCGCCGAGCGCCAGAACGCGCAGGTGAAGGCCGTGCTGACGCAGGTGCGCGCGCTCGCCGACGCGCAGCGACTTTCGAAAGCGGACCTCATGCGCGTCGAGTCGCAAGAGGCGACGACCGAGCACACCGCGAATGCGTTGCGCAATCTTGCCGTGCTGCGCGAGGAACAACTGCGCATCTTGATCGGCGCGCGGCCCGACGAGCAATTGACGCTCGGCGAAGATCCGCGTGGCGACGTCAGCGCCCCGGCCCCGGAAAGCCTCGACGATCTGTTGAAGCAAGCGAGCTCGAGGCGCCTCGAGTTCCGCGTGCTCGATCTCGCGATGCAGGCGAAAGACAAGCAGCGCGAGTCCGAGCGCGCGAACCAGCTGCCGCGGCTGTCTGCGTTCGGAATGGCGGACTATGCACGCCCAAATCAGCGCGACTTTCTGCGGCCCGACGAGTTCGTGTTCACGTGGCAAGCGGGCGTGCAGCTGAGCTGGACGCTCAACGACGCACTGATCGCCGGCACGAACCGGCGCCGCATCGCCGCCGAGACGAATCAGCTGCGCGCCGATCGCGAGGCTCTGCTCGACGGTACGCGTATCGAAGTGCTCGCGGCACAACAAGCGGTGCAGCTCGCGCAGCTCTCGCTCGCGACGTCGCAGAAGGGGCTCGCCGCGGCCGAGGAGGGGTATCGCGTGCGTCGCGAATTGCTCAACGCCGACCGCGCGACGGCGGTCGAGCTGGTCGACGCCGAGACCGATTTGACCCGCGCCCGCATCGCGGCACTCAACGCCCGCGTCGACCTCCGCGTCGCAATGACGCAGCTCGCGCACGCCCTCGGCGACGATACCCAGGCGCGCTGACCGACACTGTCGGGAACCCTTACAGCCGTCCTGGGGCTAACCCTCGGTAGCCGCGGTGGAGCGAATGGCAGGCCTCGTGCATCGTAGCGCGCGTGATGCGTGCATTCCCGCTGGTCCTGGTGGCGCTCCTCGGTTGCAAGAAGCCTTCGGATAGCGGGCAAGGCTCCGCGAAGACGCCGCCGGCACCGCCGCTCAAGGTCCCGTCCGTGCTGGTCTCGAAGGCGCCGACGCCCGACGTCATCGTCGTGACCGGGCTCGTGCGCGCCGATCAGCGCAGCGAAGTCACGGCCGATACCCAGGGCAAGGTCATCAACGTGATGATCGAGCGCAACCAGCGCGTCAAGCTCGGCCAGCCGCTCGTCCAGCTCGACACGCGCAGCGCCGCGCTTGGCGCACGCGAGGCAGCGGCGAACCTCGCGGCCGCACGGTCGCAGAAGCAGCTCGCCGATCAGGAATGCGAGCGCACGAAATCGTTGCTCGACAAGGGCGCGATCACGAGGTCGGAGTACGACCGTCAGATGGCGCAGTGCACGGCCGCGCAAGAGCAGGTCGCCGCCGTGACGGCACGCACCGCGATGATGTCGAAGTCGGTCGCCGACGGCCTGGTGCGCGCACCGTTCGACGGCGTGATCTCCGAGAAGATGGTGTCGCCCGGCGAGTGGGTCGCACCCGGCAAGCCGCTATTCACGCTCGTCGACGACGATCCACTCAAAGTCGAGCTGTCGATCGCCGAGATCGCGGTGCCGCTGGTCAAGCAGGATCAGCGCGTCGAGCTCGTCAACGTCGCGCATCCCGACAAGCGCATCGGCGCCACCATCAAGCGCCTCGGTGCAGAGATCGGCCGCACGCGCTCGCTGATCGTCGAGGCGATCGTCGACAAGGACTCCGGCCTCGTGCCGGGCATGTTCGTCGAGGCGCACATCAAGATCGGGGACGTCTGTCCCGGCGAGTACTGCAAGGAGCGACCGGTCGTTCCACTGACCGCCGTCGCCAAGCGCGGCAAGACGTTTCGCGCATTCGTGATCAAGAAGGGCGAGGTCGTCGAGACGCCCGTCCAACTCGGCCCGTCGCCGGCCGAAGGTCAGGTATCGATCCTGAGCGGGCTCGAACCGGGCGACAAGGTCGTCACCGGGCTGGCGCGCAAGGACAACAAGATCTTCGTCGGCAAAGACGAAATCGTCGATGGCCGCGCGGTGGTGGAGTAAACCGTGCAGTGGTTAGCCAACGTCTGCGTCAGACGACCGATCTTCGCGAGCGTGCTCGTCGCGGTGCTCGTCGTCGTCGGCATCGTCGGGTATCGCAGCCTCGGCGTCGATAAGTTCCCGAAGGTCGACTTCCCGATGGTGATGATCGTGACCCCGTATCCGGGCGCGTCGCCCGGCGCGGTCGAGACCGACGTCACGCAGAAGATCGAGGAAGCGGTCAACACGGTCAGCGGTCTCGAGATGCTCACCTCGGTGTCGACGGAAGGCGTCTCGCTCGTGCTCGCGCAGTTCGCACTCGAGGTCAATCCGAAGGACGCTGCGAGTGACGTCAACGAGCACCTCGCGAGTGTGCTGCGCGAGCTGCCACCGGGCAGCCGACCCGAGGTGCGCCGCGCCGACCCCGACGCCGCACCGGTGCTCGTGCTCTCGGTCAAAGGACCCGCGACCGATACGATCCGCGATCTGACCCGGTTTGCCGAGAAGCAGGTCAAGCAGCGCATCGAGCGCCTGCAGGGCGTCGGTCAGATCGTGATCCTCGGCGGGCAGCAGCGCCAGATCAACGTCCACCTCGACTCGATCCGGCTCGCCGCGACCGGTGTGTCTGCACTCGAGGTCCAGCGCGCGATCTCGGCTGGCAACGTCAACGTGCCGGGCGGTCAGTTCGAGCTCGGCCCGAAGAACACCACGCTGCGCGTCGAGGGGCGCGCGCTCGAGGCCAAGCAGATCGGCGACATCGTCGTGCGCCAGCAAGGCGATCACGCGGTGCGCGTGCGCGACGTCGCGGAGCTCGAGGATTCCGAGGAGGAGGCCGAGACCGCGGCGGTGCGCAACGGCGCGCCGGCGATCGCGCTGTCGGTGCGCAAGCAGTCCGGTACGAACACGGTCGCGGTCGTCGACGCGGTCACCCAAGCGGTCGGCGAGCTCAAGAAGCAGCTGCCGGCGGGTTACTCGGTCGACATCGTGCGCGACAACTCGATCCAGATCCGCACGTCGGCGTCGCAGGTGCTCGAGCACTTGATCGTCGGTGCGTTCCTCGCCGCGCTCGTCGTGCTGCTGTTCCTCGGCAGCCTGCGCTCGACGATCATCGCGGCGATCGCGATTCCCGTCTCGATCATCTCGACGTTCGGTCTGATGATGGTCGCCGGCTTCACGCTCAACATGATGACGCTGCTCGCGCTCGCGCTCGCGGTCGGCATCGTGATCGACGACGCGATCGTCGTGCTCGAGAACATCTACCGGTTTATCGACGAGAAACGGATGAAGCCGTTCCCCGCCGCGATCCACGCGACGAAGGAAATCGGCCTCGCGGTGCTCGCCACCACGCTGTCGCTGATGGCCGTGTTTCTGCCGGTCGCGTTCATGAGCGGCATCGTCGGCCGCTTCCTGTTCAGCTTCGGCCTCACGATGGCGTTCGCGATCGGCGTGTCGATGATCGTCGCGTTCTCGCTGACGCCAATGATGGCTGCGCGCATGTTGCCGCCGCCACCGCCGGAAGGCCAGGTCCGCCGTCGCTCGTTCCTCGAGCGCGGCAGCGACTTCATCTACAAGCCGATCGAGCGCGTTTACTCCGGCATCCTCGCGTTCTGCCTGCGCCACCGCTGGATCGTGCTCGTCGCGATCATCGGCTCGTGCGGCGCCACCATCCCGATGTGTAAGCAGGTCGGCGGCGACTTCCTGCCGGTCAACGACGAGGCACAGTTCGAGATCTACGTGCAAGCGCCAGAGGGCACATCGCTCGAAGCGACGACGCTGATCGCCGAGCGGCTCGCGCGCAAGACCCGCCAGCTCCCCGAGGTCGATGCCACGCTCGTCAGCGTCGCGTACGGCGACCAGCGCCAGCCGAACATCGCGAGCGTCTACGTCCACATGACGGACCCGGAATCGCGCTCGCGCGACCAGGCCGTCGTGATGGAGCAGGTGCGCAAGGAGATCCTGCCCGACGTGCCGACCGGCACCCGCGTCGCCGTGCAGCAGGTCAACGACTTCTCGATCGGCGGCCAGAATGCCGTCGTGTCGTATGTCATCTCAGGCCCCGACCTCGACAAGCTCGAGAAGTTCGGCAACGAGATCCTCGGCCACATGAAGAAGGTGCCGGGCGTCGTCGACCTCGACTCGAGCCTCGTCGATCCGATGGAGGAGACCTCGGTCAAGCCCGACCTCGACCGCGCCGCGATGCTCGGCGTCGATCCGCAGGCGATCACCGCGACGCTGAACCTGCTCGTCGGTGGCGTCGAGGCCTCCACGTTCGAGGACCGCGGCGACCAGTATCCGGTGTTCCTGCGCGCCGCCGAGCGGTTCCGCAACGACCCGCGCGCGCTCCAGCTGATCGGTGTGCCGTCGAGCACGCTCGGCCAGGTCCCGCTCGCCGACGTGATCAAGCCGAGCACCGGCCTGGCGATCTCGAAGATCACGCGCCAGAGCCGCGAGCGCGCCGTCACGATCACGATGAACGTGTCGCCGGGCTTCAACGAGTCCGACATCGTCGCCGAGATCGAAAAGACCATCAAAGAGCTCGACCTGCCGGCCGGCTACACCGCCCAGCCGTTTGGCCGCAGCCGCGAGATGGCGCGCATGGTCAAGGCCTTCGTGTTCGCGATCATCCTCGCCGTCGTCTTCATGTACCTCGTGCTGGCGGCGCAGTTCGAGTCATGGCTCTACCCGTTCATCATCATGCTGTCGCTGCCGCTGACCGTACCGTTTGCGGTCCTCTCGCTGTTACTCACCGGCGGCAGCCTCAACATCTTCTCGATGCTCGGCATCATCGTGCTGTTCGCGATGGTCAAGAAGAACGCGATTCTCCAGGTCGACCACGCGAACGGCTTGCGCCGCCAGGGGCTACCGCGCACCGAGGCCGTGCTCGCCGCCAGCCGCGATCGGCTCCGCCCGATTCTGATGACGACGTTCGCGTTCGTCGCCGGCATGATTCCGCTGATCACGAGCCAAGGCATCGGCTCGGGCTTCTCGAAGGCAATGGCGAGCGTCGTCGTCGGCGGTCAGACCTTCTCGCTGCTACTCACCCTCGTCGCTGTGCCCGTCATCTACACCTGGTTCGATGATCGGGCTCGTTCGCTCAAGGCGCGTTGGGAACGCAGATTCCCACCCGTGGAGCGCGGTGCCGCCGAAGTGGGCGTGGTCGACATGCACAAGCTGTCCACCACCGCCACCGCTACGCCTAGCGCGCCCACCGACAAGCACGACTGACAACATCGTGAGCGCACGTACATGCGTTGCGCTCCGGAGCATGACTTTGCGAACGATCAGGGTTCCGATCCTGATCTGGGTTTGGTACTACACCACTCCCTCTCACGCCGATCGTGCTCGTGATCATGACGAAGACGACTCGAACAACTCGTTCAGGCCGAGACCTTCGCACCCTATTGCACGTTCCTCAGCACGACCTGCAGGCTCAGCTTGCAAGCCGGCTGGAACGTCTGGGCTTCCCCACGCTGCGCCCGGCTCACGTGCAGGTCCTGAGTGCGATCTCGCTCGAAGGCGTGCGGCTCGCGGACCTCGTTGCCGCCGTCTCGCTGCCGAAGCAGACCGTTGGTGATTTGATCGATGACCTCGAGACCATGAAGATGGTCGAGCGGTTTCCCGACCCCGACCACGGCGTGATCAAGCGCGTTCGCCTCGGCCCGAAGGGCAGGGTGTGGGCCGCCGAAGTGAAGCGGGTTGCCGCGGCCACCGAGGCTCGCTGGGCGACTCGCCTGGGCTCGAAGAAGATGAAGTCGCTGCGCGCGCTCCTCGAAGAGCTCGCCGCCACCGTCGAAGAACGACCCTCGACTCGCGTCAACGGCGCGCGTCACCGCCGCGGCTAACTGCGCTGCCCTACTTGTTCGTGCCGACGAACGTGTAGATGAACGACCCCTTCATGATGGTGTCGAGCTTCGACGCCTCGGGTGCGAACCCCATCGCGAGGGTCTTGATGCCGAGCGGGCTGGGCCGGTTGTCGAACTTCACCTCGAGCGACGTCTGGAACGCGAGGTTCAGGCCGATCTTCGCCGAGATCGCGATCTTGACGTTGAGGCGCGTGTCGCGGAATGGACCGCCGTTCTTGCCGGTCGGCAGATCGAGCCGGTTCACGTTCGAGAGCAGCTCGGCAGAAGCGTCGAGGTCAGTGCCCTCGGTCATGGTCGCTTTGTGACCGATGAATGCGCGCAGTGAGTGGATCGAGAGCGCTTTGCCGGGGGCGACGAGATCCTCGCGCGAGAAGTCGTAACCGAATTCGCCGAGCGTCAGCGCAGTCTTGGATTTATAGAGGCTGCGGCTATAACCGGCTTGGCCACCGAACACGAAGGCCTTGCCGGCAGGGACGTCGCGGCTCGCGAGCGCGGCGATGAACAGCGAGTTGAGGTCCGTGAGGAAGCGGTCGTAGCGCAGCTTGCCGGCGAGGGTCTCGGCGGTGGTGGTCTCGACCGTCGTGATCTCGGATTCGTCGTCGATCATGCCGTTGCCGTTGCGATCGAACAGGATGAAGAGGCCGGCCCTGGCGTAGGCGCCGCTGCCTTCGAGCGTGAGCTTGTTGTCGCCGGTCTTGCGCGAAACCTTGATGCCACCGGTCGCGTTCGTCGTCTCGGAGTTGCCGGTGGTGAACATCACGCCGGCTTCGGCGGTCGCTTTCCACTCGACGTCTTTGACGTCTTTGACGTCGTCGAACTTGCCGTACTCGAACTTTTGAGCCGCGGCCGGCGAGGCCATGGCCAGCAACGCGATCACAAGAATGGGGCGCATGTAGCGCTTGCGATCTACGATGACTTCGGAATAGCGCGCAAGCGGTAGCCGAAGCGATGTCGGGATTCGATGAGGTCTCCGATTTCCGACTTCATGAGCGCGCGGCGCACGCGGCGCACGAGCTGCTTGACGTGGTTCTCGCTCGGCTCGCGGGTGTCCCACGACAGGTCGGCGATCAGCTCGGAGGACCTCACGAAGCCGCGCACGAGCTCGGGCTGGTGCGACTCGGAGGCCATGCGCTTGATCATCAACGCCATCAGCTCGAACTGCGTGGTCGTGAGCTGGACCTGCTTGCCGTCGACCTCGATGAGACCGCCGCCACCACCGGTCGGCTCGTGCATGCGGAACCGCATCTCGGGCAGGCCGACGTCGGTGCGCTCTTCTTCGAAGTCGTCGGTGGTCTGCGCGTGGCGGTTGATCGGTACGGTCTGCGGCTTGATGGTCGTGGTCACCGTGCGCGCCGACTTGGGCGGAGGTAGGCGTGCGACGTCATCGATCAGATAGAACGCGATGTGGCCGAACCGGATGCGGTCGCCGGCTTTGACCGGGGTCTGCACTTCGACGAGCTTGTCCTCGACGTAGGTACCGTTCGCCGATCCGAGATCTTTGACCGACCACTCGGTGCCCTCGATCTTGAGCTCCGCGTGCATGCGCGACACGCTCGGTTCGAGTACCGCGACTCCGCGGTCTTCGACCTGGCGACCGATGCGGGAGAGCGCGTCGAGTTGATGGGGGCGTCCCCAGATATCGATCAGCGCCGCGGTCGTCGGCGCCTGCAGCTTCGTCAGGATCTGCTCTTGGCTGATCTTGATCGGGCTCGCAAGCTCGTCGCGGCACTCCTCGCAGAGCACTCCGACTTCAGCCGGCCGAGTCGAACATACCGGGCACCTCACGAACGCATCGTATCACTAGAAGGAATCGCGGCGCCCGAATCGGGTGACGATGCCGAGCTGGGCCTCGATTACATGGGCGTAGCCGCCGTCACGCGCCGTAGTTACGAGGTCGGCAAGCTGAAATCTGAGCGACAGACTCCGACCCGTCTCGACGCTGAATGCCGCCCCGCCGTGGACCTCACCCACGGACGTGCTCTGCGACGAGCCTCGGTCGCCAAGCGTCGTCCAGGCACCGGCGCCGACGAACAGGCGCAGGCCGAACCGGCCCGATTCGACCGCCCGCACCGCCAGCTGCCCACGGGTGGCGAGAATCTGCGCGACGCCTGCGTCGTCGTCTGCATAACCAGCCGCGATGATCGAGAGCTCCGCCTCGAGGCCGACACGCGGGATCGGGAAAAAGCCGAGTCGAGCGCCTGCGAATGGGCCCGTGGTGACGGCATCGCCGGGGTTGAGCGGGTGGCCGATCGAGGGCGCGCCGCCGGTCCCGCTCGGCGGTACGAACAGGCCGAGCTGTGCACCGACGTCGAGCGCGGCCCAGTCGAGCGGCGAGCGCGCCGGTGGCGGTGGCTCTGGTGCGTCGACGAGCTCGAGGTCGATGCGGGCGATCTGAAACGTGCCGGTCTGGATCGTGAAACCGGCGGTCTTCGCGCCGCGCGGCGCCGCGACCGGAATGTCGATGCCGAACTCGGTGCGCTCCGGCTCGCCCAGCGTGATGTCGCCGAGCGGCTGGACGTCGAGGCGCGGGCCGATGTAGCCGACCGACCCGAGCGTGACTCGCACGATCGTGGTCGCGCCGCGCATCACGGCCTTGGACTGGACCGCGACCGTGATCGGGGCAACGATGAGCTTCTTCTCGAGGTAGCCAGGGATGCCGGCGCAGCGCAGGGTCGCCGCGCCCGGCGTTGTCAGGCGCAGCTCGTTCTCGGGCAGCACGAGCAGGTCGTCGATCGGTGCCTTCGACACCTCACAGTGCATCGCGGGCACGGAGAACCTGGTGCCCGCGGCATAGGCGCCCTGCCGCGGCGGCAAGGCCTGCTCGGCGCCGGGTGGGACCGCGCGCACTTCGATGACGTTGAGCGGCAACGGATCGCTGATCGCGCCCTCGATCCCGGACTTGTCGATCGCGGTGACGGTGAGCTGGTAGCGCCCCGGCGCGAGCCCCTGCTTCTCGAAGCGCAGCCCCTTGGTCTCGACATCGGTCGCTTTACCGTCGGGTGTCATCAGCGTGACGCGATAGCGCGTCGCTTCGCCGACCGGGCGCCAGCCGACGACGACGTTGACGCCTTCACCGATGAATCCGGGCAGCGCGCCTTGTGGGCGAATCGTGAACACCGGCGCATCGAGCAAGCGATTCGGCGCCGTGCGCGGCTGGGCAGCTGCTGCGCCGGCGAGGGCGCAGAGCAGCGCGGCGGCGAGCCGGCTCCGCATCATCGCGGGAATTATCGCAGCGGCTCGGCGGCCGGGCGAGCTATTCCCAACTCGGGTACGAGCGGCCCTGGACCGGGGTCTCGCTGCGCTTTGCCGTCACGGCGAGCTGGAACGGGAACGACTGCGCGGAGATGCCGTCCGTTGCGGCAGTCATCACTTGGAAGTGCAGGTGGGGTGTCGAGGAGAAGCCGGTATTGCCCGACAAGGCCAGCTCGTCGCCGCGTTCGACGCGCTGGCCGACGCTGACCCGCACGCCGCTCGGCGCGAGGTGCATGTACTCGCCGAGCGTGCCGTCGTCGTGCAGGACGATCACGAAGTTCGTGCGCCGGTACTCGAGGAACTCGGGCGTGGTGCCCGAGCCTTGCGCCGCCGCGTTCGCCGCGACCACGATCCCGGGGCGTGCCGCGAGCACCGGCGTCGCGACCGGGCAGTCGAAGTCGATCGCGTACTCGTTCGAGCCGCGATGCGAGAACGTGCCGTGGAACCCCTGCAGTACCGAGAACGTGCTGCCTGCGCGATAGGGCAGGCGGTACGCGTAGGGCGTCGGGCGTGCCGACGGATCGCCGAACCGCGCGTGCATCTGCAGCTGGCGATGGAACGCCAGGCGCATGTCGCGAATGCGGAACGTGGTCAGCACGACCGACGAGCCCGCGCCGTTGGGCTTGTCCGCGGGCGGCAGCATCACGGTGTCGGTGATCGCGCCGGTCGGCTCGAGGTTGTCGAGCTCGGTAAACGTCCAGTGCATCACGATAGGAATCGCGTACCGGTTGCGCGCGATCTCGACGATGCTGTCGCCGTCGCGGCGCATCTCGAAGTCGATGCGGCCGCCGTCGAACCCGAAGTCACTCATCCGATCGACGATGGTGCCTGCTTGCGTCGGATCGTACGAAGCAGGCGCGACCTCGGGGATTGGCGAGTACTGCGCGTACACCGGCGATGCTGGTGGCGGCGAACAAGCGAACGCCAGCGAGGTCAGGACCAGCCACCGCATGCTGAGCCGCAATGGTAGCAGCGGATCAGGCGACGGTGCCGGTGCTCCCGCGGGTCGTGCGATAGCGCACCATGGTTCCGGCGAACCGGTCCCAGGGGGTGCGCTTGCCGGGAACCCGCAGCGACGCGTGGACCAGCGAGATGGCAACCGCGGCCACCGCGACCGCGCCGAGGATGTTGAACAGGTCGGAAGGAATGGGCAGTGCGAGCTTCTCGACGGCAAAGTCGGACCAGCCGAAACCGATCGGCAACACCGCGACGGAAAGCTGGCGGCCCACGGTCTGGCCCCAGGTCGGCCGCCGCGAGGTCGTCACGTCTCGCACCTGCAGCTCGAACAGCGCCTTACCTGCCGTGGTGCCCCAGCGGCCGATCGCGAGCGTCGTGTACACGAGCAACAGCTCGGGCGCGAGCTCACCGAAGCCTCCGGTCTGACCGTCGCCGGTGATCAGCACGCGGATCGCTTGCACGCCGCCGAGTACCAGCAGCACGAGGACCAGGTCGATGAGGCTCGCGATGCCACGCACCCACAGCCCGGCGGGACGCGTGTGCTCCGCCGATGCGAGCTCGATCGCACGCAGCAGCTCGTCGTAGCTGGCGAAGCGATCGGCGGGCTCGGGTGCCATCATCCGCGCGATCAGCGCATCGATCGCCGTGATCGACGTGCGCGGGTTCGCGCCACGCGGTACCGACGGGCGCGCCGCGGTGGCATGCATCGTCAGCAGTTGATCGGCGCTGTCGGCGACGAACGGCGGGCGACCCGAGACGAGGTGGAACAGCGTCGCGCCGAGCGCGTAGATGTCAGCGCGAAAATCGATCGCTTCACCGCGCGCCTGCTCGGGTGCCATGTAGAGCGGCGTGCCGGCGAGCGTGGTCTGCGCCACCGGTCCGTCGGAGACCGCCTCGGGGTTGCCGGCCGCGAGCCCGAAGTCGAGCACCTTGAGCACGCCGTGGTTGTCGACCATCAGGTTCGACGGTTTGACGTCGCGATGCGTGAAGCCGGAGCGTTGCGCTTCGCGCAGACCGAGCACCGCGGCGCGCAGCAACGACAGTGCATCCTCGACGGGCAACGGGCCCTCGGCGATGCGCTCGGCAAGCGTCTTGCCGGTCACGTACTCCATCGCGAAGTACAACCGGCCTTGCTCTTCGCCGATGAAGTAGATGTGCGCGACGTGCGGGTGGTGCACGCGGGCTTGTGCGCGTGCTTCCTTGATCAACCGCTCGCGCGCGCTGCCCGATACGACGCCGCTCGGCAGCACTTTGATCGCGACCGGTCGATCGAGCGCGACGTCGGTCGCGAGGTAGACCTCGCCCATCCCACCTGCACCGAGCTTGCGATCGATCTTGAAGTGGCCGAGCCGCATGCCGGCAGCGAGCTCGGCCGAGGGAGGTGCGCGCTCGGTCGTCTGCGTCGCTGTTTTGTCCAGCGCAGCAGGCGTGGCAGGCGTGGTCTCGTCGAGCTCGGGCCTCACGACCCGAGCATACGTCAATCGATCCGCAGCGGCTGCGCCGAGAAGCCGGTGACCTTCAGAAGCGCTTCGTCGAGCGAGAAGTTCGACAGATCGATCGTCCCCATCAGCGCGGTGCTGCGCGCGATCAGCGATCCGCTCGCCGGCAGCGCGAGCAGATCGGGGACCGAGAACGACGTCGAGCCGTCGATCGCTGTGACCGAGAGCAGCTGCGTACCGTCGAGCTCGTCGTACTCGACACTCTGGATCAGCGCACCGTCTACCGATGTCCACGACCCGCCGGTGCGCGTCAGCGTCAGCGAGCCCGGTACGCCGAGCCAGGTGCCGGCGTCGAGCGTCGTTCCGGTTTGGCCGCGGATCAGCTTGAAGCTGCCGGCCGACGTCTCGGTATCGCCGTTGTTCGCGACGGCGGTGAAGCGATACGTCGCGCCCGAGAACACGCTGAGCTTGGGCGCGAGCACGGTCGTCATCGTCGGCGTCATGATCTGCGGAAGTAGGTTGAGCACGCCGCTGGCGCCGAGCTCGATACCGACGAAGCCGGCGACGTTCGGCATGTTGCTCGGCGGCGAACCGAACGCGACGGTGACGTTGCCGAGGTCGCCGACGGGGACCATCGTCAGCGCGACGCCGGTTTGGTTGACGCCGTTCTGTACGTTGAGGCCGGTCGTCGTCGCCCAACCGATCAACGTAAACGTGTCGTCGGCGCCGTTCGTCGGCGTGTTGTTCGTGTCGTGGTCGTAGATCGCGGCGATCAGCGCGACGTTGCCGGTGCGCGTCGTCACCGTGAACGTGCAGCCGCCGGTCGGCAGGTTCGTGGAGCAGATGTGCTGGTTGGCAAATGTCGCGATGTTGTTCGCGGCATCACCGAGCTTGTCGTCGTGCGAGTAGCTGATGATCGCGGTCTTGTTGTGACCGCTGGGCACCGTGAGAGTGCCAAAGCCTGTGATCGAGCCGCTGATGTTTGCCTGCGTCGGCGTGGCTTCGTTCGCCGCTTGCATCGCGAGCGTCATGTTCGCGCCGTTGCCTCCGATCCACATCTCGGAGCGCATCCCGGATGCTTTGACGAGCACGGTCTGCGGACCGACGAGACCCTCGGCGATGAACAGGCCGGTCGAATCGGTGGTGCCTTCGAGATCGCCGACTCGCACGGTCGCGCCGGAGATCGGCGAACGCGTCGCGTCGTCGATCACGTAGAGATTCACGACACCGTCGATCGGTCCGTCGCCGATTCCGCCACCGGGAATGACGCGCGGAGGTGGGTGATTACCGGTCTGGGTATCTGGCGTGACTTGCGAGTCATCGCCGCAGGCCGCGATTCCACACGTGAATAGTCCAAGCAGGCCGAGTGCACGCATTTTACAAATCCTCCAAGTCGCACCCAGCAATGCGAGCTGCAGGCCAGGCCGGCATTGAGGTCCCGCAACCGCTGGCATACTTCCAGCTCCACATGCGCACCTTCATCGTCACGCTGATCGCCTGTTGCGCCTGCGGCGGCGCAAAGCCCGCGCCTACACCAGCCGAGCCCATCTCGGCCGAGCTGTCGCCGGCGCTCGCGCCGCTCAACTGGTGGCTCGGCGATTGGCAGAGCGGTGGCGGCACGTGTGGCGCCGGCCCGCGCTACACCGAGCACTGGATCGCGGTCAGCGGCGCGATCTACGGCGTCGCGTTCTCCGAGCAAGGCTTCGAGGTGATGATCGTCGACGACGGCGAAGGCGAAATCGCCGACGGCGTGCTGCGCTTCATCGCGATGCCGCAAGGCGCGCGCTCGGTCGAGTTCATCAAGCGCGAGCTCGGCGAGCGCACCGTCACGTTCGCAAACCCGTCGCACGACGACCCCAAACAGATCACCTACTCGCGTGAAACCGAGCAGCTCCGTGCGGTCTTGTTCGGCACGGGTCTGCTCAAGTTCGACTTCTGCGCGACCACGCGTCAAGCCGCACCCGAGCTCGAAGCGGCGGATCGCGCGTTCGCCGCCGACACCGCCGAGCGCGGCATCGAGGGTTGGGTCGGCGCCTTCGAGCCGCAAGGTGGAATGATGCGCCGTGGCTCGCGCGTTGAAGGCTCAGCGATTCGCGAGATGATGACGCCGACGCTGTCCAAGGGTCGCCTCGCATGGGACCCGATTGCGAGCGGCCGCGGTGCCGGCCCACTCGGCTTCACCGTCGGTAAGGCGACCTACACGGGCGAGACCTCGTGGCAGAGCAGTTACGTCACGATCTGGCGGCAACAGCCCGACGGTGCGTGGAAGGTGCTGTTCGACACGGGGCGCCCCGTGCAAAAGCCAGCACCCTGATCGCCGTCGCGCGCTACACTGGAAGTGATGCGCGGGCTTCGGATGTCGTTACTCCTCTCGCTGCACGTCGCGCTGGTGATCGCGAGTGTGTTCGTCATGGATTGGGTGATTCGCGATCGCCTGTCGGCCGACCTCTGGGCGGTCTCGCAGTGCAGCGACATGTTGTGCGCGAGCCGACCGCTCGACGACGGCTCGGCGGCGATGACGATCTGGGAGACGCTGCTGTTCTCGTCGATCGTGATCTGGCAGGGCGGTTCGCGCGCGCTCGGCTTCGAGACGTCGCGCTGGGTCAACCTGGCCGGCTACATGGTCGGCGCGATCGGCGCGATGAGCGTCGCGATCATGACCGCGGTGTTTGCGCGCGCTGGCGGTATGACGTCGGCACCGCTCGTGCTCGCAGCGGCGTACGTGACCGGCTTCGCCGTGCTGCGCACCGCGCTGCAGTCGTCACTCGACGACCGGCTAGCGACCGCGCGGGCGAGTCGGCGAGCATAGGGATGTTCGACTGGCACGCGTCCAGAGAGCGCGCAATCGCCGTGGGGCTCGCCGCGGCTTTCGCGATGCTGGTCATCGAGGGCGTCTTTGTTGCTGACTGGTCGGATTGGTCTTTCGTATCCGACCGAGCGGGGCCCGACATCCCCGACGAGTCCATTGGCCTGTGGGGGATCGCCGGCTGCTCGCTGTTTGGTGCGTGCGATGTGGCTGGGTGGGCTCAACGCTCGCAACCATTCGCGAGCATCATTCTATGGCTCAGCGCTGCATTCAGTGTCGGCGTCGTGATCTCGGTTGCGCAGGTGTTTCGCGGGCGACGCACCGCGCGCTACTCGAAATGGCTCGCACTCGTGATGTTGGTGGCATCGTTCGTCTGCGTATTGGGAAGCGCTGCTGTGCATATGGGCGGAGGGAAACACGGAGCCAACGTCGAGCTCGCGGTAGGCCCGAGCCTCGTCTTCGTGGCGCACGTCCTCGGTTTTCTCTTGATCGTCCTGTTTGGCGCGCGCGAGGCACGTTCCGAGCCGGTGCCGCTCGCCAACGTTCCCGCGGCACGAGCGAGTCGGCGAGCGTAAGTGCGTCGTGATATGCATCGCGCATGCGATGGCACTACAAGACGATCAAGCTAGCGGCGACGGGGTTCTTCGGCGGCAAGCTCGACGAGGCGAAGTTCGATGGCCACTTGAACGAGCTCGGGCAAGAGGGCTGGGAGCTCGTCGCGTGCTTCGATACGAATATGGCGGAGGGTGCGACCCGAGACATCGTCGCCGTGTTCAAACGGCCGGGATAACGAGTTAGAGCACGTCGGGCCGATTCGGTGCGAGCCAGCTCGCGAGCGTCGCCGACAGGCCGAGCACGAGCTCCGGCGCACGCCGCGCGGCCGCTGCGAACGCGTCGCGATCGATCTCGATCACTTCGGCGTCGCCGTCGACGGCGGTCAGCGTTGCCGCGCGCGGCGCAGTCGTGAGCACGGCGAGCTCGCCGACGACATCGCCGATGCCGATGCGGCGCTGCGCGTCCCCACCGCGCGTCCCCGCGAACGCGCCGGCGGTTACGACGAACATCGTGTCGCCGGCGTCGCCTTGCGTGAACAGCG
>DATDCH010000594.1:0-2891 GCA_036524455.1 Kofleriaceae bacterium | reverse complement strand
GCACCGTGAAGTTTGGCTTCGACGTGCAGGACGCCACCGTGCACGTCAACGGCACCAAGATCGCGCTCACGGTGAACAAGGAGCTCGCGCTTCCCGTCGGCACGCACGCGGTGACCGTGACGCACCCGCAGTATCACAACTTCGTGAAGTTCGTCGAAGTCGGCTACGGCCGCACGACCGACGTCCAGGTCACGATGAAGCAGTACCCGATCGTCGAGCACTCGATCCAAGGCAAGGCCGGCACGACCGACACGATCATCTACGACGACCCGCCGATGTGGCGCCGCCCCTACGTCGCGGTCCCGGTGATCATCGGCCTCGCGGTGGCCGCCGGCTTCGCCGCAGCGTGGTACGCGCGCGAGTTCCCCGACTACGACAATTGTCGCAAGGTCGGCGGCGAAGGCTGCTAGGCAGCGCTACTGCTTCGCGAGCATGTTCGCGAGCTGATTGAGCCGGCGGTTTGCCGCGCCGAAGTCGCCGTCGTTGTACTTCTGCATGACGTCGCCGAGGATGTCGGCGAGCTGCTTGTTCGTCGCTTCGTCGAGCTTCATGCCCTTGGCCTGCGTCGACAAGCGCGCGGTCTTCGCCTGGATGAACGCGCGATTGACGGTGATGCCTTCGACGGTGGCGAGTAGCTGCGCCGCCGCGAAGTAGGCCTTGCTCATGTCGTTCTCGTTGAGCGCCTTGCCGGCTTCGCTCTCGAGCGACTGCGCAGGGCCTGGTAGGTCGCTGTTGATCAGGTTCTTCTTGCCCATCTCCTTCTTCGCCTTCTGGATCAGGCCGGAGACGTCGGACTTGCTGTACTTGCCGTCTTTGGGCGCGGCCGATTGGATGATCATCGGCGAGCCGACCGCGCAGGTGTCTTTCCAGCGCGCGGCGGATTCGCTATCGCGTTGAGCGAGCTGGCGCTCGCGCTCGGCGATGCGCGCCTCGCGATCGGCGACGGTTTTCTCGCGGGACGCGATATCGGCTTCGCGCGCCGCGACATTCGCGCTCTTGTCGGCTGCTTTGCCAAGGCCATCGAGCTTGCTGTTGACGAGCGAGATGATCGATTCGTTCTGCGACTCGAGCTCGTTCTCGAGCTGGGCCTTCTTTTTCATCTGCTCGGTCGCGTCGCCGCCCTTGGCTTGAATCTCTTTGATCTCGGCGTCGAGCTTCTCTTTGTCGGACTGCAGCTTCTTGCGCGCTTCGAGCAGCTTGTCGCGGCGTGCGATCAGCTCTTGCTGCGCTTTGACCGCCTCGGGATCGGGAGCCGCATCGGCGTCACCCTTGTTCTTGCAGCCGAGACTCGCGCCTCCAAGACATACGATGACAAGGACGACCAGGATCCCCGCTGTGCGCATACCCCTCGATTCTACGAGATCCGCGACGCGCATGCCGTTTTTTGGCCGTACAGTCGCCGCATGCTGCTGTACCACGACCCCCGCGCGCCAAATCCCCGCCGGGTCCGCATCTTCCTGGCAGAGAAGAACGTGGCTTACGACACGATCGAGGTCTTGATCGCGCAGTCGGCGCACCAGACCGACGAGTTTCGGCGCAAGAACCCGATTTCGCTACTGCCGGTGCTCGAGCTACCCGACGGCCGGATCCTGCGCGAGTCGATGGCGATCTGTCGCTTTGTCGAGGAGCAGTACCCCGATCCGAACCTATACGGCGCCGATGCGTGGGAGCGCGCACAAATCGAGATGTGGAATCGGCACGCCGAGCTCGAGCTGCTGTGGCCGATCTCGCAGGTGTTCCGCAATACCCATGCGTTCTGGGTCGGCAAGATCAAGCAGGCTCCCGACTTCGCCGCGATCATGCGCGAACACCTCGCGCTGCGCTTCGACTGGCTCGATGGTGAGCTCGGCAAGCGCCAGTACATGGCCGGCGATCGCTTCACGGTCGCTGACATCACCGCGCTGTGCGCGATCGACTTCGGCAAAGTCAGCGACATTCGGCTCAAGGCGGAGACGCATCCGAATCTTGTCGCTTGGCACAAGCGCGTCAGCGAGCGACCGAGCGCCAAGGCTTAGCGGTTCGCGAGCCGCGCGGCGCGCTCGAGCAACCGCGACCGATTGCGCGCATTGTCGGTCATCGTTGCAGCGCGCTCGAACTCGGCGCGCGCTTCGCCATAGCGGCCGAGTTGCTCGAGCAGATCGGCACGCGCACTTGCGTACAGGTGATAGCGCGCGAGCGCCGGTTCGCCGGCGAGCGCATCGAGGCGCGACAGTCCGGCCTCCGGACCTTCGGCGCGCGAGACCGCGACCGCGTGATTGAGCGCGATCACCGGCGATGGCGTCAGCTCGCCGAGCTCGGCGTACAGCGCCGCGATGCGCGCCCAGTCGGTGTCAGCGGCACGCGCGGCACGTGCGTGCTCGGCGGCAATCGCGGCCTGCAGCTGATACGGACCCGCAGTCCCGGCAAGCCGCTGTGCGTGCGCGAGGTGCGCGAGCCCGCTTGCGATCAGCGACGCGTGCCACCGAGTGCGATCTTGGTCGAGCAACAGCACGGGCTCGCCTGCCGCATCGACCCGCGCCGCCGCGCGCGACGCTTGCAGCTCGAGCAACGCGAGGAGGCCGAGCACTTCCGGCTCTGCCGGTGCCAGCTCCGCGAGCAACGCGGCGAGGCGCAGCGCTTCGTCGACGAGCGCCGGCCGCATGATGTCGTCCCCGGCAGTCGCGGAGTAGCCCTCGTTGAAGATCAGATAGACGACCTCGAGCACCGACGCGAGCCGCTCGCCGAGCTCTTCGCTGCGTGGCAGCTCGAACGGCACGTTCGAATCGGCGAGCGTGCGCTTCGCGCGCGTGATGCGTTGGCCAATCGTTGGCTCAGGTACGAGGAATGCGCGCGCGATCTCCGCCGCCGACAGGCCGGCGATCAAGCGCAACGTCAGCGCAACTCGCGCATCG
>DATDCH010000593.1:0-5484 GCA_036524455.1 Kofleriaceae bacterium | reverse complement strand
CACGACCGCGGTGATCGCGAGCCGCACCGGCAGCACCGAGCGACTCTGCGGCAGCACGAACCACATCGCAGCCAGCATGCCCGCGATCATCGCGGCGCACGCGATGCCGGCCGCGCGCCAGCGACCGAGCGGATTCCACACGCGCAGTGTGGGCGCGAGCGCGTGCGCGCCGACATCGGCGGCGAGCCCGAACAACCGGCGCAGCGGGAAGCCGACGCCGAACGCGACGAGTGCGACGATCGAGATCATGATCGCCGTGAGCTCGGGCTCGGTGTAGCGGTAGTCGGCCCACACCGCACCGCGCTGCACGAGCGCGCCGACCGCACCGAGCGTCGCGAGCGTTGCCCACAGCTTCGGCACGCCCGGTCGCACGCCCTTGACCGGCGGGGCAGGGACGAACCAGCCGAAGTCCCGGCCGCGGTCGGGATCGAACACGCCGCGCACGAGCCGGCCGACCACCATCACCCCGGCGATGCCGATCGCCAGCATCAGCCACAACCACAGTGCGAGCGTCAGGGTCAGCGCGGCGAGGCGCAGCTTGCTCACCAGCTCGATCGACCCCGAGTAGGCCCACAGCGTCAGCGCGTACTCGACGGGCGCGAATGCCAGGGCGCCGCCCGCGGCCATGGCGATCGCCCGGCCGACGTCGGCGACGATGGCCTGCCGCGCAGTCCGGTAGCGCGGCAATGCATCGCGCGGATCACCCACGGCAGCCCGCGGTGAGAAAACACATCGACTCGGTGGTATCACGTTCGTGAGGACCGTGCCCGACGTGCCGCCCATGCGCACCCGCTTGGCTCGCCATGGCTGGCTGATCGCGATCGCGCTGGCGTACGTCTATGCGTTTCCGCATTTCCCGCGCATCCACAGCGCGAACGAGCTGCCGCGGGTCTATCTGGTTCGCGCCATCGCCGACGACGGCACGTTCGCGATCGATAGCGGCGTGCGGCGCTGGGGCGCCACCGCCGACGTGTCGCCATCGGGCGGGCACATGTATTCGAACAAGGCGCCGGGGTCGTCGCTGCTCGTCGTCCCGGTCTACGCGGTGGTCAGCTGGATCGGCGGGCCGCCTTCGCTCGGGGTTTCGCTGTGGCTGTCGCGCGTGGTGGCGGGCGTCATCCCCGCATTGCTGTTCCTGTGGCTGCTCTGGGGTTTCCTCGAGCGTTACGCGCCGGAGCCGGCCGTGCGGCGCCTCGTCTTGATCGCCTACGCGCTCGGCTCGCTCGCGATGACGTACTCGATCTTGTTCTATTCGCATCAGCTCGCCGCGATCTGCATCGCCAGCGCGTGGATCTTTGCGGTCGACGTGGTCGAGCGCAAGCGCGACGTGCGCTGGATGACCGCGGTCGGCTTGCTCGCCGGCGCGGCGCCGCTCGTCGATTATCAGGCCGCGTTCGCCGGTGTACCGATCGCGATCTATATAGCGGTGAAGCTGTGGGCGTGGCCGCGGCGAGAAGCGGCCAAGGCGATCGCGATCGCCGCCGGCGCCGCAGCGATCCCGATCGCGATCTTGCTCTGGTACCACACCGTGTGTTTCGGCAGCCCGCTGCGCACCGGCTACGACGCGACGCAGACGTTCGCGCATCTTCACCAGCAGGGCTTCCTCGGCATCAGCGAGCTGCGCGCCGAGGCGTTCTGGGGCTCGTTCTTCCGGCCCGACAACGGCCTGTTCGTGCTGTCGCCGTGGCTCCTGCTCGCGGTGCCGGGCGGTGTGCTGCTGTGGCGGCGCGGCGATCGCGCGACCACGCTCGTGTGTGCGGCCGTCGCGATCATCTTCATTCTGTTCATCTCGTCGATCTCGTTCTGGCGCGGCGGCTGGGGCGTCGGTCCGCGCTACGTGACCGCGATGCTGCCGTTCTGGGTGCCGCTCGTGGCCGTTGCGGTCGACACGTGGCGTACGCGGCCGCTGCTGCTCGGCGCACTGTGCGGCACGATCGTCAGTGCAGTCGTCATCTATTGCGCGTCGGCATGGACGTTCCCGTACTGGCCCGACTCGCTGAAGAACCCGCTGTACGAAGTGACATTCCGCTTGCTCGGCGACGGCGCGGTCGCGCCCAATGCCGGCACGGCGCTCGGTATCGGCGGCATCGCGAGCATTGCACCCGTCGTGCTCGGCATCGCCGCGTTGCTGGGTTGGGCGATCCAGCGCGTGGTCGGCTGGCGCGGGCTGGCGGCGGCGTGTCTCGTCGGTGCGGCGATCCTGGCCGCGTTTGCGCTGGCGCCTGCAAGCCCGAACGCCGAACGCGCGTACACCAACACGGTGTACCCGGCGGTGACTCGGTGATACGAATCGCGCGCATGTCTCGCCTCGCTGTGATCGCGCTGGTCTCGCTCGGGCTGGTCGCCTGCAAGAGCAGCAAGACGAAAGGGCGCGATGCTGGCGGCGGCGATGGCGGCGTCGATCCGACCGAGGTCGCGGGCAAGCTCGACAAGCAGTGCGTCGCCGGCGATCTCGAGGCGTGCCGCAACCTCGGCGTGATGTACGCGGAGGGCGTCGGCGTGTCGCCCGATCCGAAGCGCGCGACCGCGTTGTTCGCGCAGGCGTGCAACGGCAAGAACATGTCCGCGTGCAATCACCTCGCGCTCGCGCTTGCCGAAGGCATGGGTGTCGACAAGAACCCGCAGCGCGCCATCGAGGTCTATCAGCAGGCGTGCGACGGCGGCCACATGATGGCGTGTCGCAACCTGGGGCTCATGCTGCGCGACGGCCGCGGCGTGCCCGCCGATCTGCAGCGCTCGGCGAAGCTGCTCGACATCGCGTGCAAAGGCAAAGTTCCGTTCGCGTGCACGAACGCCGGTGACCTCGACGCGATGCTCGCCACGAAAGCACCAAACGCGGCGCCCCACTGGAAGAACGCGATCGCGCACTACAAGCAAGGCTGCGAGGCGGGCGACCCGACAGGCTGCCGTCAGATCGGCATCGCGTATCTCGAAGCACGCGGACTACCGCGTTCGACGAGCGCCGCCACGGTGTGGTTCGAGCGCGCGTGTGTGGCCGATGATGCAATCGCCTGCCGGGTGCTCGGCGCGATGTTGGTCGATGGCGTGGGTGTCGCGCGCGACTACAAGCGCGGCCAGGAGCTGCTGACGCGCGCGTGCGACCGCAAGGACGACGAGGCGTGCCGGCTCATGAAGATCGCGGCCGATCCCGCTGCGGGCGATGGCGGGGTTCCCAATGCGATCCCGGATGGCGGGCTGCCGCTCACGAGCTCGGACGCGGGCGGGAGCAGCAGCGATGCCGGTTCAAAATGAGACGCCGGGACGGCTTCGATTGCCGTCGATGGCGCTTCATATGACGCAGCGAGTAAGACTCACTGAGTGTGCCTATAAAGCCCGCTCCCGCTCGGGAGTAAGTGGGTTATGCCACCATGTAGGTAGGCTCAGCATATCGAGCGACATATTGTGTAAGTTATTGAAGCGCCGTCGCTCCCGGAACCCACCGGCACACCGGGATCACAGCTTGTTCACAGGGCCGTAAGCGATCTCGTCCGACCCTTGTAAATCACGCCTTTAGGTCCGAGTTGGGTTGTGAATAACCCGACCCCTGGACGTACTTGTTGACAGGCCTGATCACAGCTCCCCTGTCTGGGCGGGTCCGGTCTGGGGTTCCCCAAAGTGTAGCCATGCCGCACACCGGGTTGGCACTTACAGGATCGGCTAGGTCCGCGTTTCGGACCATCAGGTCCGTCCAGCGGACTGTAGGGTCCGACCTACGGACGGAGCCAGGTCCGCCGCGCGGACAATTACGGTCCGTCCTGCGGACGAAATCTGTCCGCTGATCGGACGACGTACGTAATTCCTCGTCGAGAACTGCCGCCGCTCGGTCGGTAACGATCGATACGCAAACTCGCCCTGCAGCATTTCGTTGCGCCGCAACCGTACGCAGAGCGCTCTGCGTAATGCTCCGCAGTGCTGCGAGCGCTCAACGCAAAGTTACGTAGAGCTCTGCGTACTGCTTCGCGGATGCAGTCCACGACGAGTCGCGCGCCATCGCCGCGCGTCGCGTCGCGCGCATCGCTTGGTGATCGCCAAACAGTTTGACCGCGCGCTCGAGTGCATCGACGAGCGCGGTCGTGGTCGCCGCGTGAAACTGGATGCCGGTGTCGGGATCGATCACGGTGTCGCGCAGACCGCCGACTGCATGCACGATCGGAATCGATCCGTAGCGCATCGCGTAGAGCTGACCGAGCCCGCACGGTTCGAAGCGCGACGGCATCAAGAAGAAGTCGCTGCCCGCGTAGATCCGGCGCGACAGCGCGATGTCGAAACCGATGCGCACCGCGAGCTGATCGCCGCACGAGCTCGCAAGCTCCACAAACGTTGCTTCGAGATCGGGTTCGCCCGAACCAAGCACGACGAGCTTCGCGCCGAGGCGCTGCAGCTCGGGCACCGCATCCGTGACGAGGTCGAGGCCTTTCTGCCCGGTCATGCGCGCGACAACGCCGATCAGCGGCTCGCCGTCTGCGAGCGCGAGACCGAATTCCTCGGCGAGCGCGCGTCGACATTGCGCTTTACCGGCGAGCGCGGCGCGCGAGAAATTCGCCGGCAGTGCGCGATCCGTTTCGGGATCCCACGACCGCGTGTCGATTCCGTTGACGATACCGACGAGCTGCTTGACCTCTTGCGCGAGAAACCCGTCAAGCGCTTCGCCGAACTGCGGCGTCAGGATCTCCTGCGCGTATGTCGGGCTGACCGTCGTCACCGCGTCGGCCGCTGCGATGCCGCCTTTGAGGAACGCGACCTGATCGTAGAACTCGAGGTCGTGGATCGTGAACATCGACCACGGAAACCCGAGGTCGGTCATCACGTGCTTCTGGAAGATGCCGCGGTAGGCGAGGTTGTGGATCGTCGTGACGAGCGCGGCCTTGCTGCCCGCGATGCGCGCGTAGATCGCAGCGGGTGAGCCCTGCCAGTCGTGCGCGTGCAGCACGTCGACGTCGCCACCGACGAGCGCAGCGCCGTGCTCGACGGCGACCTTGCCGAGCGCGCCGAACCGCAGGTGGTTGTCACCGAACTCGCTGTTGCCGGTCGGGCCGTAGAGGTTGCCAGCGCGGTCATACAGGATCGGGCAATCGACGAACCCGAACGTCACGCCGGCGAAGCGCGCCGTGCGCAGGTGCGCCGTGTACGCGTGCGGGCCGACGTGGATCGCGATCGGCGTGCCCGCGTCGAGCGTCGCGCCGGCGGCGGCGACTCTCGCTTCGCCCCCGCGGTACAGCGGAAGCAACACGGCGACGTCGAGCCCGGCCTCGGCGAGCGCGGGCGGCAGTCCGCCGAGCACGTCGGCGAGGCCGCCGGACTGCGCGAACGGCGCGACCTCGCTCGCGACGTGAAGGACGCGCATTACTCGGCGTCGCTGCCGGCGAATTTCTTGAAGCGCGGGCCGGCCGAGTCGTAGCTGTGGCGACTCTGCATCGAGACCACGAACGTGCCGGGCTCGAGCTTGTCTGCGAGCTCGGGGTCGTTGGCGATCAGGTCGGCAAC
>DATDCH010000592.1:0-12092 GCA_036524455.1 Kofleriaceae bacterium | reverse complement strand
TGCCGTCGATCGTCGACTTGTCGATCACCTCGCCGAGCGCGACCGCAGCACTCGACTCGAACGAACCAAGCGCGCCGCCATGCTTGTCGCTGCCGAACGTCTCGCCACCGATCGAATCGCCGCTCGTGCCGCCGCCGCCGCTGGGGTTGCCGCTGCCGTTGCCGGCGCCACCCGTGGCGTCGTCGTTTGGCGGTGCACCTGCTGTCACTTGCTCCGAGGCGCGGCCACCAGACGACCGCGGCGCGCCGCGATGCGGCTGATCGTCGTCGCGGACCGATAGCTCGCCGGCGCGATCGTGCGCGCTGCGCAGGTCGGCGACGCGGGTCAGATCCTTGTGCTGCTGATCGAGACCCTTTTGCTGCGCCTCGAGCTGCTTCTCGGCCGCGATGAGCGCGGCGGCTTGGCGCTCGAGCTCCTCGGGATCGGCGAGCGGATCGATCTCGGCATCCGGGATCAGGATCTTCTTCGGCTTCGGCGCAGCTGCTGGCGCGAGCTGCGCGCGCAGCTTCGCGAGCTGTTCGGCGCGCGCACCGCTGGCGCCCGCGCGGATCTCGTTGTCGATCGCGATCACGATCGCACTCCGCGCCTTCACGTAGTCCTGCTGCGCGGCCTTGATCTGGTTATCCATCGCGGTCAGTCGCTTCGCGGTGTCGTTCGCGTCGGCCTGCGCTTTGTTGAGCTCGCGGTCACGTCGCCACGATGCCTTTTGCTTCTTGAGCCGATCGCTCGCGGCGACCTGCTCGTCGTAGTGACGGCGCAGCCCGACGCGCTGGTTCGTGAGCTGTGCGAGTTTCTGCTCGACGGCCTTCGCACTCTGCTGCGCCTTCTCGACGAAGACGGCCGGCGGTTGCGTCGGGGTAGGCTGCGCCCATGCGGTAGCCGAAGCCACCATCAGGGCGCACGCTAGCCAGACACTCCGCAGCACGCCCTAGACGATAGCAGCCCCTGTGCCACGTCCAAACATGCGTCATCGCTCACTTCGACCGGGGTCTTGTGCGCAGATCGTGAATCCTACGTAGCTCGATCCCACAGAAATCTGAGACCTACCTATGACCCGCGTTCTTCGTCGAGGCGGAGCACCAGGTAGCGGAGTGCCGCGGTGACATGGGTCGCGATCACCGCCAGCGGCGCCTGTCCGGAGCGCTCCCAGACGAGGTAATCGCGGCCCGTCGCGTCGACCGGCGTGTGATAGCGCAGGCGGCGCAGGCGGCGGCCATCGCCCAACTCGAGTGCTTCACCGTCGAGCGCTACCGTCGCTTCGAGCGGCAGGCCATACTTCGTCATCACGCGATCGAGTGCGGCGATCGACAGCGCGCCGTGCGGGCCCTGCTCGTCCTCGACGCGCACGTGGCCATCTACGAAGCTCGCGTAGGTGCGAGCGTGCGTGCCATCGCCGAGGATGCGCTCGTCGAGTAAGAGCCTGGCTGTCATCGCGGGCGATGGTGCGGCTTGCACGCTCGCCGATCAACGGGGAAAGTCTCCTCCATGCGCTGTGCGCTGCTGTGTTTGTTCGTCGCTTGCGGCGGAGGTCAGATCCAAGAACGCAAGGCCTCCGATGTGTCGAAGCTCGGCCCGGCGACACTCGAAGCCAAGAAGCCAAAGGAAGGTGAGCCGCGCGAGGCGAAGGTCCGCATCTGGGTCGACGCCGGCGTGCGCGCGACGACCAACTGGAAAGAAGAGATTAGCGATCAGATCGATTACGCGAGCCAGCTGCTGACGCCGCTGCTCGGCGTGCGGCTCAAGGTCGAAGCGGTCAAGGACTGGACGCGCACCGGCGATCCGCACAACGCATTGCAAGATCTCGCGACCACCGACGATGGCAAGGAAGCGATCTGGGTCATCGGCTACATCACGCCGGGCGACAGCGCGAGCAAAGCGATGTCAGAGCTCGGCAGCGCGCAGCTGGTCGGCAAGCACGTCATCGTGCGCGGCTGGGCAGAGGCCAAAGAAGCCCAGGCGCTCGCTCACACGCTGTTCGATCTGAAGAAGTCCGAGCGCGCCGAGGTGCTCGCCGCTCACAAGCGCCACAAGCAGACCGTCGTGCTGCTGCACTTCCTCGGCCGCACGCTCGGTGCGATCGGCGAGTCCGATCCGACGTGGATCGGCAATCCCGCGTACTCGCCGAAGCAAGCAGCGTTCGCCGATCGCACGCGCGATCTCATGCAGACCGCCATCGATCGCAAGCTCTCCGACGACGCGACGCCGACGATCGCGAAGGAGCTGCTCGAGAAAGTCTCGAAGGAAGAATGGGGCGGCTGGATCGCGAGCGACAAGGAAGACATCACGAAGCAGCTCACCGCGATCGTCAACGCCGGCCGCGTCGGCCAAGCGGCCGCCGACGTGCCGATGGCTGCGCTCGAGCAATACACGCGCATCGATATGCTCGCACGCAAAGGTGACCTGACGAACGCGATGGCCGAGCTCGAAAATCTACTGATCGCGTACCCGGGCAACGCGCAGATCTATTTGCTCAAGTGCAAGCTGATGCTCGCCAAGCCGGGCATCGCCGACAAAGGCACGCGCGCAGCGTGCGCACGCGTCTCCGAGCTCGCGCCGAGCGATCCATCTCCGCACTTCGTGCTCGCCGATGCGTTCGTGCGCGCGAAGGACCTCGCATCTGCGCGCGCCGAGCTCGTGCAAGCAGCCGGCAAGATCGCGACGCTCAAGACCGGCGCCGAGGCGAAGTGGAAGGATCTGATCGGCATCTACGACAAGCTCGGGTTGCTGACCTGGCAGGAGGAAGCGATCGCGCAGGCCAAGCTCGCCGACTCCGACAAGCTCGTCGCACAGATCGCGTCGACGCGCGCGCGGTACGGGGTGCCGAAGGGCGCGAAGTTCGTCAAGCCCGAGGACGAAGGCGCGCTGGTCGGCGCGGCACGCGAAGCACAGCAGCTCGTGTACGCGAAGAAAGCGGCGCAGGCGGAAAAGGTGCTAGCGGCCGCTGAAAAGAAATGGCCCGGTGCACCTGGTCTCTGGGCTGTACGCTGTGACCTCGCGTTGCGCGACGCCAATCTCGCCGCCGCGCGCGCCGCGTGCAACAAGGCGTTGGCCGCACAGCCCGACGAATCGTGGGCGCTGTATCTGTCGGGCGTGATCGCGCTCAAGAACACGAGCGCCGCGGGCACGACGGAAGGCATCGACAAGCTCAAGCTCGCGATCGCCGCCGACCCCGATCTCGGTCAGGCGTGGCGCACGCTCGCGAAGGCCTATCAGCGCGCAAAGGATCAAGCCGCGCTCGACCAATTGCGCAAGGACTACGCGACAAAGTTCGGCCAAGCACTGCCGCCTTAGTTCCCGACCGGGCTACCTCTTCCTATACTGACGCCGTGAGTTTTCTCCGCCGGATGTTCTCCGCCGACTACCGCGCCGCGGTTGCGGCCGAAGCGGCGGGCAATGTCGACCTCGCGGCGGAACGCTATGCGCTCGCAGGCGAGCACGAAGGTGCCGTGCGCATGCACCTCGCGCGTGCGGCACGCGCGGCCACGCGTCAGGCCGAGATCGCGGCGCTGCGCGATGCGCTGCGCTGGGCCGGCGAGGTCCCGGAGCTCAGGCGCCAGGCTTCAAAGGCGCTCGGCCGCGCGCTGTGGGAGAACATCAAAGCCGAGGGCATCGCGACCGAGCGCGATCGCGCGAAGGTGCGTGAAGCGGCCGACATGCTCGTCGCCGGCGACGACCACTCGATGGCCGGCGAAGCGCTCGAAGCGATCGGCGATCACCAGGGCGCCGCCCTCGCCTACTCCGCCGGCGGGCTCGTCGAGAAGATGGAGCACGCGCTGTCGAAGGAAGACCAGCTCTACTTGCGCGCGCGCGACGAGAGCGATGGCTTTGCTGCCTACCAGACGAACATGCGCGTCGGCCGACGCGATGACGCGCGTGGCGATCTCGCGCGCTCGATCGCGGCCGCGGAGCAGGCCGGTGACTATCGGCGCCTGCTCGATCAGCTCGACACCGCGCTGCTTACCGCGGGCAAGGTCGAGCTCAAGCGACGCGGCAAGCCACTGGTCGTCGCGTGTGCGGCGCCGAAGATCGTGCTCGGCCGCGATCCGCTATGCGACCTGTCGCTGCGCGCGGGTGGCGTGTCGCGCCAGCACGCAGAGCTCGAGCGCATGCCCGACGGCGCGTTTCACCTGCGCGATCTCGATTCGCGTAACGGCACGTCGGTCGCGGGGCTGCCGCTCGTCGGAAGAGTGCCGCTTGCCGGCAGTGGCCGGTTCGGGCTCGGCGACGAGTGCACCCTCGACTTCGCGTCGGCCGGCACGCAGCTCGTGCTGACCGTGACGAATGGTATCGATCGCGGCGCGGCGCTGATCGCAGGAGGCGAAGGCGAGAAGCTCGCGCTCGACGGCCTCGGCATCGGCCTCGACGTCGTGTTCCAGCGCGGCCGGCCGCTGCTCGGGCGCGGCACCTGCAAGGAAGTGAAGTTCAACGACGAGCCGCTCGGCGACTTGCGCGTTCAGTTAATCCGCGGCGATCGCATCCACGCCGATGGCGACGAGATCGACGTCGGGTAGAGTCGTAGCGATGGCGCAGAGCTCGGGGTCTCGCTCGTGGTTTCGCCGCATGTTCGGCCGCAAGACGGCGCCGCCGGTGATCGCCGCGCCCGCGCCCGAGCCGCAGCACCTCGGCAGCGAGGAGGAAGTGTTCCTCGCGCAGCTCGTGCAGGATCTCGGCGACGGCAAGCGCCGAGACGAGATCTGCAGCAAGGACGTGATCGCGCGCCTCGAGGGGATGTGGAAGTCGGGCCACGAGCGGCTGTCGATCGAGTGGTGCGAGAAGTTGCTCAGCGTCCCCGGCCTCGCAGCTGAGCACACGGCGATCCTACGCGCGACGCTCGTCGAGCGGTACGAGCAGCGCGGCGAGCTCGACTCGGCGATCACGCACCTCGAGATCCTGATCACGAACGAGCCGCACGCGCTGCGCGCGCACTACTTGCTCGCCGAGCACGCGCGCAAGAAGGCCGATCACGAGCTCGCGCTGCGCCACTACGAAGCGGTGCTCGGTCGCGACGTCGACTATCCGAACGTGCGGGTGCGCGTCGAGCGGCTGCGCCAGCTCACCGGGCGCGCGGCGCCGATCGCCGGCGAGACGATTGCGGCCGGCGACGTCGCGGGCGTGCAGGCCGGCGCGCGCTATCGGCTGGTGCGCGAGCTCGGCCGCGGTGCGACCGGCGTTGTCTATCTCGCGCGCGATGCCGAGCTCGATCGCGAGGTCGCGATCAAGCTCCTGCACCCGCACCTCGCGGGCACCGAGCGCGCCGACGCGCTCGCGCGGTTCTTCCACGAGGCGCGCGTGATGGCGTCGCTGCGCCATCCGAACGTCGTCGCCGTGCTCGACATGGACGAGGCATCGCGCCGCATCGTGATGGAGCTCGCCGCCGGCGGCACACTGCGCGACGTGCTGCGCGAACGCGGACCGCGCTCGCTGCGGCGCGGGATGGAGCGTCACGGTCAGGTGCTATCGGCGCTCGCCGCCGCGCATCGCCGCGGCATCGTGCACTGCGATCTCAAGCCCGGCAACTTGATGTTCCGCCGCGACGCCGATCTGCCGGGCGTCGAGATCATGCTCGGCGATTTCGGCGTCGCTCACCTGCCCGATGCGAGCGGCCAAGCGTCGGCCGATGGCACGCGCGTCGCCGAGCCGAGCGGTGCCGTACCGGTCGCCCTGCCCGCGATGCCCCCAGAACGGAGCGGGCCGGATTCACTCCGGCCCGCGGGGATGACGAAGCGCGCCGAGGCGATCGGCACGCTCGCGTACATGGCGCCCGAGCAGCGCCGTGGCGAGGTATCGCCGGCGAGCGACATCTACGCGAGCGCGGTCGTGCTGTTCGAGATGCTCACCGGCCATACCCCCGGCGCGCGCGGCGGTGTGATCGGCAGCTTGCGCGAAGCCGCCGACTTCCGGTTGCCGGCGGAGCTATTCGGCGAGGTATCGGCGGAGCTCGCCGGCGACGTGCAGCACCACATCGATCGGATCTCGGATCCCGATCCGCTGAAACGACCGACGACGATGCAAGCGCTCACCGAATCGCAGCGCTTGCGCGAGCGGATTATCGCGGCCGGCGCGAGTTGACGAGCCCGCGCAGCCGCTCGACGTCGGCGGCGCGGTACGTCGACTCGGCGAGTGCGTCGAGGTCGCGCGCTGCATCGTCCCAGCGCTCGAGCTTGACCAGCGCGACGAGGCGATTGAAGCGAGCCTCGGGCGCGAGCCGGCCCATCGGTGCTGCAGCGAGGTACTGGTTCCACGCGGCGAGCGCGGCGGTCATGTCGCGCGTCTTGAAGTGCAGCTCGTGCGCTGCGGCGTAGAGTGCGAGCTCGGCGTCGGGCTGTGCAGGCGCGGCCTCGGCCACGGTCGCCGGCGCGACGTCGGGCACAGGTGGTGCGGGCTCGCTCGCTGCAGCGCGCGGCAGCGCAGGCTCGACTGGCGCTGGCTCGACGACGGGCTCTTCGATCACGCGCATGTCGACGCGCGCGACCACCTGCACCGGGCGCACCGGCTCGGGGGCGGGCGCGACGTGATCCTGCACGATCGCCGGCGGCGCCGCGGCCGGCGTCTGCAGCGGCCTGCCGTACCACGCGAACGCGCTCGCGCCGAACATACTGGCGATCACGGCGGCGACGACCGCATGAATACGGTGCCGCGGCGAACGCTCGATCGAGGCGAGCACGCGGCCGCGCGTCGCGCGCGCTCCCGTGCTGCGATCGCCCGACTCGGCGCGCACCGCGGCGATGGCAGCTTGTAGGCTCATCGCACGTCCTCCGCTTCGAGGCGCGCACGCAGCTTGCGGCGCGCGTGATACAGGCGCGTGCGGATCGTTTCTTCGGGGCAGCCGACGATCGCGGCAGCCGCACTCGACGTCAGCTCGTCGATCTCGCACAGCACAAAAGCGATCCGTTGATCATGAGGCAGCGCGTCGAGCGCGCGGTGAAGCGCAGCCGCGAGCTCGCGCCGCGCGAGGGCGACGTCGGGCGCCGGCGCATCGGGCGGAGGTGGCTGCGCCGCATGTCGCTCGTAGGCCGCGCGCCTCCGACCCGCCGCGCGGATGTACTTGCGCGCGCGGTTGACCGCGATGCCCATGATGAACGTGCGCAGCGCCGAGCTACCGCGAAACCGCCGCATCGCTCCCGGCAACGCGACAAACGTGTCGTGTACGAGGTCCTCCGCGATGCTCTCGTCACCGACGAGCCGCCGCGCGAGCAACCGCACTGCGACGTGATGCGCGTCATACACCGATGCCAACGCATCGACATCGCGTGCCCGCACGCGGGCGACAAGCTCGTCTTCAGCCACGACCGCCATCGGCAGGTCGGCCGCGCTGGCAGCGTACGAGGAGCTCATCGTTGGTATGTCCCCGGTCGTCGCCAAACTGTTCAACGCCTCACACCGAATTTATGCGAGAACGATCGGGCGCGGTGCGGGGACTCATTGACATGCGATTGCCTTGCTTGCGGCGCCAGCTGCTGCGCGCCCTGCCCGTTCTTGCCATCCTGACGGCTCCCGCTTCGGCCGACACGCTGGCGGTCACGGTCGCCCCCGAGCTCGCGCTGCCCGACGAGACCGTCCGAGCGGCGATCGCCGCCGAGCTCGGCAACGCCGACGGCAACGCGGACCTCGGCTCCGTCGAGGTGGCGCTCGCCGATCCGACGCACCTCGTCGTCACGCACCGCCGCCCCGACGGCAGCGTGCTCGCGCGCACCGTCGAGTTGCCCGCGCTGCCGGCCGACCGCCTCGCGATGATCGCGTACGTCACCGGCAACCTGGTGCGCGACCAGCTTGCCGATCTCGCTCCCGCCACGCCGATGCTCGCACCGGCGACCGCGCCGGTCGTGCCCGTCGCGCCGACCGCGTTCGTCGCGCCGGCGCCTGGGTTCGCGACCACCGCTACCGCCGTGCCGCCCAGCGCCGAGACCCCCGAAGTGACGGTCCCGGTCTCGATCGGGTTCGTGCCGCCGCTGTCGACCGACCGGCTATTTACGAACAAAGCGCGCGTGCGCGCCGCGCTCAACGTGATCATCGGCTCGAGCGCGAGCGTCGATGGCTTCTCGATTTCCGGCGTCGCCGATCTGAGTGCCAATGTGCGGGGCCTACAGATCGGCGGCGCCGCATCTATTGCAGAGGACGTGCGCGGCGGCCAGCTCGCCGGCGCCGTCGCGGTCGCGCGCGATCTACACGGCATCCAGCTCGCTGGTTCGTTCGCGCGCGCCGACGACATGGAGGGCATCCAGGCCGCCGGTGCGGCGGTGGTCTGCACGCACGTCCGCGGCGCGCAGCTCGCCGGTGCCGCGGCGTTCGCGCGTTACATCCACGGCATCCAAGCCGCCGGCGCCGCAACGGTGACCCGCGGCACGCGGGGCATCCAGGCCTCGGGCGGCGCGGCGATCAGCAAGTGGATCGACGGCATCCAGATGGCGCCGATCGCGGTCGCCGAATCCGTGCACGGCCTGCAGCTCGGCGTGATCAACGTCGCCGGCAACGTGCGCGGCCTTCAGCTCGGCGTGATCAACGTAGGCGACTACGACGACCGTGTTCAGCTCGGCGTGCTCAACTTCGTGCGCAACGGCCGCAACGACGTCGACGCGTGGGTCGAGACGAACGGGCTCGCCGCGCTCGCGCTGCGCCACGGCGGCCGCCACATGCACAACATCTATGCGGTCGGATTCGCGCGCGACGGTGGCGACACGCCGATGCTCGGCCTGGGCCTCGGCTATCACCGCCCGCTCGGCGGCGCGATGCTCGACCTCGACGGCATGGCCTGGCAGACGCACATGTTCAAAGAGGGCGTCGGCCTGCTCAGCCAGGCGCGCGCGACCATCGCGATCGACATCGGCCCGGTCGCCGCGTTCGTCGCCGCGGCATACAACGTCTCCGTCGAGGATCACGCCGAGATGCGGCCGCTGAACACTGCGCTCGCGCGCACGGTCGGCGATCCGATGACCGGTGTCGACGTGGCGCTGTGGCCGTCGTTCGCCGTTGGCGTGCGCGGCCGGCTCGGCGCGCGCTAGCCCGATATTTGGAGGCGAAGCTCGTCGGCTAGAGCGCTGCTCAATCAACTACCGTTCGATCCGGTGAACGGGCTCTATTCTTCTTTGACGGGCGTCGCCTTGAGCGCGGCCTTGCCGTCTTTGACGTAGACCGTGAACCGCACCTCTTTGCAGCCGGTCTTCGCGATCAGATCGTCGCGGTTCTTGATCAGCTTCTCGCTGAACTTTTGATACGTCAGGCCGCTCGTCGGCTCGTTGCAGCTCTGCTTCACGGCGACGAACTGATCGTAGACGCTCTTGAAGTACGGATCGACGAGCGTGGTCTGCTCGGGGTCAGCGCGCCCGAGGATGTCGTCCTCGAGGCCGCCGAACGCATTCTTCGGCGGCGGTGCGGTCGCGGGCATCGGTTCCGACACTCGCGCGAGCGGTGGCGGCATCGGGGCGCCGCGCGGTGGCGTCGGTGGCGGGTTGTTACGCACCGGCGCACTACCGTGGCGCACCATCGGCGGTGGCGTTGGAATCGCTTTGCCCGGATCGCTGAATCGAAAGTCCGACGGCGGAGGCGGCGCGGCGGGCGCGGGGCCACCCGGCCGCGATGGCGGCAGCGCGCCGGCGAGCAGATCGATCGTGCCGAGGCTGCCTTCCGGCGCGGGGCCGAGCAGCGAGTCGAGGTTCGTGCGCGCGGACTTTGCTTCGCGGCCGAGCTTGTCGATGTGGATGTTGACCGAGCGCGCGATCGAGCCGTACTTGCCGCCGTGCTCGTCTTCGCTCATTTTTTCCTTCTCGCCTTTCGCGAGCCGCATCGCATCGGCGGTGAGCTTGCGCAGTGGCCGATCGCCCTCGACGAACATCAGCCCGATGCCGATGCCGAGCGACACGAGGAACGCGCCACCGACGAGGATCCACGGGAAGCTGCCGAACGAGAGATCGGATTTGCGCACGACCTTGAGCGTGCCGGCAAACCCGATCGCGGCGGGCTTCTCGATCATCACGGAGAAGTACGCGCCGCGCGACTTCGCTTCGCCGGGCAACCGCGCGACGAGCGCCGTAAAATCGGTGTTCTTCGCGCGCAGATCGAGCGGATGGCTCGACAGGCAATCTTTCACGACGTCGGACTCTTTGAGCGTCGCGAGCGCGGTCTGCATCTTCGTTTGATCGAGGGGTGCGGTCTTGCTGCCGGCGATCGAGTCGGTGCCGAGGTAGAACGACAGATCGACGTTGAGGCCCGACACCAAGCGCTGCGCGAGCTCGTTCGTCACCTTGTGCCCCAGCACCACCGCGCCGACATACGCGACCGGTGGATCGCGCTTGACCGCCGGCGCGGCCGACACGAAGTACAGCGTGCCGTTCTGCGCCCACAGGTCATCGCGCAGATAGCCGGCGAGCGCGTCGTCAATGAGCGGGCGGCCGCTCATGTAGTCGCCAAAGTCGTTCTCGTCGAGTCGCACGCGCGCGACGACGCGGCCCTTGCGATCGATCAGCATCGCGAAGTCGGGCTTGCGACCCTCGATGCCCTTCATGATCTTTTCGCCCACGTCGCGCACCTGCTTCATGCGCGCGTCGTCGAGCTTGTCGGCGTTGCTCGCCGCTTCGAGCGCTCCGACGATCTCGGGGGCTCGCGCGAACGAGCCCGCCAGGTCGACGCGACCATGTGCGTCATCGGACAGCAGGATGTTGACGATGCCGCACGCGACCGCGAGGCGGTTGTGCTGTTCGTCGACGGCAGCGCGTTGCGCCGGCCTCGGCATCACGAGAGCGACCGTCATCGCGATGGCCGCCGCGAGCGCGATCAGGAAGAACCAGATCTTCGACAGGAACACCGAAACCTCACTTCTTCGCAGCAGGCGCCAGTGCGCCCGCGGGGATCTTGGGGTTGATCTCGGTCTTGCCCTTCGCGCCGACGTTGACGGTCTCGTCCTCGCGCGACAGCCAGTTGTCTTGGTACCAGACCTTCAGCTTGTACGAACCGGCCGGCACGTTATCGATCTCGAACCTGCCGCTGTCGTCGGGATTCACGACGTACTGCGTGTTGACGACGACGATCTTGAGCTTCAGGTGCGGCGCGTCCTTGTCGCCGATCGTGTAGACCTTGCCGACCTCGGTCACGCGAAAGGACTTCGGTCCCGTTGGATTGATCGGGCCCTGCGGGATCAGCTTCGGATCCTCGGCGGCAACCAGCGTGCGCGAGGACTTCGACACGTTCTTGATCACGACCTCCGAACCGGCGGGCGCGGCGACCACCTTCCTCGAGAACGTCTCGCCGAGCAGCTCGATCACGACCTGCGGCGGCGACACCGGCTTCTCGTCGCCTTCGAGCACGACCACCATCTGCTGTGCGACGGCGACCGGCTTCACCTGCGCGAGTGGATTCTCCACGCGGTCGAGGAAGCCTTTGACCTGCAGCGGCGGGCGGGGCACCGCGGGAAGCTCGAGCTTGCCCTCGACGGACCCCGCATGCGCTGCGGCGGCAAACGGAAGAAGGATGACGAAGGCCCAGCTGGCGCGGAACATGCCGATCGGATCGTAGGCCCGAGCCTGCCTGCGCCGCAACCTACGTGGCCGGAATCCTTGACGCCTCAGTAGGAAACCGAGAGTCGGCCGGAAAGCAACCGCGAACGCGACCCGTCGATAGGCGGCACCCATGCATATGCGTGTTCCTCCGCCGCTCGTTTGCGCGATCGCCCTCGCCGCCGTGATCGCGCTGTGTGGCCGCGCGCCACGGACCGTTCCTGGGGCAGCGCAGCCCGACGATCGCGGCGACGATCGAATTGCGGGTGTGATCGGCGGGCCGCTGGTTCGCACCGACCATGGAATCGGTGCGCCGCTCGACGCGGGCGACACAACGGTGTGGGTCTGGAGCGACGCGAAGCTCGAACCCGGTCAGCGCGTGATCGCGACCGGCCGGCTGCGCACGCCGCGTGGATTGCTCGTGCCGGGCGCGTCGGACAAAGCCGCGCTGGTCGCGAGCCGCGGTGCCGAGTGGGAGATGACCGCGCGGCACGTGACGGTGACCGGCGAGGACGACGCGATCGCATCGCAAATATGGCGATGGGCCGATCGCACGCAACGCGAATGGGCCGCGCGAATTCGCATCGTCGACAACTCGCCAATCCA
>DATDCH010000591.1:0-4796 GCA_036524455.1 Kofleriaceae bacterium | reverse complement strand
AGCGGCCTCGCCGATCCGAAGCTCGACCAGCTACTCCCCGAAGGCGCCGTCGCCAAGCTCCGCGAGGACGTCGCGATGGTCCGCGAGCTGTGTCCCAAGTTCGATCACGAGATGTATCTCGCCGGTCATCAGACGCCGGTGTTCTTCGGCAGCGCCGTGAACAACTTCGGGGTCCGCGAGCTGCTGCAGGGCGTCGCGACGCTCGCACCACCGCCACGGCCGCAGCCCGCGCGCGAGCGCAAGATCGCGCCGACGGAGCCGAAGGTGTCGGGCTTCGTGTTCAAGATCCAGGCGAACATGGATCCGAAGCATCGCGATCGCATCGCGTTCGTGCGGCTCGCCTCGGGCCACTTCACGCGCGGCATGCGCCTCACCGTGCCGCGCACCGGCAAGGTGCAGAGCGTGCACAACGCGATGGTGTTCCAGGCCAATCAGCGCGAGCTCGCCGAAGACGCGTGGGCCGGTGACATCGTCGGCATTCCCAACCACGGCACGCTGCGCATCGGCGATGCGCTCACCGAAGGCGAGACGCTGCACTTCACCGGCATCCCGAGCTTCGCGCCCGAGTTCTTGCGCCGCGTGCGCTCGAACGATCCGATGAAGGCCAAGCACCTCGGCCGCGCGCTCGAGCAGATCGCCGAAGAAGGTGGCGCGCAGGTGTTCAAGATGTTCCTTGGCTCGGACTTCATCGTCGGCGTCGTTGGCGCGCTGCAGTTCGACGTGCTCGCCGATCGCATCGCGAGCGAGTTCGATCTGCCGTGTCACTTCGAATCGACGTCGTTCGAGGTCGTGCGCTGGGTCGACGCGGACGACCCGAGGTTGATCAAGAAGTTTGCCGACCAGAACCGCGACAACATCGCCGAGGATCACTCGGGCGCGACCGTGTTCCTCGCGCGCAACGATTGGCAGATGAACCGCGCGAAGCAAGACTTCCCGCAGCTGCGCTTCCTGCAGACCCGCGAGCAATCACCGCTCACCGCGGCGTCTGCGTAGCGCAAGCGCACGTCGCACATCACCGCGCGTACGATCGATTACTCGCCCTCGAACGCGTCCTGCTGCGCCGAACGCGCGACGCTACGCTTCGACGTGCGGTTCGATCTCGTCGTCGGGGTCATGCTCGCGAACGCTTGCCACACACCGCTCGAGGAGCTCGACGGTGCGTACTACGCGTGGGACGACCGCGCCGTGCACTGCAGCGTCGAGATCGATGATCGTGCAGGCGTCTCGATCGAGCAGATCCTGGCCGGGATGGATCGCGCGAAGCAGACCGGAGAGGTGCTCGAGCTACTCGTTCACATCCCCGGCGAGACGATGACGCTCGATCGCCTCGAGGCGGTGCTCGCGGGCGCGCGCGAGCGCAGCTTGCCGTTTCTCACCGTCACCGAGATCTTGCGCGGACCGGCGATGGCAGGCGTCGCGATCATGTATGACGACTGGCGCACGCTCGAATGGGTCGACAGCATGGACACGCTTGCCGAGTACGACGCGCACGTCACGCTCTACATCGCGCACTACGCGGTCATGCAGCCCGAGGCAAAACAGCGCGTCGCGCTGCTCGCCGCTGCGGGTCACGACATCGAGGCGCACGGCGTGAAGCACCTGCGCGGTCCCACATATGTCGAGCAGCACGGTGTGCGCGCATATGTCGAGGAGGAAGCACTGCCGTCGATCGACGTACTACGCGCCGACGGTTACGAGGTGCTGTCGTATGCGTACCCGTTCGGCATGCGGACGTCGGAGATGGACGACGCGATCCTCGATACCGGCAGCGTCGAGATGCTGCGTTCGCTCGCCAGGACGTATCAGTGGCGAGCGGACTCGTGCCCGCACTAGGTGCGGTACGCGACCCAGAAGAATAGCGCGCGCTCCTTCGCTGTATTCTGCGGACCGAGCAGCGTCGCGAACGCGAGCATGATGCCGATGTCGACGTGCGAGTCGGGCGCGACGCGTGTCGCGAGCGCGATCGGCACGTGCCAACCATCGCGAATCACCGCGAGGTCGCTGTTGAACCCGGTGCGCAGCGCGAGCTCCCAGCGCGCGACGGGTTGGATCGCGAACGTCACCGGCAGAAACAACGCGTGGCGGTTGCCCTGATCGGTGTTCGCGAGCCCGAGCTGTAAATATGGATCGCCGGTGATCGCGAACCGGCCACGCGTCCAGCGCACGAGCGTGCCGAGCGTCAGCGCAGGCTTGACCGGATCGAGCTCGCGCACGAGCACGCGCAGGCGCGGCGCGACGGCGACCGTGCCACTCATCACGCTGTAGCGCGCGTCGATGCCACTGCCGTGATACGTCGACGTACAGCCGGTTTCTTGATGCACGACGCAGAACGTCGCTCCGGGCGAGAATCGATCTACGCTCGGTGCAGAGTGAATCAGGCCGACCGTCAGCTCGGGCAGTACGCCGAACCACACGTCGGGCGCGAGCGATGTCGACTCGCCGAGCTGACGGGGTGCGAGGTTGATGTCGGCGACGAGCTCGGCGGCGAGCTGACCGCGGTCGAGCACGATCGGGCGAGCGACGAAGTCATCGGGCGCCGCGTGCGCGCGGGAGGCGAGCAGCAGCACGACCACCAGCGAGCGGCGCACCGCGCCACCGTAGCATGCGTGCTCGTCGGGTTGGCCGCGTGCCAGCACGACACCTCGGAGACGCCGGGCGCGTTCTACACGTGGGACTCGCGCAAGGTGCACTGTGCGATCGACATCGACACCTACGCGCGCAACGACATCGCCAGCGTCGAGGCTGGGCTCGATCGCGCACGCGAGCGCGGCGAAGTGATCGAGCTCTACGCGCACGACCCGGGCCGTACGGTGAGCTGGGCGGAGCTCGAAGCGGTGCTCGCCGCGATCGACGAGCGCGACCTACCGTATTACACGTACGCAGACTTCGTGAACGGCGCAGCACCGGGTGCCGGTGTCGCGCTGTCGTTCGACGACGCGTACATCGATCACTGGCTCGAAGGCACCGAGCTGTATGCGCGATACGGCGCGCGCCTGACGTTCTTCATCGCGTACTTTCACAAGCTGTCGCCGGATAGCCGCGCGTCGCTGCACGAGCTCGCCGCTCGGGGACACGCGATCGAGGCGCACAGTGCGAATCACCTGCGCGCGCCGCGCTACGTCGAGGACCACGGGCTCGCGGCGTACGTCGCGGACGAAGCGCTGCCCTCGATCGACGCACTACGCGGTGAAGGCTTTGCTGTCACCACCTACGCCTACCCGTTTGGTGCGCGTACCCGTGAGCTCGATCGCGCGCTGCTCGATCACGTCGCGATCGTGCGCTCGGTCGCGTTTACCTGGACCAGCATCGCGACCGATCCATGTCCGGACTGAGGAGACGCGGCACACGCGCCTACACGACCGCCCATTAGCGCTGAGATTTAGGTTACTTGTGAGGGTTTTTGGGGCGACAACGAGGCCCCACTTTCTTGCGACTTTCCGGTGTTTGAGGCCCACTAGATCAACGTGGGAACTGCCGTATCAGCTGCGCGGTCACTAGACCTAGCGCTAGCCCAACGAGCCGCCGATGGCGACCGCGCGGCACAGCGGGAGCTATTCCACGGCCTCAAGAACGCAGTGCATCACACGCTGTACCGGATCCTCGGCGCGAACCGCGACATCGAGGATCTGATCCAGGACGCGTTCCTCGAGATCTTCCGCGCGCTGCCGTCGTTCCGCGGTGACAGCTCGCTCGCCCGCTGGGCGCAGACGATCGCGACGCGCACCGCGTACCTGTCGATCGAGCGCCGCAAGCCAGCGGCCGTCGACCTCGATCTCGTCGAGGACGAGATCGTCGATCGCGATCCGGATGCACGGCGCATCGCACAGGCGCGGCAAGCAGCGCGCCGGCTCTACGCTGCGCTCGATCGTATCGACGCCAAGCAACGCATCGCATTCGCGCTCGCAGTGATCGACGGACTGTCGCTCGCCGAGGTCGCACAGATGACCGAGAGCTCGCTCGTCGCGGTCAAAACCCGAGTGTGGCGCGCCCGCAAAGACTTGATGCGACGCGCCCAAAAAGATCCCGTGCTCGCCAGCTACTTGGCGGAATTCGGAGGTGAGGCATGACGGAGAAACTTGGTAGTCCACCCGTCGAGGGGCTGTCGGATGTCGCGTGGGCACGCGTCGAACGCAATGTGTTTTCACGCGTGGCCGAAGGCACGGTGACATCGGCGGCGGCGTCGCGCGAAGTGCGCCGCACCGAGCGCACGGCGAACAAGTGGCTATGGCTCGCGGTGCCCGGTGCCGCCGCCGCCGCGTTCGCGCTCGCCTTCTTCTCGATGAACGGTCCAAGCGCGCCGCAGCAGGTGGCGCAGCAGGAACCGTCGCGCATTGTCGCCGGCGCCGCGCCTTCGCGCGTGTCGTTCGCCGACGCGCACATCACGGTCGACGCGAACAGCGCCGTCGTGATGGATCCGTCGGCCGGGAAGCCGACCGCGCTGCTCGAGAACGGCGCCGCGGTGTTCGCAGTTCCTCCCCGCGGCGATCGCGCACCGTTCACGGTGCTCGCTGGCGATGCCTCGATTCGCACCAGCAATGCTCAGTTCCGCGTGTCTCGTGAGGGCGAGCGCGCAACGGTCACGGTCGACACCGGTTCGGTCGACATTCGATTCCGCGGTCGTGAATTCCACGTGGGTAGCAAGCACACGTGGTCGTCTGAAGAAGCACAGCAAGCACGTTAGTCGTCGTTATCCCCTGAACGGAGAACAAGATGAGGGTTCGTTATTGGCTGCTCGGCCTGGTCGCCGCTGCGTTCTGCGCATGCGGCGGTAATAGTGGTGGTGCGGACGCCGGCGG
>DATDCH010000590.1:0-6037 GCA_036524455.1 Kofleriaceae bacterium | reverse complement strand
GGCGTCGTCGATCGTACAGCCTTGGGGGCGCTCTTTTTCCTTTGGGTCATGCGTCGCTCATTCCTCCTCTACGTACGGATTTGTCCACTTCCGCGGACGACAAACTTGGTGGTGGTCAGGCCTTCGGCGCCCATCGGGCCGTATGCGTGTAGGCGCGTGGTCGAGATCCCGATCTCGGCACCGAGGCCGAGCTCGCCGCCGTCGGCGAAGCGAGTTGATGCGTTGACCATCACAGTCGACGAATCGACCTCGCGCAAGAATTGTTCGGCAACGGTTTCGTCGCGCGTGATGATCGATTCGGTGTGATTGCTGCCGTAGTGCTCGATGTGATCGATCGCGGCCTGGAGGCCATCGACCACACGCACTGCGAGCACGAGGTCTAGGTATTCTGCGTACCAGTCGTCCTCGGTCGCGGGGCGCACCGCAGTGCCGCCGAGCGCGCGCACCGTGTCGTCGCCGCGCAATTCGACCTTGGGCGCCAGAGTCGTCACAAGTGTCGGAATGAACTGTTCGGCAACAGCGCGATCGACCAACAACGTTTCTAGTGCGTTGCAAACACCAGGCCGCGACACCTTCGCGTTTTCCACGATGCGTGCTGCAAGCGCGAGATCGGCTGCGGAATGGACGTAGACGTGGCAGACGCCCTTGTAGTGCTTGATGACGGGCACACGCGCGTGCTCGGCGACGTAACGGATCAGGCCTTCGCCGCCGCGCGGGATGCAGAGGTCGATGAGGTCGTCGAGCTTGACGAGATCGGCGATCGCTTCGCGATCCGTGATCGGCACGAGCTGCACGGCTTCGGCGGGTAGGCCCGCGGCCGCGAGGCCGGCTTGCACGGCGCGGAGCAGGGCGCGATTGCTGGCGAGCGCTTCACGACCGCCGCGCAGGATGCACGCGTTGCCCGCTTTGAGGCAGAGCGCCGCCGCATCGACGGTGACGTTCGGCCGCGCTTCGTAGATCATCGCGATCACGCCGAGCGGAATCCGCACGCGCGAGATCTCGAGACCGTTCGGGCGCGTTTCGCTGCGCTCGACACGGCCGAGCACTTCAGGTGCGTCTGCGATCTCGTGCACCGCGCGAACGAGCGCCGCGATTCGCTTGTCGTCGAGGCGAAGCCGATCGACGAGCGCGGGTGCCGTGCTCGCGGCTTCCGCCGCCGCGATGTCCTTCGCGTTCGCGGCGAGAATGTCGCCACGCAACGACTCGATCGAGGAGGCGATCGCGCGGAGTGCCCCGGTGCGCTGATCTGGCGAGGCTTTCGCGACGATCCTTGCCGCCGCGCGCGCCGCTTGGGCGACGCCTCGAATCAGCTGGGCTCGCTCGATCGAAGAGGTCACAAGATTACGAGATCATCCCGGTGAATGGCTTCGTCGATTGACTTGTATCCCAGCGTGGCCTCGATACCCGCCGAATGCAAGCCCTGGATCTTGCGCAGATCATCTCCTGGGTAGGCCGCGAGACCACGCCCGAGCTCCGTGCCATCGCGCGTGATGATCGAAACGGTGTCGCCGAGCTCGAAGTCACCGTCGACAGCGGTGATTCCTTTGGGAAGTAGACTTTTGCCGCCATCTCGTAATGCGCGAGCAGCACCGTCATCGACGGTGAGCCGGCCCACGGGTTTACTGCCGTACGCGATCCAGTGCTTGCGTGAAGACAGCTCGCGGCCGGTGGGTACGAACAGTGTGCCGACGTCGTTGCCGGCGAGCACGCGGATCAACACGTCGGACTCGCGACCCGGAGCGACCACGGCCGGCACGCCGGTGCGGGTGACGATGCGCGCCGAGCCGACCTTGCTGGCCATGCCGCCCGAGCCGACCGTGCTGCCGCTCTTGCCCGCGACCGGCGCCGCTTCGCGATCGATGTCGCGCACCACCGGCATCCGCGCGCCCGCGGCATCGCGCACGCCCTCGACGTCGGTCAGCATGATCAGCAGATCCGCAGAGACCAGGTTGCACACCAGCGCGGCGAGCTGATCGTTGTCGCCGAACTTGATCTCCTCGGTCGCGACCGTGTCGTTCTCGTTGATGATCGGCACGACCGAATGATCGAGTAGCGCGCGCAGCGTGAGGCGCGCCGACAAGAACCGCTTGCGATCGCCGAGGTCGTCGTGGGTGACGAGCACCTGACCGATCTCGATATCGTGCGCGGAGAACGCGTGCTCCCAGTGCTGCATCAGGCGCGACTGGCCGACCGCAGCCGCCGCTTGCAGCTCGGGCATCTCGGTCGGCCGCTGCTTCATCTGCAGGCGCGGGAGACCGAGCGCGATCGCGCCCGACGACACGATCACGACCTCGATGCCGCGCCGGCGCAGCTCGACGACTTGGTCGGCGATCGTCGCGGGACGGCTCGCCGGTGACTCTTGAATCAACCGGCTGCCGATCTTGATCACGACCCGCTTGGCGTCGACGAGAGCGGCGCGCTCACTCATGTTTGAGATCAGCCTGGGCCGCCACGCGTGCACGCCACCGGCGATCGAGCGACTCGATCGCAGAATCGAGATACGGATTGATCTCCGACGACAGCTGGACCTCGACCGCGGCGACCGTGCGCGACAAGAACGTCGTCTTGTCGGCGAGCACTGCTTCCATCGCTTGCTCGACCTGGTCGACCGTCTCCGGCGTGGTGACCTCGCTCTTGCTCGCGAGCAGCTTGCGCAGCCGGCCACCTGAGGCGAGGTCCGCGAGCTCGAGCGGCGCCCGCAGCGTGGCGCGCGCGGCCGACAGCGCAGCGCGCCGGAACGGATGAAATGCGAGCGCGCCCGGCGTCTGATCGATCGTGCGGGCGATCTCTTCGCGCAGCGCGAGTGCGGTCGGGCCGTCGAGTGCGAGACCGGTGTGGAGCTTCGCGCAATAGTGATCGAACAGCGTCATCGCGGTGAACGTGCGTGCGGCCGAGCGCGCGCGATTGACGGTCGCGATCGCGAGCATCATCCGGCGTGCCGCCTTGCTCGCGACGCGCGCCAGCACGCCGCCGATCGCCATGCTCGCGATCTTCGGCGGCTTGGTCGCGCCGTGCACGAGCTTGTCGACGGCCTCGTCGGTGAGGTCGACCTGGTGTGCCGCGGCGATCCTGCGATACGCGCCGCCGAGCAGCTTGCTTACCGCCCAGTCATCGAGGAACGGAATCGGTACCGCGCCGGCGAGACTGCCCATCAGCGAGCGGGCGATGATCGTGCGGCGTTGGCCCACGAGGTAATCGCGACGCTGGACGAGGGCAGTCATTTCTTCTGTGAGTTTGACCCAGCTTCCTTCGGTTGTGGAGTGACTGAGGCGGACCCAGCGGCCTTCGGTTGCGGAGTTACGGGCGTTCCGTCGGGATTTCGGCGCAGCGGAGGCGCGATGCCCTGGAGCAGAAAGTCGCGATCATCGACTTCACGCAGCCGCTCGGGTGTCGATACGACCTGTTCGGGCGCCGGCGCGGCGACAGCCACCGGACCGATCGCGGCGGCGCTGGCCTCGACCGACACCTTCATCGTGAACCGGCGACCATCGCGCGAGAAGCTGATCGTCCCCGCCAGCTTCACGCTGAGCGGCACACCCTTGTCGGCGTCGAGCACGACCTCGCCGCTGATCGCTTCGATCGAGCGCTTCTCGCGCCACTTGCGCTGCGTGAGCGCTTCCTCCGGCGGTTTGCCTGGATCCGGCGACAGCTTGACCGCGATCTTCTTGCCGCTGCGCCCGGCGACCTGCGCGGTGCCCAGATCACTCAGCTCGGCGGCGGGCGCGAGCAGGTCCCAGGTCGCCGCGATCGGCACGAAGAACGAGTCGCGGATCTGGTTCGGCTCGTCGGGATGCTCGGGCGCGCGGCCGTGCCAGCGCTGGTAGCGCGGGCGCAGGAACAGCTTGCCGTCGGCGTGGATCACCTCGCGCCCATAGTCGGACGAGTTCGTGTAGACCGCGGAGAACTTCGCGTTGTCGCCGAGCTCGATCTTCGTTTGATCGGTGATCTCGGAAACCTTCTTGCCGCCTTCCTCGACGGTGGTCGTGGTCGACAGGCTGAACGTGTGCGGGCCGAGCGCGGTGACGACGTCGCGATACGGCAGCATCAGCGCACGCGACAGCTCCTTCGGATCCTTCGCGGCACGCGCGACGTCGATGGCTTCCGCTTTCGTCTTCGGCGCGATCACGAGCCCGCCGAGCTTCTCGTCGGGGACGCCTTCGGAACGGCCGCACCCCACTGCCAAGGTGGCAAACAACAGAGCGCGGCGCATCTGCCAAGGTCTTAGCTGCCTCGACGCCAAAGTTCAACCAAGCTACGTTGATCTAGGTGTCGGAGCTGCAGCCGCTAGCCACCTCGGTGGGAGGATGCGTTCTGGCGGTGGTGCTCGGCCTCTTGTTCGGCAGCTTTGCGAACGTCTGCATCTATCGCTGGCCGCCGACCGACGAATTCCCCAAGGGACGCTCGGTCGTGAAGCCCGACTCCCATTGTTTCGCATGCAAGCAGCCGATCCGCTGGTACGACAACGTGCCGCTGCTCAGCTACCTGTGGCTGCGCGGCCGGTGCCGGATGTGCAAGGCCGAGTTCTCGCCGCGCTACCTCCTCGTCGAGGCGCTGACCGGCGCGCTGTTTGGCTGCGCCTGGTGGTTCACGCTTGGCACCGGCGGCATGTTCGAGGCGTTCGACGTGCGCCTGCTGCGCTTCGTCGTCTACACGGCGTTCGTGTGGGTGATGGTCGTGATCACGTTTATCGACATCGACCACAAGCTGATCCTCAACAAGGTGACGATCCCATCGATCATCGCGTTCTATGCGCTGTCGCTGCTGTTTCGACCGTGGTGGGAGGGCCTGCTGGGCATCGCGGTCGGCTACGGCGGGCCCTGGCTGATCGGCACGATTTACTTCGCCGTGCGCAAGCGAGAGGGCATCGGGCTCGGCGACAGTACGATGCTGGCGCTCGTCGGGGCACTGCTCGGTTGGCAAGGTGTGGTCGTGTCGCTATTCGGCGGCTCGATGATCGGCGCCATCATCGGCACCCTCGTGCTGATTCGCAGCAAGCAGCAGGTGATGCAGACGGAGCTGCCGTTTGGGCCGTTTTTGGCCATGGGCGCGGTGTTCTATTTGTTCGCCGAGCCGTTTTTAGCCGTGTACTTCCGGCTGCTATAGTCCCAAGACGATGGCAGGCCAGGCGGCCGAGCAGATCATCGCCGGTGTCGTGCTCAGCGAGCGTCTCGCCGTCACGATGTACGGCGCGATCCATCGCGCCCAATTCGGGGGGCAGCGCAACCTGCGCGGCTTGGTCGTCGATCCACGCATGCTGGAAGAGGATGCGTTCCGGATCGCACTGACCGACGCGAACAACATCGGCAAGCTCACCAAGCTCGAGCATCCGAACATCGTGCCGACCACGACGGTGGAGTCGGGTGGCCCCGACGTCGTGATCGTCACGCGCGGCGCGGGCCGCTACGTCACCGTGCAGGATCTGATCGCGTCGGCGAAAGCGCGCAGCAAGTCCGGCGGCAAGCTCGCGATGCCGGTCGCGGCGGCGATCGGCAAGGCCGTGATCGAGGCGCTCGCCGCGGCACATCGCGCAGGCGTGATCCACGGCGCCGTACATCCGCGCAGCGTGCTCGTCGGTGAAGACGGCGTGGTGATGCTCGGCGACTTCATCGCCGGCCGCGCGCTGACCACGGCGGTCTCGCAAGGCGCCGACTCGTCTTTGTGGCGCGGCCTCACCGGCTACATCGCGCCCGAGCTCGTCGTCGGCGAGGATCCGACACCGGGCGTCGACGTGTTCGCCGTCGGCGCGATGCTATTCACGATGCTGTCGGGCGAGGTGCCGCCCGGCTCGCTGCGCGCGACGCCCGCCGTCGAACGGCTCGTGCAACGCGCGCTCGATACCGATGCAACGCGCCGCTATCGGACCGCGAACGACATGCTCGAGAACCTGCTCGAGGCACTCGAAGACGATCGCTGGGAGCTCGCAGAGCGCGGCGAATTGATCAAAGAGGCCGGGCTGTCGGCGACCGACGAGAACATCGACGACGCGACCGAGGACTTGCTCGCGTCGCTCGGCAAGTCGAACGTGCAGATCACGTCG
>DATDCH010000589.1:0-7733 GCA_036524455.1 Kofleriaceae bacterium | reverse complement strand
GCCGTTGCGGAGCTCGACACTGATCTGCTGGTTGCGCAGCGGGATCGGCTGGTTCGACATCAGCCCCATGTCCATGAGGCGCCAGCCCTTTGGCGCATGCAAGCGTACGGTCGCCTGGATGTTCGAGCCCATGCGCGACGCGAGCGCGGTGACCCCGCCCTGCACGACCTGGAACGGCGCGCTGGCGAGCGTCCAGTCCTTGCCCTCGATGAAGAAGCGATATTGGCCAACCGGGACGCCGCCGCGATCGGCAAGCGCATCGACTCCGGTCATGCCCATCCACGGCACCGCCTGCCACTCGGCGACCCAGTAGTGCGTCTGCGTACCGGTGCGCTGCAGCGGGTTCGGTGTGTAGGCGAGCACGATCTCGCCATCCTCGACGATGCGTCCGCTCCGCCGCTTGAGATCGACCCAGTTGCCGGTGCCGACCTCGAACTGCAGCTTGACGCGCGGCGTTTGCACGTTCGGGTCATCGCCGATCCACACGAACGTCGCGATGCCCGACACGCGCGGGATCTGCGCCATCGGTTGCGCCTGCGTCGGCGTGCCGGTACGCGACCAGATGCCTTCCGGCACGGTGGCCGGCACGGTCCCGGCGCTCGGCGCGGGATCGTCGATGTCAAAGCCGTTCGTCATCGCGGGCACCGCGACCCGACTCGCCGACGCGGTCGACGCGTCCTCGCGCATCGGCGTCATCGCGAGCGGCATCAGCTCGAGCACCTGATCGGCGATGTACTCGCCCTCGAGCGGCCCCCAGAACGTGACGCTCGGTTCGTAGCCGCCCTTGAGCCAGTCCTCGGGGTTGAGCAAGTAACCGACGTGGCCCTGCGCATAGCCGAGCAAGATCGTCTTGTCGGGACCGACCGGCGACTTCGCGCGCATGTACTCGGCGAGCATCACGGTGAGCTCGCCCGGCATCGTGCCGACGACGTAGTCGCCGATGCGCAGCACGGAGATCGTGGTGCGCGTGGTCTCGCAGATCGGATGCCGTTCGTCGGCGATCGAGAAATCGAAGTTGAAGATCTCGCCGATGATCTCGAGGCCGAGCTCGAACCGAATGCACGAGCCATACGGAATCAGCCCGTCGGTGCCTTCGATCTTCGCGGCCGGGAACATCGCGGTCTCCTTCTCGCAGAGACCCGCACCGATCGGCGCGTTAAACTCGTCGATCGGCGACTGGACCGCCCCAGCGCCGTCGTAGATGACGCGATCGGGCAGCCTCGTCACATCCATCGGCGCGTACTCGAGTGCGCCGCCGCGGATCGAGAACGGTTTGGGATCGGGGTTCGGTCCGGTCACGATCGAGCGCGTCAACATCTCGAGCTCGATCGACTCGCGCATGTTCGCGCCCGCCGACTGCCACGCCGCCATCATGATCGGCGCCGCGGCGCGACCGTGCCCTTCTTCTTTCAGCCACAGGAAGCACGGGTCCACGCTCGCGCCCGGCTTGTTGTTGCAATCGAGCTGGCCGTGTCCGTTCGGCGAGTTATCGCCGCCGGCGCTCTGCATGTGCATGACGACGACCTTGCTGTCGAACTGTTCTTCGAACAGACGCTCGAGTGCGCCGGTCGCATCGCTCGACGCGAGCGGATTGTCATCGTCGTTGAGCACGCCATGCTCGCCGAAGATCGGCATCGCGGCGATCGGCGTGCCGTCGGTACCGTCGATGCGGATCAAGTAGAAGTGGTTGTCCTTGCGGTTGCCGCCCGGCAGCATGTCGTTATCGCCGCGGCGGTCGTGGTTGACGACGTTCATCGGATCGAAGTTGGTGTCGAGGAACACGCCGAGCTTCGCCGGGCGGAGCGCCGCGAGCGCGTCACGCGCGGCTGCTTCGAAGTCGGCGAGGAACCGGCTGTACACGAGCTCGCGCAGCTCGCCCGAGCCGAGCTTGAGCGGACCATGTCCCGTGAACTGTGCCCAGCCCGAGTGCGTGTGCGAGGCGGCGATCAACACCTTGCCCGCGAATTCCGGGCCGAGCCGCTGCTCGAGATCGAAGACCATCCCTTCGTAGACGAAGATCGCGTCGAAGTGGACGATGACGATCGTCTCGTCGCCGGCGCGCAGCGCGATCGCTTTCACGCGCGGCGCTGCAGTGACGCCAATCGACGGATTGAACGAACCCGAGATCTTGACCTTGCGTGCGTCGACCACACCGGCCGAGCCGAGGAAGCCCGCACGCGACGTATAGCCGCCGAGCGCAGTGCCGACCGGAATGTGGAGCACGCGATCGGCAGCGCCCGCTTGCAGTGCCGCCGCCGCAACGGTGCCGCCGGCAGCGCCGGTCGGTAACACCGGCTGGTACGTGCAGCGCTCGGTCGAGATCCCGGTGTCGGGCGGCGCGTCGTCACCACAAGCTACGAGCGCACACACCACCAGAATGGAGAAAGCCCTCATCCTCATCGAGGGAGGGCATAACACGACCCGCGGCCGGGCCGTGTGATCAAGTTGGCGACTACTGCAGGTCCTTCGACATCGTCTCGGTGGCGCCCGCTTTGATAAGCGCCGAGTACGTGAACCGGTCGTCGCCGATCACGAATGTGATCTTGTGCTTGCCGGGTGCGAGCTGCAGCTGCTGGCCGGTGATCGGGGTCTTGAACCCGGTGTCCTTGCCGTCGACGAGGATGCTCGCCTGCGGCTTCGAGAACACCTGGAGCCAGCCGTGCTCGGATTGCGCATCTTCGTACGCGGTCTGGTTGCGGATACACAGCTGCGCGAACTTCGCCTGCTGCTCGGCGGTGAGCTGCTTGTAGTACAGCTTCGCCTTCGGCGAATTGCGGCTCGCGCACGACTCCATGTACGCGAGCTGGACGACGTACTGATCGCGCTTGCACCTCAGGGATGCTTCGAAGCGCGATAGCGCCGCGGCGTGCTGGCCCATATTGACGTTCTGCATGCCCTGATCCTTGAGGTCGTCGGCGTCGCAGTTCGGCGGCGCTGGCACCGTCGCCGGGGTCGCGCGGAACACGAACGGATACGAGAACGCGCCGCCCTGCTTCGTCGCGGCGAACTTCGCCTTCTCCAGCACCGACCGCACACAGCCCGTCAGGTCCGCGTGCGGCGAGCTCTCGATGGCCACGCTGGTCACGTTGCCCTGTGGGTTGACGTTGACGCGTGCCTTGAGCTTGCCGGCGACCGGCGACTTGCACGCCGTGAGCTGCGGCTTCGCCTTCGCGATCCCGTCCGTGATGTCGGCGCGGGAGAGAGTCGCGGCGGGCTGCTTGAACTTCTCGCAGCACTTGCCCTCGTAGTTGTTGAGCACGCACGACACTTCATCGCAGTTGCTCGGTGCCGGCGTGTCGACGACGGCGCCATGGTAGTCCGTCTTGTTACGGATACACATCTGCGCGAACTTGGTCTGCTGCGACGGCGTGAGTTGCGGGTAGTACTGCGACGCCTTCGCAGAATTTCCCGACGCGCACGCCTCCATGAACACGAGCTGGAGAACGTACTGGTCGCGCTTGCACGCGAGCGCCTCTTCGAACTTCGCGAGCGCAGCGGCGTGCTGACCCATGTTGACGTGGTTCATGCCCTCGTCCTTGAGGGCGTCGGCATCGCACGTCGTCGTCACTCCAACGAGCCGCAGGTAGACCTCGCGTCCCCACTTGTCGAGGCCCTCCGCTTCCGCCTCCGCGGTCGGCATCAAGAAGTCGCCGCTCCCCTCGATCGATTTCTTCGCGACGTCGAGCAGCTTGACGGTGATCCGGTAGCCTTGCTGCGTCTGCTCGATCTTGCCGAATGCGAGCTTGTCGACGCCGAGGTTCGCGCCGATCGCAGCCATGCACTGCGGCGATTCACTCGCGCAGTTGTTCATGATCTTCTCGTCGACGAGCTCCTTGTCGGTATTCGGCGCGACCGCGAACGGCCCTTCCTTCTTCGCCGCTTCGCGCATCGTCGTGTTCAACACCATCGTCACGACCGGCGCATCAGGCCCGTACTTGCCGATCAGCTCGAGCCCGAGGACGGCGACCTTCTTCGTCCCGATCGGCGCACTCGCGACCGTGCCGCCGACGACCGGCACCGCCGGATTCTCGCCGACCTGATACGTCGTGCCCGGTGCGACCACGACGGTCTGCTGACCGGGGCGCCCCACCTTGACGTGTCCTTCGTAGACCACCACGGTCACCATCGCCACCGCTGCCGCCGTGAGCGCACTCGCGCCGATCACCCGCGCATCCGTCGCGTTCATCTGGACCTCCACTCGTAGGTTTGCGCCTGTTGCCTCGACCGAAGCCGACGTGGCTCCGGCATCGATCACGATCTTCTCGCCACTGTCGACGCGCCACGCGACGCGCCCGGCGCGCTGCTCGATGTAGAGCACGTCGCCGGTGCGCTTCCACCGCACGTCTGCACCCGCATCGAGATCCGCATGCACGGTGTCGAGCGACAGCGTGCGCGCCTTCTCCGCGACCACGCCGCCGCTCGCCGGAGCCGCCGGTCGCGACGATCGCACGAGCGACCACACGCCGAGCGCGAGCACGACCACCGCGACTGCAACGCCCGCGATGATCCACGCGCGACGCGGCTCGCGCGCGCTCTCGACCGGCACCGCAACAATGCCAACATCGGTTCCACCCATCCGATCGATCACGGCGTCGGCGAGATCGGCCGGCGGTGGCGGCACGTCCCACGCCGACAGATCGTATTCGGCGAGCATGTCGTCGTCGTTACTCATCGGCGACCTCCGAGCTCGGGCATGGCTTGCGTCAAGTGATCGCGCAATGCGGCGCGCGCGCGGCTGAGCCGCGACTTGACCGTGCCGACGTCGAGCTCGAGGACGTCGGCAATCTCGGCGTAATCGAGATCGTGATACTCGCGCAGCACGAGCACGGCACGCTGCGCATCCGGCAGCGCCGCCACGCCGCTCGCGATCGCGGTGCCGAGTCGCTTGCGCTCGGCATCTGCATCGGCGCGCTCGCCACCGATCGGCTCGCTATCGAGACCAGCGGTCTCGGGCCGGCGCAGCTCGTTGAGGGTCATGCGCGTCGCGATCGTCAGGATCCAGGTCAGCAGCGACGCCGTACCGGCAGGATCGAAGCGTGGCAACGCGCGCAACACGCGGACGAATGTCTCTTGCGTGAGGTCCTCGACGCGATGGCGCGCACGCCCCGCGAGCAGCCGCCAGATCAGCGCGTGCACCGGCTGCTGGTAGCGCTCGATCAGATCGCGCCACGCACGCTGATCGCCCTTCTGCGCACGACGAAGGGTCACCTCGTCGAGCGGCTCGGACGTCCTGGCCTGCGCTGCCGCGTGCATCGCTGCCGGGTATCACCCGCGACGCGCGCGAAAGTTCCACGCGGCCGACGATTTCTTCCAACCCTGCGGAATCGCGGGCTAGCCGTCGAGGCCGCGGAGCAGCGCCGTGCGCACTGCGTCGTAATTCTCGGGGAGGTCGACGGGCGTGTTGCGGTGCTTTGGCGCCGGCACGTCGGCCAGCTTGCCCTCGTGATAGCCGACCTTGAAGTCGGCAAACTTGAGCCCGCTCGCGGTCGATATGACGACGACGCGCTGGTCCTTCGTCACCTCGCCGCGCGCCGCCAGCTTCTCGAGTGCACCGAGCGCGACGCCGGTGTGCGGATCGGTGAACAGACCACCCCGATCGCAGCGCGCCGATGCATCGGCGAGCTCTGCTTCGGTCACCGCTTCGACCACGCCTTCGAACGCGCGCAATGCACGTACGGCTTTCTTGAAGCTGACGGGATTGCCGATCTGGATCGCGGACGCGAGCGTGGGCTTTGCCTTGACCGGTTCGAGCTCGGCCCAGTTCTTCGTATAGCTCGTGTGCAACGGGCTCGCGTGCGCGGCTTGCGCGACGCAGATCCGCGGTCTGCGATCGACAAGCCCGAGCGCGTGCAGCATCTCGAAGCCCGCACCGAGCGCCGACACGTTGCCGAGGTTGCCGCCGGGAATCACGACCCAATCGGGCACGGTCCAGCCGAGCTGCTGCGCGATCTCGATCGCGACGGTCTTCTGGCCTTCAAGGCGCAGCGAGTTCATCGAGTTCGCGAGGTACACGCCTTCGCGACTCGCGAGCTCTTGCACGAGGCGCATGCAGCCGTCGAAGTCGGTGTCGATCGCGAGCACCAACGCACCCATCGCGAGTGGCTGCACGAGCTGCGCCGTCGAAATCTTGCCGCGTGGCAGGATCACGACGGCACGAATGCCGGCGGCCGCTGCGTACGCCGCGAGCGCCGCCGAGGTGTCACCGGTCGACGCGCATGCGATCGCGCGGATCGGCTGCCCGTTCGCGATCATCTGGTGGACCATCGATACGAGCACCGTCATGCCGAGGTCTTTGAACGAGCCCGAATGCGACGTGCCGCACTGCTTGACCCGCACATCACCGAGACCGAGCTCGCGCGCGAAATGCGGCACGCGCGTCAGGTGCGTGACGCCCTCGAGGAACGACACGATGTTCGACGTCGCGAGCTGCGGCGCGACCCACTCGTGCTTGCCCCACACGCCCGAGCCGTACGGTTCCTCGACGGACCGCCAACGCTCGGCGAACAGCTCCTTCCATTGCGCCGCCGTACGCCCGCGCAGCGCCGCGATGTCGTGCACGACCTCGAGCAAGTCGCCGCACGTCGGGCAGCGATAGATCACCTGCTCGAGCGGGTACGCACCAGAGCAACCTGCGATGCAGCGAAACTGCGCCGTGAACGGCATGGGCGCACTGTAGCGCGCGAGCTACGTCTTCGGCTTCGCCTTGATGATGACTTGGTTGTCTTTGACGACGACCGAGAAGTCGACGGCTTTCGCGTGGTACTGCTCCATGATCTTCGGCGCAGTCTGCGCGATCGTCTTGAGCAGTTTTTCGCGGCTGCCGGGGTCGACCTTCTCGCCGACCATCTCTTTCGCTTTGACGTACTTCGCGTGGAGCGCGTTGACGTCGGCTTCGGTCATCCCGGGCGGCGGCTTGAGCGGCGCTGCAGCGGGCTTCGGCATCGCCTGCGTCTGCGTCGGTTTCGGCATCGCTTGCGTGCGCTGCGCGACCGGCGTCTGCGCCGGCTTGTCAGACGAACGCGGGAACGGTCCCGACATCGACTCGACCGGCACGGGCCCGGTCTGCGCGGCTGCACCCGGCATGACCGGAATCGGTCGCGACTGTTGCGACGGTGCCGGGCGCGGAATGCCTTGCGTGATCGGCGGCAGATCGGGCAGCCGCGGCAGCGCTGGCATGACCGTCGGAACCGGACGGGTCTGCGTGCCCGGCGTCGCCGGCCGCGCCGGACCGCTCGGCTGTTGACCGGCGGGACGGGGAATCGATGTCGTCGTCGGTCCACTCGCGTGTTGCGGTGCCGGCCGCGGGACGGCGCCGCTCGGTGGTTGGCCGACGGCGGGGCGCGGAATGCCCGCCGCGGGTGTCATGCGCGGGATCGCGTGCGTCGGCGTGCTCGGCTGCGGACCGACGGGTTGCGGAATGCCGGCCGGTGTCGCGCGCGCGGTCGTCGGCACGCCGGCCGACGGTGTGGTGCGCTCGGTGATCGGAACGCCCGCGGCCGGCGTCACGCGCAGGTACACCGATGTGCTCGGCTGCTGACCGATCGGCTGCGGAATCCCGGTTGGTGTCGTGCGCACGGTCGCCGGCGTGCTCGGTTGTTGACCGACGGGCTGCGGAATCCCGCCCGGTGTCGCGCGCGTTGGTGTGCTCGGCTGCTGCCCGACGGGTTGCGGGATTTCCGTCGCGCGCGTTGGTGTGCTCGGCTGCTGCCCGACCGGTTGCGGGATTCCCGCCG
>DATDCH010000588.1:0-2243 GCA_036524455.1 Kofleriaceae bacterium | reverse complement strand
AAGATCACATCGAGCTCGCCGAAGTGCGTCGCTGCCTCGACGAAGATCACTACGACCTCGACAAAGTGAAGAAGCGCATCGTCGAGTACATGGCGGTACGCAAGCTGAAGAACGACAAGAAGGGCCCGATCCTGTGCCTCGCGGGTCCCCCGGGCGTCGGCAAAACGTCGCTCGGCCGGTCGGTTGCCCGCGCAATTGGACGCAAGTTCGGCCGCATCTCGCTCGGCGGTGTGCGTGACGAAGCCGAGATTCGCGGCCACCGCCGCACGTACGTCGGCTCGCTGCCGGGCCGCATCGTCCAAGGCATCAAGAAGGCCGGCACGAACAACCCCGTATTCGTGCTCGACGAGATCGACAAGCTCGGTCACGACTTCCGGGGCGACCCCGCGAGCGCGCTGCTCGAGGTGCTCGATCCCGAGCAGAACAACTCGTTCTCCGATCACTACCTCGAGGTCACGTTCGATCTATCGAAGGTGCTGTTCATCGCGACCGCGAACCAATTGGATCCGATCCCGTGGGCCCTTCGCGATCGCCTCGAGATCATCGAGCTGCCTGGCTATACGCGCCAGGAGAAGAAGATGATCGCGCGCAAGTTCCTCGTGCCGAAGCAGCTCGACGATCACGGCCTCACCACGGAGAAGTGCGAGATCACCGACGATGCGATCTTCGAGATCGTCGACAGCTACACGCGCGAAGCCGGCGTACGTAACCTAGAGCGCGAGATCGGCAGCGTGTTCCGTGCGATCGCGGTGAAGGTCGCCGAAGGGCAATCGAAGGACCACGAGGTCATCACCGGCCCTGTCGTCGAGGAAGTGCTCGGTCCGAAGAAGTTCGTCAGCGAGGTCGCGGATCGCACGAGCGAGCCCGGCGTCGCGACCGGCCTCGCGTGGACCGCGGTCGGCGGCGACATCCTGTTCATCGAAGCGACGAAGATGCCCGGCAAGGGCAAGCTGACGCTCACCGGTCAGCTCGGCGACGTGATGAAGGAGTCGGTCACCGCGGCGCTGTCGTTCGTGCGCGGCCGCGCCGCTCAGCTCGGTCTCGATCCGGGCAACTTCCTCGAGAACACCGATCTGCACGTGCACGTCCCGGCCGGCGCCGTTCCCAAGGATGGTCCGTCGGCGGGTATCACGATGTACACCGCGCTCGTCTCGCTATTCACCGGCGTGCCGGTGCGCGCCGACGTCGCGATGACCGGCGAGATCACGCTGCGCGGTAACGTGCTGCAGATCGGCGGCGTCAAAGAGAAGCTGCTCGCCGCGCACCGCGCCGGCATCAAGCGCGTGATCATCCCCGATCGCAATATGAAGGACCTCATCGACGTTCCCGAAGAGGTCAAGAGCGAGATGGAGATTCTCTCCGTGCGGCGCATGGACGAAGTGCTCGCGATCGCGCTCAAGGATCCGCCGCAGTCGATCATCGACATCGCGAAGGCCGCGCAGTCCGACGATCACCCGCGCGCGTAACGATCGACCCGCGTCAGCGCGCCCGCACGGCATCGACGATCGCGTCGATCTCGGCGAGCGCGTTGCGCGTCGGGTCATCGAGGATCGCGCTGCAGCCGTGCGCCTCGTGCACTTGCGCGCCGTTCACGTAGTAGATCGTGGTCGGCGGTGCGGCTGCGTGCGTGCACGGCGCAGCGGTCACGGTCTGCATCCACGTCGCGCGATCGAGCGCGCGCTCGACCCGCGCCACATCGCGCTGCTCGAGGCAGCCACGCTCGGTCGCGCCGTTGGCCTCGTAGGTCCACGCGCCGCTCGTGTAGATCCGGAGCTGCTCGCGTGCCTCATCCGAGTCGTCGACGGGATCGACGTCAACACCGTACAGCTCCATGCCAGCAGCGCAGGCCGACGTTGGAGCTGGTGGCGATGACGGTTGCCTCGCCCCGCAGGCGGTCACGAGCCCGAACACGACGACCGCCGCGATCCTCACAGTAGGATCGTACGCCAACGGGTCTCGCGATATTCTCGGTGCGTGCGTTAGCGCACGATGATGACGCCGATGCGCGCCTGGGTCGGGCGCCCGGGCGGCATCATCGCCGCGAGCGGATCCTTCGCGAGCGCCATGTCGCAGGTCAATTCCTCGATATGAGCGATGCGGACTTCGTGCACGCCGCGCGTCGACGGCACCTTCACGTTGAACGTCTTGCCCAGCGTCGTGACGCCCGGATACGTATCGGGCGTGCCGAGGTACAGGCAACCCTGAGCGACTTCGCCGACGCCGTAGACGATCTCCGCGGTGCA
>DATDCH010000587.1:0-3354 GCA_036524455.1 Kofleriaceae bacterium | reverse complement strand
CTGGGGCATCGCGCGCACGCTCGGCGAAGCGGATGACACCGCACGACCGAGCTCGCAGGACCTCGCGCTCGATACCGGCGAGACCCGCGTGGGCGCGGTGCTCGGCACGCCGGCGTACATGGCACCGGAGCAGCTCGTCGGCGAGCGCGTCGGTGCCGCGGCGGACACCTACGCACTCGGCTGCATCCTCTACGAGATCGCGGCGGGCGAGCCGCTGCACCTACCGTCGCGCTCGATCGTCAGCGCGATCCTCGTGCCCGATGCAAAGCCGTCGACGAAGCGTGCCGAATCGCCACCCGAGCTCGACGCGATCTGCGAGCGCGCGACGCACATCGATCCGAAGCAGCGGTTCGCGTCGGCGCGCGCGTTCGGCGAGGCGGTGCAGGCATTCCTCGACGGCGATCGCGACGTTGCGGCCCGCCGCCAGCTCGCAGCCGAACGGATCCGCGAGGCGCGCATCGCCAAATCGCTCGGCGATCGCAAGACCGCGATGCGCGAAGCGGGCAGGGCGCTCGCGCTCGATCCGACCGCGACCGAAGCGGCCGAGCTCGTCACCGGCCTCATGCTCGAGCCACCGACCGAGATGCCGATCGAGGTCGAGAAGCAGCTCGCCTCGATCGACGTTGCCACCGCGCAGTACCAGGGCCGCATCGGCGCGCTCGCGATGACCGGCTATCTGTGGTTCCTGCCGATCCTGTGGTGGACCGGCGTACGTGACTGGGCAATGGTCGCCGGCTTCGGCGCGTGCGCGATCGTCAGCGCGGCGCAGATCTTCGCGATGTCGCGACAGACTCGGATCCCACACGCCGCGATCTACGTCAGCGCGGTGATCAACGCGCTGCTCATCGCGCTCGTGTGTCGGCTCGTCGGGCCGTTCGTGATCGCACCGACGCTCGTGCTCACCACGCTGATGGCGTTCGCGGTCCATCCGAGCTTCGGGCGGATGACCGTGGTCACCTGCATCCTCTCGCTCGGCGTTGCGGTGCCATGGGCACTCGAAGCGGTCGGCGTGCTCGCGCCGACGTATCGCTTCGAGGCGGGCACGATCGTGCTGCTCTCGCCGGCGGTCACGTTCTCGGCCGCGCCGGTCCAGCTCGGGTTTGCGCTCGTGCTCGCGCTGCTCGTCGCGATCACGGCGGTGTTACTTCGCACGATGGCGCTGCGCCAACGTGACGCTGCCAAGCAGATCGAGCTGCAGGCGTGGCACCTCCGCCAGCTCGTCACCCGCTAATCGCTCTCGCTGGACAACCTGGCAACGCGCGACGCGAGGCACACACTGCAATCGCTCGGTTACGTGCGGCACGTGTCGTGAAATGCCCGCGCCGTATGTTCGTGCTTGCGATCGTGTGTGCCGTCTATTGGGTGATCGTCGCGTTCGCCGCACTGCGCATCGTGCGCAGTGTACCGGTGCTGGCAGAGCTTCCCGTCATCGAGCGAACGCAGTGGCCGCGGGTCAGCGTGATCATCCCGGCGTGCAACGAGGAAGCGACGCTCGAAGCCGCGTTGCGATCGCGACTCGCCGAGCGTTACCCGAAGATCGAGTACCTCGTCGTCAACGATCGGTCGACCGATCGCACCGGCGAGATCATCGACCGGATCGCCGCCGAGGATGCGCGCGTCGTTCCGATCCACATCGCCGAATTGCCCGACGGCTGGCTCGGCAAGCTGCACGCGATGCACGTCGCGCTCGGACACGCGACCGGCGAGTGGATCATGTTGAGCGACGCCGACGTCCACCACGCGCCCGATACGTTGTGTCGCGTGATCGCACACGCCGAACACGACGCGATCGACCACGTCACCGTGTTCCCGTCCGTGTGGTGGTCGAAGTTCGGGCTCGATGCCGCGATGACGACGCTGCTCCGGATCCTCACGGTCTGCTCGCGAGCGTGGAAGGTGAGCGATCCGCGCTCGCGCGTGTCGCTCGGCGGCGGCAACTTCAACCTCGTCCGTCGCCGCGCGCTCGATCGGATCGGCGGGTTCGTGCCGCTGCGCCTCGAAGTGCTCGACGACATCGCTCTGGGCCAACGGCTCAAGTGGTCGGGCGCGCGGGCGTGCGTGCTCAACGCGCGCGGCTACGTCGGGCTCTCGTTCTACAGCTCGCTCGGCGAGGTCGTCGGCGGCATGGAGAAGAACGGGTTCGCGGCCGTCGGCGGGTTCAGCGTGGTGCGCTGTCTCGTCGCGCTCGGCGCGATCGCGCTCTGCGAGCTCGGCGCATTCGTCGCGCTCGCGGTCGATCCGAGCTGGCTCGCCGCCGCGACTGTCGGAGCTGCGGTCGCGATCCAACTCGCGATCGCGCGCTGGCTCGGTCGGCCCGCGGTGTCGGCGTTGCCGGTGCCGTTCGGCGTCGTGGTGTTCGGGTTTGGCGTGCTGCGCTCGATGGTGCTGACGCTCTGGCGCGGCGGCATCGCGTGGCGGGGCACGCGCTACCCGCTGGCGGCTCTACGCCGCGGCCGGTGTTACAAGTACGCGTGAGCGCTGCTGCCTAGTCTTGGTCGACGACGTACGCCCAGCCGACGCGCGGCGTCGCGATCGACGGCTCCGCATTTTCGGCGCACCACAGCTTCTCTTCGTCGTACGTGTAGAAGTAGCGGTTCGGGCCGTCGGGCGTGATGGTCTCGACGGAGAGCCACTCGCAGCCCCAGTGGAACGAGCGCTTCTGGAAGATGCGAGGCGCCGGTTTGCCGTCGCGCAGCGTGATGTACACGTCGCCCTTCTCCCACTGGGTCTCGTAGATCGCGCCGGGGCGCTCGGGCGCGTCGAGCGAGAGGCGTTGCACCACCGACTCGTCGCGCGGCGCCGCGAACGCGCCAATCAGTAGTGCCGCCCCTGCAATCGCCGCCAACTTCAGTACGGGAGCTTCGACAGCTTGCAGCATCTCTTTATGGTACGCGGCGAAGCGACGCGCGCCAGTACTTCCTGCGGGAGCAACCCCGGCGATGCCCGACCCCGATCCGCTACCGCGACGCGTCGAGTCCGAAGAAGCCCCGGATGCGGCCGAGCAGATCTTGCTTCGCGGTCTCGTGGCGCTTTTTGCGTACCTCGTCCCGCTCGTCGCGCGCGGCCGATAGCGCTGTGCGTCGCATCACCAAGACCTCTGCGATCTGGTCTGCAATTGTGGGCGTATCCTGGAGGATTTCCTGGAACGCCGGCTTGTTCATCCGGTAGCAGAGCAGCTCGCTGGCCGCGATCACCGTCGCGGTGCGGGCCTCCCCGGTCATCAGCGACATCTCGCCGAAGAACTGACCCGGGCCGAGCCGGGCGACGTCGCGGCCGTCGTCGAAACCCGGGCTCGTGCTCGGCCGTCCCGAGCCGCCGATCCGCACGATTGCCTCGCCCTCGACGATCATGTAC
>DATDCH010000586.1:0-9491 GCA_036524455.1 Kofleriaceae bacterium | reverse complement strand
GTCCGAGACCTCGACCGAGATGCGCAAGTACACGCGCGATCTCTACGCGCGGCTCGAAGCGGAGACCGGGCAGTCCACCGGGTTCAAGGCGACCGGGTTCATCGAGGTCGCGAGCGACAAGGATCGGCTCGAAGAGTATCGTCGTGTGTCGGCGTTCAATCGCTATTGCGGCGTCGACGTCCACGAGATTTCGCCCGGTCAGATCCGCGATCTGTTTCCGATCGCGAAGACCGACGATCTGCTCGCCGGCTTCTACGTCAAAGAAGACGGCCGCGTGAATCCGGTCGACGCGACGATGGCGCTCGCGAAGGGCGCGCGCATGCAGGGCGCGAAGCTGATCGAGAACGTGCCGGTCACCGCGTTTCTCGCGAAGCGCGGCGTCGTCACCGGCGTGCGCACCGCGTACGGCGACATCGAAGCCGAGTACGTCGTCAACTGCGCCGGCATGTGGGCGCGGCAGATCTCGCGCGACGTCGGCGTCAACATCCCGCTGCAAGCCGCGGAGCACTACTACCTGATCACCGAGCGCATGAAGCAGATCTCGAGCGACTGGCCGGTGCTCGAGGACCCGGGCTCGTACGGATATTTTCGCGAGGAAGTCGGCGGCCTGATGATCGGCTTGTTCGAGCCGGTGTGCGCACCGTGGCGCGTGCAGGGCATCCCGGACGATTTTTCGTTCGGCGAGATCCAACCGGATTGGGATCGCATGGGCCCGTACGTCGAGAAGGCGATGCAGCGCGTACCGATCACGATGGAGACCGGCGTGAAGAAGTTCTTCTGCGGACCCGAGAGCTTCACGCCCGACTTGCAGCCCATCGTCGGCGAGGCGCCCGAGCTCAAGAACTTCTTCGTCGCGGCCGGTCTAAACTCGATCGGCATCATCACGGGCGGCGGCATCGGCCGGCTGATGGCGCACTGGATCATCAACGGTCGCCCCGACCAGGACGTCAGCGCGATCAACATCGATCGCCTGCACGGCTACCAGAGCAACCCCGAGTACCGCCGCACGCGCACGGTCGAGTCGCTCGGCATGGTCTATCAGTGCCACTACCCGTTCCGCTCGATGGAGACCGCACGCGGCGCGAAGAAATCGCCGTTCTACGATCGGCTCGCAGCGCGCGGCGCGTTCTTCCGCGACGTCAGCGGCTGGGAAGGCGCCGACTGGTACGGCAACAACGACAACACGCTCACGTTCGGCAAGCCGCCGTGGTTCCCGCAGTGGCAACGCGAGCACACCGCCGCGCGCGAGGGCGTGATCCTCATGGACATGTCGTTCATGTCGAAGTTCCTCGTCGAGGGGCGCGACGCGGGACGCCTGCTCAACTGGATCAGCGCGAATAACGTCGACGGCGCGGCGGGCCAGATCACGTACACGCAGTGGCTCGACGAGGCGGGCAAGCTACAAGCCGACCTCACGGTCGCGAAGCTCGGCGACGAGAAGTACTGGGTCGTGGCGAGCGATACCGTGCATCGCCATGTGCAGTACTGGATGAAGCGCCACTTCGGCGACGACCACGCGTTCGTGTCCGATCAAACGTCGGCGTACGCGCAGCTCAACGTGCAGGGCCCGCGCTCGCGCGAGCTGATGCAGCTCGTGACGAGCGTCGACATGAGCAACGACGCGTTCCCGTTCCGCGCCGCGAAAGAGATCGACATTGGCTTCGCGCGCGTGCTGTGCATCCGCATCACGTATCTCGGCGAGCTCGGCTACGAGCTCTACATGCCCGCAGAGCAGGCACTCCACGTCTACGATCGACTCGTCGAAGCGGGCGACAAAGTCGGGCTCGTGCACGCCGGCCTCAAGACGCTCGCGAGCTGCCGCATGGAGAAGGGCTATCGCGACATGGGCCACGACATCGACAACACCGACACGGTGCTCGAAGCCGGCCTCGGGTTCGCGGTCGATCTCAAGAAGCCGGGCGGCTTCCTCGGCAAAGACGCGGTCGTCGCGCAGAAAGCGGCGGGCCCGCTGAAGAAGCGCCTGCTGCAGATCCTCGTCAAGGATCCCGACGCGATGATGTTCCATGCCGAGATCGTGAAGCGTAGCGGCAAGGTGGTGAGCTACATCCGCGCGGCGTCGTACGGCCATTCGCTCGGCGGCGCCGTCGGACTCGCGATGGTCGAATCGCCCGAGCCGATCGATCAGAAGTGGATCGATGCCGGCACGTGGGAAGTCGAGATCGCAGATAAGACGTATCCGGCGGTCGCATCGCTCAAGCCGCTGTTCGATCCGGAGAACAAGAAGGTCAAGCTCTGACGCGGTAGACTGCCCACGTGGTGGCACGTGGAGCAGGGGCTGTCGGGTGCGCGCATTGCACGTTGATCGGTGCGGATCGATCGTGTCAGGTCTGTACACGCCTGGTCTGCGAGACGTGCGCCGCGGACTGGGCGACCTGCCGCGAGCCGTCGGGACGCGTGGTGCGGCTCGGGCTGTCCGCGCGGCTGCGCGATGTCGACCCACTCGGTCGGCTCGGGCTCGTCTCGCATTGGCGCCGACCACCGCGGCTGTTCGACCTGCGGCGACTGCGCTGGATCAACGCCGGCACGCACGGCGTGATCCGATCAAACCGCGCGCACCCAGCCCGGCTGACCGGCGACGGCCGCGTGATCTACGGCGTGTGGAAATGGGACGACGTCGTCGAAGGCTCGCAAGCACGAATCTTCGACGGCATGCGCGTCGTCGACCTGCGGCGTGAGACCAGCCACGTCGTCACGGGCGTCGATGCGCCCGCGCGTAACACCGCGGTGACCGCAAGCGAAGACATCTTCTACTACGTCACCGACTCCGAGCGCGTCACGATCGCCACGGGCGAGACCAGCTACGCCGTCGATCCGCTGCCGCGGCGGGTCATCCAGGCCGCGCATATCGACGCCACGCGCCGGCTGCTCGCGGCAACGTCGTGGAGCGAGGTCGCTCTCCATCGCATCGTCGACGAGACGCTCGAGCGCGTCAGCTATCTCAAGACCGAGCAGCAGGGCGATATCGAGTGGGTCGCGGTGGCGGGTCCGTGGGTCGCGTACGCTGTGCGGCGCTTCGGCACCGCGACGGTGATCGAAGTGCGCCGGCTCGGCGGCGATCTCGTGATTGGCGACGTCGTCCATCGCCATGCGGGCTCGAAGCTGCACGCCGCGAGTCTGTCGCGCGACGGCCGCTATCTCGCGGCTGCGTTCGACGATCGACTGCTCGTCCACGAGCTCGCGACCGACACCGTCACGTTCTTCACCGAGCACACCGACAAGATCAACCTCGTGCGGTTTGCCGGCGACGATCACGTGCTGATCTCCGCCGACACCGATAACCGCGTCGTGCTGCGCCCGCGCACCGAGACCGGCTACGCGCGGCCGCTGATCGCGATCGACGTCCCCGACGCAGGCATCGAGCTTCCGCCACAAGACGCGCCGGTCGCGCCTCGCTAGTTACTCGGTCGCGCGCTTGCACTCGCGCGGCGTTGCGAGCTCGGCCTCGAGCTGCTTGCTCCGCGCGACCGCTTTACCGATCCACACCGCGACGAGCACCTCATCACGATCGAGCACGTAGCTCACCGGCTCGCCGCCCGGTGGATCGAAGGTGCAATACGTGAACGCGCCGTCTGCCTTGCAGTCCTCGGGCTTCGCGGTGGGCTTCGCTTGATTGGCCAGCGTCCCCAGTCGGACCATTGCCGTGCCGATCGCCGGGCCACACAGGTGCTCGGGTGGACTGTCCCCTTCTGCGACCCACACACCCCGTTTGGTCTGGAGAAAAGCCGAGTACTCATCCTTGAAGAACCGCTCGGTTGTCAGCTTTGGCGCGGCCGGCACGGGGTTAGCAGACATCTCTGAACCCGAGCCAGGAGTCGCAACCGCACCCGACCCAGCACCCGATCCGGCCGATGGTGGGGGCACGTCCTCTTTCTTCTTGGAGCACGCACTGATGCAAACGAGCAGCAAGCATGAAATGAGACGCATGCCGCAGAGCGTACATTTTTTGGCTCGAAACGACCCGAGATCAGGGATGATGCCGACCATGATGAGGGTGTACACGCTGGCGTTCCTATTTGCGATTGGCTGTGGCGGCACCGGCCCCATGACGATGGGTGACGACGAGCCGATCATCGATGCGCCCGGCGGGATGGCCGACGCGTACATCCCACCGAGCGGCTACACGAAGCTGATCGGCCGGACCTGGACGTTGCAAGCGGGCCAGACCGACATCTACAGATGCGTGCGCGTGACGGTGCCAGCCGACACGTACATCACCAACATCAACGCGCAGGCGCCGAACGGCACGCACCACACAGTGCTGTCGATCGCGTCCGGCATGGCCGCAGGCGCCGACGGCGAGCAAGACTGCACGGTGTCGACGCTCGGCATGCAGATGCTCTACGCCTCGGGCGTTGGTACGTCGCCGCTCGATTTTCCGAGTGGTGTCGGCGTCAGGATCCCTGCGGGCACGCAGATCCACCTGAACCTGCACCTCTACAACGCAGGCGACGAAGCGCTGACCGGCGAGTCGGCAATCTGGGTCAAGTCGCAGCCGACTGCACCGCCGATGCTCGCCGAGATGGTGTTCGCAGGACCGCTGCAGCTCAGCATCCCGGCGGGTGCACAAGGGCACAACGTGAGCGGCTCCTGCACGATGAACAGCTCGTACAAGCTGTTCGCGCTGTGGCCGCACATGCACAAGGCGGCCGTGCACCAGAAGATCGAGCTGATCCGAGGCACGACGACGGTGCTGCATGACATGCCGTACATGTTCGAGGAGCAGAAGTACTGGCCGCAGACCCCCGAGATCCAGCTGATGACCGGCGATCGAATCCGCGTGACGTGCACGTACAACAACAACACCGGCTCGACGATCAACTGGGGCGATAGCTCCGACCAGGAGATGTGCTTCGGCGGCATGTATCGCTACCCGTCTGCGGGCGCGAGCTTGTTCTGCTTCCAGTAGCCGTGTGACTGCGGCGCGCGGCGTGCGCGCTGATCACGACGCAGCGACGGGAACTCGTCTTGCTTGTGCACGAAGGCATGTGCACGCGCTTGGCCTTCTCGTGCCTTGCTGCTGTCGCCGCGCTCGCGAGTTGCGGCAAAGATGCAGCGAGCGGCGATAGCGATCCCGCGGCGGATGCGGCGATCGATGATGTGCCCGCCGGCTACACGCGATTGCTCGGCAGCACGTGGCAGCTGCCCGTCGGCGCAAACGTCTACAAATGCGTGCGCGTGACATTCGCCGAGGCGATGTACATCACGAGCTTTTCGACAGACGCGCCGGCCGGCACGCACCACGCGGTGCTCGCGCTCGCGGACGACACGACGGCGGGTCCCGATGGCGAGCGCGACTGCGACGGCGGCACGATCGGCAAGATCATGCTGTACGCGTCGAGCGTCGGTACCGCGCCGTTCGAGCTGCCGAGCGGCGTCGGGCTCGAGGTCGCCGCCGGGCAACAGCTGCATCTCAATCTGCACTTGTTCAACCCGAGCGACGAAGCGCTCGCCGGCGAGACTGCGGTGTTCGCGAAGGTGCAACCAACACCACCGCCGACGCTCGCCGAGATGGTGCTCGCGGGTCCGCTCGACATCTCGATCCCGTCGGATAACCAACCGCACGCGGTGACCGGCGAGTGCACCGCGACCTCGCCGTACACGTTGTTCGCGTTGTGGCCTCACATGCACACGTTCGCGAAGCGCCAGAAGGTCGAGCTCGTACGCGGCGCAGGCGCGAGCGTCTTGCACGACAAAGAGTTCCGCTTCGAGGAGCAGCGCTACTACGCCGTCGAGCCGATGACCGACGTGGCCGCGGGCGAGCGCATCCGTGTCACCTGCACGTTCGTCAACAACAGCGGCAACCAGGTCACGTACGGCGACGGCGCGTTCAGCGAGATGTGCTTCTCGGGCCTGTACCGATTCCCAGCGGCGGATAGCTACGAGTACTGCGGCAATTGAAGCCGGCGACTAGATCTCGACGCGTTGCGCGCTGCCTTCGAACACCGCATCGCCGACGGTCAGGTACATCACGCCGCCGGTGACCGCTAGCGCCCACGTGTTGTTGCGGTCGAGCGTCGCCGCGACCGCATCGAGCCAGGCGCCATCGATCTGGAACAGCTCGATCGTCTCGCCGCGGTAGACCGGCCGATCGCGAATCGCCTCTGCAAGGTCCGCGGCGTTCTTCCACGTGTAGACGACCACGCGCCGCGCGAGCTTCGTTGCCTTGTGCAGGCGGTCCGGGCTCGGCGCGCCGACCTCGAACCAGCCGATCAGATCGCCGCGCAGGTCGCGCTGCACGAGGGCGGGCTCGCTGTCGTCGGAGACGCCGCCTTTGCTGAACTCGAGGCCCTCAGTGTGCTCCAGCGCTCGGACCAGGATGCGTGCGACCAGATAGCGCTCGCTTTCCGACGGATGCTGGGCCACGCGGAGCTCGAGCTCCTCGTAGACACCGCGGTCGGAGTCGGCCAGCGAGAGCTGCACCTTGCGCATCGTTGCTGGCAGCGCCATCGCTTGCAATGATGGATGGTTTGAGCACAAAGTACCAGCGCTCGGATGTCGGCGGGCGCTGCGGAAATACAGGCGGTCACGCGCCTGATCGAACAGGTCATCGACTCGTTCGAGAAGCTCGAGATCGTGGTCTTCGTTTCGCGGTCCGGCTTCGCCGTCAAGCCGCAAGCCGCCGACATCGCCAAGAGCCTGTCGCTGCCGACCGACGAGGTCGACAAGTGCATGAAGACGTTAGAGCGCGACGGTGTGCTCCAGCCCGCGGGGCCGTGGCGCACTGCGGTCGACGCACTTGTCAAAATGTATGACGACGATCGCATCGAAGTCTTGAACCTGATGACGCGCACGGCCCTCGCCCGTGTGCGCAAACAGGCAGCGCGCGCTTTCGCCGATGCATTCGTGCTACGCCCGAAGAAGAAAGGAGACCCAGATGCCTGAGCTCGTCTACGTGCTGTGCGCGCTGACCAGCATCCTGTGCGCCGGGCTCCTGCTTCGCAGCTATTTGGCCAACAAGACCAGATTGCTGCTGTGGAGCACGCTGTGCTTCGTGGTGCTCGCGATCAACAACATCCTGTTGTTCGTCGACATCGTGCTCGTACCCGACATCGACTTGCAGTTCCTGCGCACCGGCTCCGGGATCGTCGCGCTCCTCCTGCTCACCATCGGTCTGATCTGGGAGAGCAAGTAATGAGCGACCAGCTGCACACGTACTTGCTCGGCATCCTTACGGCGCTCTCGCTCGTGTGCGGGTTGTTCTTCCTCCGTTACTGGCGGTGGAGCGGCGATCGGTTCTTCGCGTTCTTCGCAGTCGCCTTCTGGGCACTCGGTGCCAACTGGGCGCTGATGGTGGGGCGCGATCCCTCGGACGAGTACACGCCGTACTTCTACTTGCTGCGATTGTTCGCGTTCTTGCTTATCCTCGCGGCGATCGTCGACAAGAACCGACGTACGTCACGGTCCGATTAGGATCGACGTTCCCGCCACGGTGTGTCTTGGGCGACCAGCGATTGGGTCAAAATGCTACGTCGTCGTTATTCTTCGACGGTGGCACGAGGGTTGTAATCGCTCTCACCCATGACCGCCATGACCCAGCGGCTGACCGCCTCGGAAGATCCGGATCTCGCCATCGTCTCGATTTCGCCGCAGGCACAGACCGCGTTGACATACGTACGCGGCGCGCTGTTCAACCCGGTGAGTCTGTCGGTTATGGCTTTTGCCGTCTGCGTCGGCGTCGGCTACGCGGGCATGCTCGGCGCGCTGATCGCGATGATGACGTTCGTCGCGCTCGGCACCGGCGCCACGCGTTATCGGTACGTGCGCAGGCAACTCGATCGCCAGTTCGAGTACCGCATGCGGCAGAAGCGCGAGAGCGAGCGCATGAAGCTGCTCAAGCCGACCGGCCCGGTGCGCCAGCAGCAGTACTCCGACCTCCGCGAGCTGATCGCCGACATCGAGAAGACCGACCCGCGAGAGGCGCGCCGCTTCGAGCCGCAGTCGCTGCTCGACCACTTCGTCAGCCTCGCGGTCAGCCACCAGAAGTGCCTCGACTCGCTGCGCCTCGCCGGCTCGAGCGACTTGCCCCGCATGATGCCGATGGGCGATCCGAACCGGTCGGCGCGCCGCCGCGAGATCATGATGCGCCGCATGCGGCACCGCGACGAGTGCGTGCGCCGCATCGAGCGCCTCGCCGACGAGCTCGAGGCCGTCGACGAGCTGGTCCGCCTGGTCGCCCAGCGCGTCGCCTGCCCGCAGCTCGACGGCGAGCTCGACCGCGAGATCGAACGCCGCCTGTGGGAGCTCGACGAGGTCGACGAGGCGCTCAGCCAGCTCTCCGGCAGCGCCGCCTAGCACCGCACCGAATCTCGAACCGAACCTACTGAATCCCGCCGAATCCCGAACCGAACCTCGAATCGCAGTATCCCGAACCGAGCCTCGAATCGCCGAATCCCGAGCCAAACCTCGAATCGCAGTATCCCGTCACTCAGGCCCGTGGCTGCTAAACCCAGCCACGGGCCGTAGCCTTTTCGGAGCCTTGTCGGCCGACTCCCGGGTGCCGCGATTTCCTCTATTGACCTTTGGTCAATAGCTGGTTAGCTTCGCGACATGCTCTCTGCGGTCATCGTCGGTGCCGGGTTTTCGGGTCTCGCCGCAGGCATTCAGCTCAAGCTCGCCGGCATCCAGGACTTCGTCATTCTCGAGAAGGCTGACCGCGTCGGCGGCACCTGGCGCGAGAACACGTATCCGGGAGCCGCCTGCGACGTGCCGTCTCACTTGTACTCGTACTCGTTCGAGCCGAACCCGAAGTGGTCGCGTGCGTACGGCGGGCAAGCCGAGATCCTCGCGTACCTCGAGCACTGCGCTGACAAGTATGGGCTCCGGCCGCACCTCAAATTCGGCCAGCACGTCGACTCGGCAACGTTCGATGAAGCGAGCGGCACGTGGCGCGTGATCACGGCGGCCGGCGAGCGCTTCGAGGCGCGTGCGCTGCTGCTCGGCAACGGCGCGTTACACCTGCCGTCGCTGCCCGACATCGCGGGTCTCGACACGTTCCAGGGCAAGCGCTTCCACTCCGCGCGTTGGGATCACGACTACGATCTCGCCGGCAAGCGCGTCGCGGTGATCGGTACCGGCGCGAGCGCGATCCAGTTCGTCCCCGAGATCGCGCCAAAGGTGAAGCACCTCGACATCTATCAGCGCACCGCGCCGTGGGTCGTGCCGAAACGCGATCGCACGATGAGCGACGCCGAGCGCTGGCTGTTCGAGAACGTGCCGGCGACGCACTGGCTGCGCCGCACCGGCCTGTACTGGCTGATGGAGAGCCGGGTCGTCGGATTCGCATACGCACCGAAGGTCAACCAGGTGCTCGAGAAGATCGCGCTGCGCTTGCTCGCGTCGGCGGTACCCGATCGCGAGCTGCGCGCGAAGGTGACACCGAACTATCGGCTCGGCTGCAAGCGCGTGTTGATCTCGAACGATTGGTATCCCGCGCTGCAACGCGACAACGTCGACGTGATTACCGATCGCAT
>DATDCH010000585.1:0-2532 GCA_036524455.1 Kofleriaceae bacterium | reverse complement strand
GAGCTCGAGCGCGGACGGAATGCGCGACGCGGTGTCGCGCGCCATCGCGTGCTGGATCACCGCTTCGACGCCTTCGGGAATCGACGGTTCGACCGAGCGCGGACGGGCCGGCTCCTCGCTGAGCAGCAGCGCGAACCGACTGACGGCCGGCAAGCTGCCGTACGGTGGCTGCCCCGCGAGCATGTGATAGAGGATCGCGCCGATCGAGTAGACGTCGGCGAGCGGCCCAGCGTCGGCGGCGCGCAGCGCTTGCTCGGGCGCCATATACGCAGCCGTGCCCATCACGGCGCCGGTGTGCGTGAGCTTCTCGTCGGCCTCGATCTTGGCGACGCCGAAGTCGAACACTTTGACGAGCGGCGTGCCTTCGCGCTGACACAAGAACACGTTCGACGGCTTGAGATCGCGATGCACCACGCCGACCGCGTGCGCCGCCGCGACACCGCGACACAGCTGGCGCGCGATCGGAATCGCGTCCGCGACGCTGAGCTTGCCCACGCGATCGAGGTGGACTTGGAGGTCCTCGCCGTGGAGCAGCTCGGTGATGAGACACGGACGATCGTCCTGCGTACGCAACACGTCGAACAGCCGCACGACGTGGTCCGAGCGAATCTTGCCGGCCGCATGCGCCTCGCGTTCGAAGCGCGCGAGCAGGCTCGGCTCGCGAGCGAGCTCGTCGTGGATGATCTTGACCGCGTAGCGCGCATCGATGCGCAGGTGCTCGGCCTCGTAGAGCCGCGCCATGCCGCCCTGCCCGATGACGCGCACGATCTTGTACGTATGCCCGAGCACGATGCCGATCTGTGGATCGCCAGACCGCGACGGCTCGCCTTGCGGCGTTGCGTCGAGTGGACAGACCGCGAACTCTGAAGGGTAACTGCGGCCGCAAGTGGGGCAGCTCCAGCCGATCGCCGTCGCGAGATCGCGCGCCGCCATAAGGAGTGCACCTTAGTCCGGATTGATCGGCGGCTGCCGCCGATAGCGATCACACCGATTTCTCGACGGAATCTCCCCAACGTATGCGGTTCGTAAATCCGAGCGCGTACGATCGACACGATCGCGTGCGCATGATGCCGCTGAAAATGCCGCAGGATTTTCCGCAATCGGTGCGTAGAACGGAGCGCCGAGCGCAAAGTTTTCGCGACCACCTGACGCCACCGTAGGTGACCGTGGGTCTCTTGCAACTCGTTGTCAGAGTTGAATTTTCGAAGGATCGCGTTGCGATAATTTCGCCAGCCTCGTTACAATAGTCGACGGTGGATGGATGCGTGACAACGCAGCCGGCGGGTGAGCCGTGTCTGACGTGAGCAGCAGCAACAATTTGCTGCACCTTCGCTGCGCGACGTGCGGCTCGCGAACGACGATCGATCAAGTGACGTGTCCCGCGTGCGGCGTCACGCAGCGACGCAGCGGCGTGCGCAGCCCCGGCACCGTCCTCGGTTCGTATCGATTGATCGAGCTGCTCGGCGAAGGCGGGATGGGCGTCGTCTATCTCGCGGAGCACATTCGCCTCGGTCGTCGCGTCGCGCTCAAGACGCTGCGCAGTGACTTCGCCGAGAACCCGCAGGCGGTGCGGCGCTTCTTCGGCGAAGCACGCGCGGTGAACAAGATCCGTCACCACAACATCGTCGAGATCACCGACTTCGTCGAGGAACCCGGCGGCGACAACTACTACATCATGGAGCTGTTGCGCGGGACGCCGCTGTCCAACGTGATCGACAACGAGGGTGTGCAGCCACTCGCTCGCTCGATCGGGATCATGACGCAGGTCGCGCGCGCGCTCCAAGCGGTACACGACGCCGGCATCATTCATCGCGACCTCAAGCCCGACAACGTGTTCTTGATCGAACGCTCGGGGCAACCCGACTTCGTCAAGCTGCTCGACTTCGGCGTCGCGAAGCTGATCGATACGGTCGACAACATCGGCGTGCACTCGACGGCGGCGGGCGCGATCCTCGGCACGCCCGAGTACATGTCGCCGGAGCAAGCGAGCGGCAAGGTCGTCGATCACCGCACGGACATCTATTCGTTCGGCATTCTCTTGTACGAGCTCGTGACCGGAGTGTTGCCGCTGCGCGGCGCGAACTTCGGAGAGATGGTCGTCAAGCATCTGACGATCACGCCGATACCGCCGAGCCGCGTGCAGGATCTCCCGCACGTCGTACCGCCGGAGCTCGAGGACGCGATCCTCGCTTGCATGGAGAAGGAGGAGAATGGGCGTCCGCATCGCATCGACATCGTCGCCGATCAGCTCGAGGCGATCGCCGAAGCGAACGGCTGGGAGCTTCCGACGTACACCGCGATTCCGCGTTCGAGCGCCAAGCACGCAGCGGCGAGCGGACCGACGAGCGGCCCCATCATTACGCCGCTGCGCCGCACGCCGGCGAAAGGAGTCCCCGCACTCGGCCATGCGCCGACGCTCGAGATCCAGGCCAACAGCAGCGCGACCAACCTGCCGGCCGTCGCCGCCGACACGTCACAAGTCACGTCACTGCCGCCTGCCCCGCCCGCGAAACGGTGGCCGCTGTTCGCCGC
>DATDCH010000584.1:0-3086 GCA_036524455.1 Kofleriaceae bacterium | reverse complement strand
GTTTCTCGATCATCGCCGCCGCATAGCCGTCGAACAGCACGGCATCGTCTTGCCGGCGCACGTCATTGCCGAGTGTCTGCGACAGCTCGATCCAGATCTCGGCGAGCAGCACCAGGTCGCGTGCGGCCGTCGCGTCGCGTGCGGCAGCGTGGTAACCCGCGATCGCTTCGTCGTACTTCGCCGACGACGACGCGAGGCGCGCGACGAGCAACTGGCTGCGCGCCTGCAACGGCAGATAGCCGAGCGCGCGAGCACGTGCATCGACGGCGACGATCGCTTCACGCAGCTGCGGCGCGCGGCCCGCGAGTAACGCGGTGTCGTACTCGGCGATCTGTGCGCGGAGCGTCGCGACCTCGGCGCGATCGCGCTCGGCGGGAGGCAGCGGCGGCAGCGCAGACAACGCGACGACATCGTCGCAGCGCTCGGGTGCGGGCAGCGAACGTGCGAGCACCTCGGCGCGTGCGACGATCTGTGCATCGGCCGTGCGGGCGAGTGCGACGGTTGGCCGGAGCCGGTTGAGGAGCTCGTCGAGACATGCGGTGCGTAGCGCATGCGACGCGGCCGGCTGCACGCGATCGACGAGCGTGGCGCGACACGTCGCGGCGGCATGGCGCTGCCAGTCCGCGGTCCATGCGTCTAGCTCGCGGATCGTGGTGTCGGCGGCCTTGGCCGCGTACGGCAGCTTCGTCGCCGCGAACGCCGCGCGTACCGCGTCGCGCTGCGGTCCGCTCCACACCGCTGCCACGGCGTCGCCGGCGCGCGCACACGGTTCACTCGCACGCTCGCGCGTGAACGTAAACGCGAGCGTCGCGACGAGCGCACCCGCAGCGAGCACGGTCGCGATCACCCAGCGTCGCGTGCGGGGTGGCGGCGGTGCGAGCTCGTCGAGCAGGTCGTCGAGCGTCGCAAAGCGTGCATTCGGATCGTCGAGTCGGCCGCGGCGCAGCGCCCGCACGACACGCTCGGCAATGCCGTCGAGCTGCTCGGCATCGCGGCGGCCGCCGAGTGCTTCCCAGAGCGCGACGCTGAACGCGTACTGATCGGCGCGCGCATCGACGCGCTCGCCACGGCGTTGCTCGGGCGCCATGTACGCGGGCGTGCCGACGACCGCCGGCGCCTCGTCGCGATCGTCACGTGCGAGCCCGAAATCGAGCACCCGCGCGCGGCCGTCCGCACCGACGATGATGTTGCTCGGTTTGACGTCGCGGTGGACGAGACCTGCGCGATGCGCCGCGGCGAGCCCGCGTCCCGCTTGCACGAACACGTCGAGGATCTCGGCGGGCGTGCGCTGCTCGCGCAACCATTCGCGCAGCGTGACGCCCTCGACGTGCTCCATCGCGATGAACAGCTCGCCATCGGCCTCGCCGACGTCGTGCACGGCGATCACGTTCGGGTGGGCCAGCTTCGCGATCGCGCGCGCTTCATCGCGCAGCTGCTCGCCTGCCTGCGTGTGGCGCAGCACCTTGAGCGCGACGCGGCGATCGAGCTCTGGATCGTAGGCGGCATACACGACGCCCATCCCTCCTGCGCCGAGTCGCGCGTGCAGCACATAGCGCCCGAGCCGCCCGGCGAGCTGCGTCTCTGCCACCTGCTCGGCCAGCGTTGCCGGCGCAGTCGTGTCGCGCACCGGTTGCAGCTTCGCGAGCATCGCGACGAGCTCTTGGCAGCTCGTGCACGTATCGAGGTGACTATCGACGCCGTCGCGCTCGGCGCGTGGCAACCGCCCCGCCACGAAGGCCGCGATCGTCTCCTCGCCGGGACACACGCCCCACGCTAACATGGCGGCCCGTGACTCTCGCCGACGCCATCGCCGCATCACGCGCTGCCTGGCCGGGTGTCGACGTGCCCGACGACGTGTTTGCCGGCTACCTCGCCGATCGGATCGACACCCCGATCGACGGCGTACTCGCGTCGCTGTGCGTTTCGGATCTGTGGCTCGCCTGCGCGATCGGGCGCGGCGATGCCGCCGCGTTGCGCGCGTTCGAGGATCAGCTCGCGCACGTCGGCGCGGCGATCGCGCACCTCGATGGCGGCAGCGCGCTGGTCGGCGATGTCACGCAGGCGGTACGCGAACGCGTGCTCGCGGCGGCAGCCGGCGGCAAAGCGAAGATCGGCGATTACCGCGGCCGCGGCGATCTGCGCGGCTGGTTGCGCGTGATCGCGGTGCGCGAAGCGCTGCAGTTGATGCGCGCGCGGCGCCGCGAGACACCGATTCCCGACGATCTCGCGACGAAGCTCCAGGATCCGGGCATCGAGCTGGCCGACGCCGAACGCCGTGTGTATCGCGAAGCGTTCACCGCCGCGCTCGCGACGTTGACTCCGCGCGATCGCAACCTGTTGCGCCAGCAATACGTCTACGGCGCGACGATCGACGAGCTCGGCGCGCTGTACGCCGTGCACCGCGCGACCGCCGCGCGCTGGATCGCGCAGATTCGCGACACGCTGCTGCGCCGCACGCGCCATCACATCGGCGAAGCGCTGCGCCTCACCGGCGACGATCTCGACAGCGCGATGGGTCGTATCGGCGATCATCTCGATTACTCCCTGCGCCACACGCTCTCGGCCGAGCGCTAGTCCGCGATACAGGCGTTCTCGGTGCTGTTGCAGCGATGCCCGGTCGGGCAATCCGCGTCGTACGTGCAAGGCAGGCCGACGCAGTACGCATTCTTCGACATGCACTGGTTCGTGCGGCTGTTGCACGCGAGGCCGGTGCTGCAGTCCGCGTCGTACGTGCACTTCACGCCGCTCGCGCATTGCGGGTTGCCGAGCGCGACCACGCACAGCGCGCCGAGTGCGGCGGCGAGATCGCCGTTGCACGCAGGGTAGGGCTCGCCGGCGAGGCAGATCCAGTCCTTGGGATCGGGCGACGCGAAGCAGTCGAGGCCGGCGCCTGGATTGCCGCCGCACATCGCAGCCGACGCGACGCCTTTCTTGCACCAGCCTTCGAACGCGGCCTGGCCGCCGGCGGGCAGCGACGTGCCGCACGTCATCGCCGCAGTCGCGAGGCTCTGTGCGAACGGCGTGCAGTCCGCGGGATCGAGCGCGCTGCTCGGCGGACCATCGGGCATCGGCTCGTCGTCGCCGGA
>DATDCH010000583.1:0-4398 GCA_036524455.1 Kofleriaceae bacterium | reverse complement strand
GCGAATGTCGATCGGAGTCGAGCGCGTCGAACCGAGCCGGCGAATCTCGCGAGACTCGACGGCGCGCAGCAGCTTGGCCTGCAGCGATAGCGGCAGCTCGCCGACCTCGTCGAGGAACACCGTGCCACCGTCGGCGGCTTCGAGCAGACCCTGCTTCACGCCGACCGCGCCGGTGAATGCGCCCTTCTCGTGGCCGAACAGCTCGCTCTCGAGCAGCGCCTCGGAGATCGCGGCGCAGTTGATGCTCGCCAGCGGTCCCTTCCGCTCGCTCAGTGTATGGAGCGTGTGGGCGAGCACTTCTTTGCCCACACCGGTCTCGCCCTGGATCAGCACGTTGACGCCGCTCTTCGCGATCTCCTTGACCAGGGTCGACACGCCCTCCGTGGTCGGATCTTCGACCACCAGGCGGTCGCGACCGCTGCGGTCGGTCGACGGCTCGGCCGCCTGCGCATCGACGACGAGGAACGATAGCGGGCCGATCTGGAACGCCTCGCCAGGTCCCAGCGCGACCGGGTCGCCGCCACGCACGATGCCGCGCGGCAGCTTCACGCCGTTGGTCGAGCCGAGGTCCTGCACCGACAGCGTCGGCGTTCGGCGGAGCACCGCGTGGCGCCGCGACAGCGCGCGGTGATCGATCACCAGATCGCATTCGGGCGCGCGTCCGATCACGACCTCGTTCTTCGTGAGCGGGTACGTGATCAGTTGGGTGGCGCCGACTACGAGGAGGAGCTCGCCCGGAGCAGACGCGCTCCCATCCAGCATCGTGGTCTGATCCTTGGTCACTAAGCTGACTCTATCGTGTCGCGACGGACAAATTGTGCGGTCAAGTTGTGCGGTCAACTTGTGCGCCCGGAGTGGCCGCGCATCTAGCTTGCCGATAGCACTTGCACCGTCATTCGGTTTAGCGCTTGCTATGGAGCGCTGCGAGGAGTCTTCGATGACAAAACAGTTGTGTGTCTTCGTGTTCATGGTTGGTTGCAGCTCTGGTGTGCAGACGTCGACGAGCGAGCAGCACGGAAGGGGTGATGATGATGGTGATGGTGAACCATGTCCGCCGTATGCGTGCTCGAACTCAGACGAGCTGATCCACTACGGCATGCACGAGCTGAACCTGCGCGGGGAACCCAACGCGCAAGGCGTGTCGCTCACCAGCGGACCGTCTGGCCGCGCGGAGATCCTGAAGAACGGGAACAGCTACGATCTTTACGTCGAGAACGGATTCATCGTGGGCAAGACGGGCGGCGTCGTGACCCTTGCGGGCGCGGCGCTTGAAGGCGCACAGCTCGTGCTGACGGATGAAGTCGACGTCGTGTACACGATCTGGATCCAGAACGTGCGCGTGGGAGAATATCCTGTCGGCGATCCGGATCCGATCGAGTTCTATACGATGACGTGGGTCGGCGACGGGGGTACCGGCGACGACAACATCTGCAATGGCGTCGGAAGTGCGCTTCCCGACGAACACGAGCTGCTCGGCATGCAGGAAGGGGAGACGCTCGTCTTTGAGGGCGACCGCATCGATCCTGGTCCGAAGACGATGAGCGGCAGTGCCGACGACGCATGGTTCAACTTCGGCTGCGCCGGCCACACGCTCGCGAAGCTGCGGTTGACGCGCAATACGGTCGCGCACAACAACGACTGGCAGGGACGCCAAGCGACCCTCAAGCTGCTGGTCGCCGACTACTGCGGGAACGGCACGCCCTACACCGTCGCGGGAACGCCGCTGCGTTGGCGCAGCGACGATATGGAGTACTACCCCGGTGCTGGAGGCATCGAGGCGCGCTGGACGAAGAACGGTGCAGAGTGTTTGAGCGTGCCGCGGTTACTGCTGCATCCGTCGGAGCTCTACGAGGACATCGAAGCGCTGATCGCAGCCGAGTGCTCGCTACCGGCGTGCTTGCCGGATATCGAAGACCTCGAGGGTGCGTCGCGCATCAGCGCGAACGCGAGCTGGTAGCGGCGCGGCCCTAGCGCGAAGGAGTCGGAGTAGAGGCGAGCATGCGCCGTGCTCGCGCAAGCCGACGCTGATACAGCGGCTGATCGATCGTTTCGAGCAGCGTGACCACACGCTGCCATATTCGCGGATCGGTCATCGCGATCACGGTGAGGGCGTCCGCGGCCGCGAGCCGCCACCACCAGCTCGACTCAGTCGCGGCGACTCTGCGTGCGAGCTCGGCGATGCGCGTCGCGCGATCAGCAGCGCTCTCGACGACCGCAATGTACGAGCCGGCGGTCTGCTGTCTCAGCCCACCCGGCTGGTGCGCTACCACGTGTTTCATCCACGCCGCCGCTGCCGCGCGGTCGTCTTGCTCGTCCGCGAGCCACGCAGCTTCGTACGCGCAGTGCGCGAACGATTTGGTCTGCTGCCAGCGTTCGAGTCCACGGCATACCTCCTCGAGCGTGGTGCGAGCGCGCGAAAGCTCGGGTTCTAGTGACGCGAGCAACACGCGGATGAGGAGCACCTCAGGATGATTCGGCCCAAGTGCCGCTTCGAGCCGGGTCCGTGCAACTTGTAGTTGGTCCGTCGCCGCGGCTGGTTCGCGCTCGAGTCCCGCGAGATTCTGGCTGATGCTCACAAGCTCGATGTCGCTCGCATCGCCGGCGACCGTCTGTGCCAGCTGCAGCAGCTTGCGCGCACCTTCGGTGTCGTCGGCAGCGCGGCGCGCAATCGCGAGGTTGTTGTACATCAACGCGCGCCCGAATCGGCCGGCGCGACCATTACGCGCCGCAACTTCGGTCATCGCACCCCAGTTGTCGATCTGCGTGTCGCCGTTGCGCGCTAGCTCGAAGATCCAACGCGCATACGCCTCGACCGCGGTGACGTCGTCAGAGGCGCGCAGCGCCACCGACATCGCTTCGGCGAACAGAGAGCGCGCATCCGTCTGATTGACAGTCGCAGCACGCCCCTCGACGAGCAGTGCGCGCGCGATCAGCGGCGCGTAACCGGTTGTGCGTGCTTCGGCGGTCGCCGCTCGCGCGTCATCGATCGCATCGCTGCGGCGCGCGGCGGCGCGAACGAGGGCGCGCTCGACGCGCGGCGTGATCTGCTTGACGAGAGTAGCGACGTGCGCAGGCGGCGGCACGACTTGACCGGTCGTATCGGCGCACCCCTTCACGTCGGGCAACGACCGCGCGGCGAGCAGGGCAGGCGCAAGGCTGCCGCTATCGACGGTCGTCATCACCTCTGCGACGGCCGCGAGCTGCGAACGCGTCCGCGCGAGACAGACGAGCCGCTCCTGATACAGCGGCAGCGTCAGGTCGTTGCGCGCGTGCGCGAGACACGCGTGCTTGTGCGCGCGGCTCCACTGCTTCGCATAGTCATCGAGAGCGCCAGCAACCCTATCGGCATCGGCAAGCGGGCCGAGCGAGCGCAAGTGCACGACCATACGTTCGCGCACCGCCGGATTCCAGCTCACAGCCAGCTCGGTCGCGGCGCCGCTGCACGGCTCGACTGCGTCGCTCGTGCGCGCGCTGCCGATCGCGAACGTCGCGGCCGAGAGCGCGAGCGCTGCCACACCGATCGCGCCGCGTCGCCAGCGCCGGGCCGGGTCTCGACCGAGTGCCGAGAGCAGCTCGCGCATCGAGCCGAATCGTCGCGAAGCGTCGGGGTCGCTTCCGCGGGTCAGGAGAGCGGCGATCCAGCCGGGGAGGTCGTTTGCCTTGTCGAGCGCCTCGCGCAGCGACAGGCAGAACGCGTATTGGTCCGACGCGGCGCTGACCGGCTCGCCGCGCGCCTGTTCGGGCGCCATGTAGCGGGGCGTGCCTGCGGCGCGCGCTGCCACGCCGTTCGCTTCGCTCTCGGCGGCGATGCCGAAGTCGAGCACGCGCACGCGCGCGTCCTCGCCGCGGATCGCGTTGTCGGGCTTGAAGTCGCGATGGATCACGCCGGCCTCGTGTGCTGCCGCGAGGCCTTCGCCGGCTTGCCGATACGCGTCGAGGATCTCGCGCCGCGCGCCGGCCTTGGTGACAAACGAGCGCAGCGTCGTGCCGCGCACCCATTCCATCACGAGGTAGACCTGGCCACCCATCACGCCCACATCGAAGATCGGTACGACGTTTGGGTGCGAGAGCCGTGCGAGCACTTGGCCCTCGCGCAGCATGCGCTCGCGTGAATCTGCGGTGGTGAGCCGCACGAGCTTGAGCGCGACGCGCCGCTCGAGCTCGGGATCCCACGCGCCCCACACCATGCCCATGCCGCCGGCACCGACCATTTCGAGCAGCTGATAGCGCCCGATCTTGACCGGCATCTCGGCGGGTGCGTCGCATGACACCTCCGCTTGCAGCGCCGCGCGTTGCTCGGGATCGATCTCCTGATCGCGTGCGCGCCGCGCCTTGTCTCCAAGTACATCGACCGTCTCCACATGGTCGGGATACGCGAGCGTGGGCTCGCCTCCGGGA
>DATDCH010000582.1:0-10168 GCA_036524455.1 Kofleriaceae bacterium | reverse complement strand
CGCCTTCGCCGCCCGCGATCTTCGCGTGCTCGATCGCGACCCAACGTTTGGCGGCACGCCTCACCGGCTTGGCATCGGCGTCGAACCAGGCGCCCCACACCGTCGCGCGTCCTTCGCCTTCTTTGGGCGCAAACAGCGTTTCGCGGATCCACAGCGCGCGTCGGCGATTTTCGTCGAGGATCACGGCGTACCAGACCTCGAACCATGGGCGCTGGCCGCGCCAAAACGGTCGGTCGAGATCCCGAGGCATCTCCCTCACATACATCGGTTATCGAGGCAGCGCTACCGGCACGGGCGCTTGCATGGGATACGTGTCCACCAAAGCGCTGGGTCAAGGCTCTTTCACTCAGCGTGCAAAATATGACTCTTACGACCGGAGCACGACTAGACGTGGCATCCCGGACCGACGCCCGAAGTCGCCTGCTCTCCGAGCTGGCCGGTGCACCTGCGCGCAAGGGCTATGGCATCGCTTATGACCTGCTCGGCAATCGCGCGGAGGCCGAAGAAGCCGTCCAAGAAGCGCTCGCACGTGCGTGCGAAGCGATCGGCGATTTGCGCGATCCGGCTGCGGCGCCGGCGTGGTTTCTCCGCATCGTGACCACGATGTGCTTGCGCACGCTGCGGCGCCGCAAGCTCAAGCGCGCGCTGTTCGGTTGGCTGCCCGGCAGAGAAGAGCCGGAGATCGCGGTCGACGGTTCGAGCGACGCGATCGCCGAGCGCATGCACGCATCGCCAGGGCCCGTGCCGACCGAAGCGATCGCAGAGCGCGAGCAACTCGGCGCGCTGTTCGACCGGCTCGACGCACTGTCATCGCAGCAACGCGCGGCACTCGTGCTGCGCTACGGACACGACCTGCCGGTCGCCACGATCGCCGAGATGCTCGGCGTCGAGCTCGCGACCGCCAAAACACACTTAGTTCGAGGACTCGCGCGGCTGCGCGATTTGATGGAGGAGCATCGATGAGCAGTACGACCTGTGATCAAGTCGCCGAGCGGATCGCTCTCGGTGAGCCACTCGGCGAGGCCGGCGAGCACGCGGCAACGTGCGAACGCTGCAAGCGTCTCGTCGCGCTGCCCGTCGAGCTCGGCGCGACAAGTCGCGAGGCGGATCCGGGGCTCGGCTTCTCGGCCCGCATGACCGCAGGCGCGCAGCATCGCATCGTCGTGCGGCGGCGCCGTCGTGTGGCCGCGGGGCTCGCTGCTGCGGTCGCAGCGACGACGCTCGGCTTCTTCGCGCTGACGCGCGAGCCCGACCGCCAGGGAGTCGCGTCGAACCCGCCCGGACCACAGCCGGCCGTCCTCAATTCCGACAACAACCCGTTCGAAACCAATGAAACCGACGAGCCCGTCGGCGACGAAGATCTGCGCGCGCTCGTCCAGCTCGCGAATACCGATCGGGCGAGCAGGCTGTCCGCCAACTGGCGCGACATCGAAAAGCCGCTCGCGCCGTATCGCGCTCTGCTCCGAGGAGTCAGCCATGAGTAAGTTGCTCACCACGATCCTGCCGTCGCTGTTGGCAGGTGGTCTTCTGTTCGGTAGCGCTCTCACCGAGGCGCAACCGTCGCCGCCGACGCCACCGACAGCTCCCGTCCCGCCCAAGCCGCCGAAGCCGCCCAAGGCCCCGAAGGCGCAAGGCCAGATCACGATCGACCTCGGCGACATCAACGAGATGGTCGACGAGCAGATCCAGAGCGCGCTCGAAGCGATCGGCGACAGCAAACAGATTCCACCGCACGTGCGCGAGGCGCTCAAGCAGCGGCTCGAGAAGGTGCGCGTCAAGGTGAAGAAGCGCGTCGCGAAGGTGCAGCCGGGTGACCTCGAGGAGATGGGCGAAGCGCTCGGCGAGATGGGCGAGGACATCGGCGAGGAGATGGAGCAGTTCGGCAAGGACATGGAGAAGTGGGGCAAGCAGTTCGAGAAGCAGGTCGAAAAGCAGATGGAACTGCGGATGAAGCAGAAGAAGCTCAAGTGGAAGGGCCCGCACGGTCCGCACGATCCGTGGAAGGTGCAGGGCGATGTCGACATCGATATCGATGACGAGGACCTGCCCGACATGAGCGACATGGAAGAAGCCGACGATCTCGACGACGCGATCAAGGACCTCGGCAATCTCAAGCTCGATGCGACCACGCGCGCAAAGCTCAAGACGCTGCGCGAGACCAGCGACCGGCAGGTGGAGAGCGCGAAGCGCGAGCTCGAGCGCGCATCCGAGCAGCTGCAGAAGCAGCTCGAGACCAGCGGCGCGACCGAAGTCGACATCGCGCGCTCGATCGACACCGTGACCAAGCTCGAAGGCGACATCCGCAAGGCGCGGATCATCGCGTGGGTGAAGGCGCGCGACTTGCTCAGTGCGGACCAGCGCAAGCGGGTCGAAGCAGCCGCACGCAAACCGAAGTAGCGAGCGCGCGCCGTGCGAGGCACGCCCAATGCGTGCGTGCTATAGCTCGGCTCGATGCGCTTCTTCGTTGTTGGGCTCGCCGGGCTTGCCGCATTGGCCGCTTGCTCGAGCAAGAAGAAGCAGGACGACACGACCGAACCCGCGCCCGTCGGCTCGCTCGTGCGCGGCGACGGCGGCGTGACCGCCATCGTCACCGATATCGATCCGACGGGCGTGCACATGGACGACGACGTCGCGGCCCGCCCGATGCCGCCGCAACCATCGCCGTCGCGGCCGGGCAAACCGATCGATGTCACGCTGCGCTCGACGCCTCCCGGCGCACAGGTTGCGGTCGACGGCACCGTGCTCGGCAACACGCCCGCATTCTGGAGCGGCATGGCCGACGGTCGCGAGCACGAGTTCGTGTTCACGATGCGCGGCCACGCGATCGCGCGCTATCGCTTCGTGCCCGTCGCGAGCGGCGTGATCCACGGCCGCCTCGATCCGATCCACGAGGAGACCGACGCGGGTGTCGGCACGCCACCGCCCGAGGTCATGCTGCCGCGGCCGCCGACCACACCGTCGGTCAATCCGCCGACCGCGCCGCCGACCCTCGTGCCCGACGCTGCGGTCGCCGCGCCGCCAGGCCCGGTCGGCCCGACGCCGAGCGCGGGCTCCGCCGAGTCGCCGCTCGGTCCGCAGCCATAGCGCGGCTCCCGAAGACGTCGATCGGAGAGTTGGCCACGAAGCCACGAAGGTCACGAAGATCGGATCAGGGTGGGCCTGCGCGGTGTTCGCGTTCGCGCTGCGTCGCGACGTGCAGAGCGAGCGCCGAAACCGAATTGTTCGGGATCGGGGGTGGCCCGTGCGGTGTTCGCGTTCCCGCCCGCCGTCGTGACGTGCAGAGCGAGTGCCGAACCGATTCCTTGGCGTTCTGATCTTGGCGGCCTTGGCGGTCAATCCGGGGCTGCGGCCTTGCGCAATTTCAGGGGGACTACGGATTCCTCGACGGCCGCAAGTTACCGAGCGGCGTCGACGTGTCCTCGGCTCTGATTCGCACCGGCACGCCGCCCTGGATCGCATCGATGTCGAGCGGGCTCGACGAGTCCGCGTCGCCCGCGATCACGAATGGCTTCTGTTCGCGCACCTGGAACGTGAGCGGATAGTTCGCGAGCGTTCGATCGTCGATGTTGTACTTCGGGTTCGGCAGCGACGGGGTGACGAGGTAGGCGGCATCGAGCAAGCACGCATCGAACGTTGCGTCACCGAGGCCGCTGACCTTCGCGCGCGTCGTCTCACCGCGCCCGATCTCGAGCTCGAAGATCGCCGTGCCCGCGAGCTTCGGCGACTTCGCGAGCGCGCGCTGGTAGCACGCGAACGCGGCGGGTTGCAGCTGCGTGCGGAACAGCAGCTTGAGCGTGTCGCGATCGATCGCGCTGCCGCCCGTGCGCGCCGTGGCGACTCGTGCTTCGGGCCGGAACTTCGGATCGTCGATCGCGACCATGCGCGTGAACGGACCGCCCTTCGCGATCATCTCGCGCCGGCTCTTCGCGACCGAGCCCGAGGTGGCGAGCACGGCGAACGCGCGCTCGCTGTCGACGGCGGGATGGCGCGCGCGGAGCGTCGCGAGCATCGGACCGGCCACGCTGCTCAGGCTCTCGCTCGCGAGTGCGAGCTCGGCGACCGGTGCACTCGGTGCCGTCGCCGACGACACCTTGAACGGCTTGTCGCGGTGACCGGTCAGCACCGGCTTGCGCGGGCGTTGGGCGATCAGCGTCAGCACGACGCCGGCGCCGGCGCGCAGTTGCTCGGGCGGCCTGGTGTCGGCATCCCAGCCCAAGCCGTCATTTAGCGAGAGCTCGAGCCACGCCGGACGCAGCCAGTCGTCGAGCGATGCGAGCGCGGTGTCGAGCTCGTCGACGTCGAGCGCGTGGTAGCTGCCGCCGACCCGATAGATCGCGTGGTGAATCTGCGTGAGGTCGGGCGTTCCCATCTGATCATGCGAGAGCACGACCGCATGCAGCGAGACCTGCATCTTGGCGAGCGCGGCGACGAGGTTCGTGTCCTGGCCCATCACGCCGTCGGTGACGAGCACGATCTCGGTCTCGCCGCGGGTGAGGCCGACCGCTTGTTGCGCGAGCGCGAGCGCCGCTTCGGTGTCGCTGCCGTTGCCGGCCGTGCGCGTCTCGATCGCGGTCTCGATGGCGGCGACCTGGGTCGCGTCGATCGTTTTCCAGCTGCCGAGCACGCGCTGCGCCGTGCGGTCGTAGAGGATCGCGTCGATCTCGGTGCCACGCGTCAACATGCCCGCGAGCGCGCGCACGACCTGCTTGACGCGATGGCGGCCGATCAGCTCCATGCTGCGCGAGCTATCGATCACGAACAGCACGCGCTTCGCGCCGACCGCGCGGCCTGGCGGCGTGACGATCGTGATCGCCTGCGCGGTGAGGTTGTCACCGAGTGATTCGCTCTGTGTCCACATCAGCGGCTCGTTGCGCTTGAACGCGAGGTCGACGTCGAGCGTGAGGTCGTTCGCTTCGAGCGAGAACGTGCGCGCTTTGCTCTCCTTGCCGGCGACCCGCACGCGCGCGACGGTGGCGCCCGGGCCTGGCTTCGCGGTGATGGTGCCGCGGCATGGCTTGCCAGCGCGGCCGGGCAGCGTCAGGCGTAGCGCGCCGCCGGTGATCTGCGCGATCGCGGTCCAGCGCGTCGTGATCGTCGCCTCCAGCCCGAACGCGAGCGGCTGGACGATCAGACGAAACCGCTCGCGCCCATTGCCCGGCGGCAATGCGGTGACGAGCGCCGGATCGGGGGCGATCACGTCCTCCGACGTGGTGCGTTCGGTCTTGAAGCCTGTCGCGACCGCGCGAGCGGTTTCTGCGCGCGTCGCCTTGCCGTGCTTGATCTCGAGCGCGACCAGCTGCGCGCCGAGCGGCAGCTCGAGCTCGGTGACCGCGCCGTACGAGTTATGGCCCGGATTCGTGATCCGCATGCGCTCCTCGACCTGCGCGATCGCGCCGTGCAGCGTGACGTCGAGCTCGCATGCGGTCTCCTCGATCGCGACGGCCCGCTCGAGTGGGTGGCCGTTGCCGAACTCGGACCATCCCGTATCTGCATATGCGATGCCGGATGCGAAGGTGATGAGCGTGGCCCAAACGAGTCGCATGTGCCTGAGACAACGAGGGTAGCGAAGGGTTGCGCGCACCTATAACCCGACGCGACAATGAAGGTAGTGCAAGCGCCTTCGGCTCGACCAAAGATCGGCTTCGTGTTGTCGGGAGGCGGGTCTCGAGGTGCCTATGAAGCCGGCATCATTCACTACCTGCGCACCGACCTAGCGCGCCGGTTGGGCCGGCAGGTCCCGATCGACATCGTCACCGGGACGAGCGTGGGCGCGATCAATGCGGCGTTTCTCGCGGCGACGATGTCGGACCCCGACACGCAAGCTGCACAGATCGTTGCGGGCTGGCGGGCCCTCCAGCTCGAGGAGCTGATCAGCCTCAAGGTCACCGACATCTTGCGTGGCGTCAGGCTGCTGATGGGCGGCGACCCGCCACCGCCACCGCCCGGGAGTTTCCGCTATGGCGGTCTGCTCGATACGAGCGGGCTCGAGCGGTTCGTGATCCGTGTCATTCCGTGGCGCGGCATCGAGCGCAGCCTGCGGACCAAGGCGCTACACGCAATTTCGGTATCGGCGACCCACGTCGGTACCGGGCATACGGTCGTGTTCTTGTCGAGCGCCGAGCCGGTGCCGCGCGAGTGGAGTCGCGATCCGTTCGTGCGTCATCGCGCTGCGCGGATCGGACCGCGGCACGTGCTCGCGTCGGCGGCGATTCCGCTGCTGTTTCCCGCGGTGAAAATCGGCGACGAGTACTTCACCGACGGCGGCCTGCGCCAGAACACGCCGATGTCGCCCGCGATTCGCTTGGGCGCGGATCGCCTGCTGCTCGTGTCGCTGCGTCACGTCAAGAAGCATGAACCCAAGGCGCTCGAGAAGGAGCGCGAGCACGCGTATCCCAAGCCGCTGTTCCTCGCCGGTAAGGCACTCAACGCGCTCATGCTCGATCACACCGAATACGACTTGATGCGCATGCAGCGGATCAACCTGATCCTCGAAGCGGGCCGCGCGTCGTTCGGCGATCGGTTCGAGGAGATGATGAACCACGAGCTCGTGCGCCTGCGCGGTGCGCCGCTGCGCAGCATTCAAGCGGTGCACATTCGCCCGTCGGAGGACATCGGTGCGATCGCTGCGCTGTTCGCGCAGTCGGGGAAAGTCAAAGTCCACGGCCCGGTCGCGAAGCGGCTGATCGGCAGGCTCGCGGCCGGCGAAGCGAAGCACGAGAGTGACTTGTTGTCGTATCTGTTGTTCGACGGTGACTTCGCGGCAGAGCTGATCGAGCTGGGGCGCCGCGACGCGGCCAAGAAAGAAGACGAGCTGGCCGCGCTGTTCGACGTGATGGGCGAGGTCCGCGCTCCGACCGCAGCGGCGGTGGGACAGGACTGAGACACCGTGCGACCAGCAGTGCGAACATAAGCGAGGTCTTGTTCGATGCACGGCGCGCGATGACGTGGCAAGGTCCCCGCCATGTCGAAGCGCCTGCTGTCCGTCATGCTCGCCACGCTCGTTGCGTGCGGTGGCTCATCGCCAAAGCCGACCACGCCTCCGAAAACCGACGACACGATTTCTACGACGACCGTGCCGGCGTCGACGAGTCCTGCGCCGGCGGATCCCGATTCGGCGGCGCTGCCGCTGTGGTCGAAGCTCAAGAAGGGCAAGCTGCCGAACGGGCTCACGTACTACGTGCTGCCGCACAAGAAGCCGCAGAACCGCGCACTGCTCTGGCTCGCCGTCGACGCCGGCTCGGTACAAGAGGACGACGATCAACGCGGCCTCGCTCACTTCGACGAGCACATGGCGTTCAACGGCACGAAGCGGTTCAAAGAGAACGAGCTGATCAAATACATCGAGAGCATCGGCATGCGATTCGGCGCCGATCTCAACGCGCACACGTGGTGGGACGAGACCGTCTACAAGCTCGAGGTGCCGAGCGACAAGCCCGACTACATGGCGAAGGGCCTCGACATCCTGCGCGACTGGGCGGCCGACATCACGTTCGACAAAGAAGAGGTCACCAAAGAGCGCGGCGTCGTGCTCGAAGAGTGGCGACTTGGCCGCGGCGCCGGCATGCGACTGTTCGACAAGCACGTCAAGGTGCTGCTCAAGGGCACGCGCTACGCGAATCGCATCACGATCGGCGAAGCGGAGATCATCCAGAAGGCTCCCGTCGAGGCGCTCGTTCGCTATTACAAGGATTGGTATCGCCCGGAGCTGATGGCCGTGATCGCCGTCGGCGATTTCGATCCGGCGACGATGGAGGCCGAGATCAAGGCACGGTTCGGCGATCTCAAGAACCCGGCGAATCCGCGCAAGCGCATGAGCGGTGGCGTGCCCGAGGCAAAAGGTACGCGGGTTTCGATCGAGACCGATCGCGAGGCGACGAGCACGACCGTCACGATCGAAAACCCGATCGCACGTCGTCCCGAGGCGAGCAAGCGCGACTACCGCCGCCTGCTCGCGGAAGGCATCTATTCGCGGATCTTGAACGAGAGGCTTGCCTCGGTTGGACGTCGCGCCGATGCGCCGTTCATCCGCGCGTCGGGCAGCATCGGCGGAATCGGTGGCGTGCGCGACGTCGAGAGCTTCTCGCGCTTCGCCGCCGCCAAAGAAGGCAAGGTCGACGAGGCACTGCGCGCGCTACTCACCGAGGTCACGCGCATCGAGAAGCACGGCATCACGGCGACCGAGCTCGAGCGCGCGCGCACGAACACGCGCCGCTTCTACGAGCAGCTCGCCGATACCGAGGCCACGCGCGACAGCCGGCAGTTCGTCGAGGAGATCGTGCGCAACTTCTACGAGGCCGAGCTGATCGTCGGTTCCGAAATGGAAAAGAAGATGGCGCTCGAGATGCTGCCGACGCTGACGATCGCGGAGCTCAATAAGCTCGGCACGGCATTCGGTGGCGAAGACGGCCGCGTCATCCTGATCTCCGGTCCCGACGGCAAGCCGCTGCCGAAGCAGGAGCGCGTCCTCGAGATCGTTCGCGAGGTCGGCAACGCCAAGCTCGACGCGTGGGAAGACGCTGCCCCGCAGACCGCGCTGATGGACAAGGCGCCCAAGGCCGGCACCATCACGAAGGAAACGAAGAACGACAAGGTCGGCATCACCGAGTGGACGCTGTCGAACGGCGTGAAGGTCGTGGTCAAGCCGACCGACTTCGAGCTCGACAACGTGCTGATCAGCGGAAACTCGCCGGGCGGCGATGCGATGGCGGCCGACCGCGACTTCGTGTCGACCCGCTGGGCCGACGACGTTGCCCAGATCGGCGGCGTTGGTGAATTCGACGTCGAGACGCTCGGCAAGGTGCTCGCCGGCAAGCAGGTGCGCGTGTCGACGAACATCGGTGACACGGTCGACTCCGTCGACGGTGGTGGCTCGGTCAAGGACATCGAAACGATCATGCAGCTCATCCATCTGCGCATGACGGCACCGCGCAAGGACGTCGCGCAGTTCAACATCTGGAAGACGAACCTCAAGGAGCAGATCGAGAGCGCGCTGCGCTCGCCGGAGTTCCGCTACGCGCGTGAATCGAACGCGGCACTCTGGAAGGGTCACATGCGCCGCAAGCCGGCCGAGCCCGCGGACATCGCCAAGGTCGATCTCGACAAGGCGTTCAACTTCTACAAGTCGCGGTTCAGCGACGCGTCGGACTTCACGTTCGTGATCGTCGGCGCGGTCAAGCTAGAGACGCTCAAGCCGCTCGTCGAGACCTACCTCGCGAGCCTGCCGGCGAAGGGCAAGAAGGAGAAGGAGAAGGACCTCAAGATCCGGCGCGCCGGCGGCATCGTGAAGAAGTCGTTCAAGCTCGCGTCGGAACCGAAAGCCTCGGTGCAGATCGAGTTCCACGGCCCACACAAGTGGACGCGCGACCACGATCGCGACATGTCGATCCTCGGCCAGGTGCTGTCGATCAAGCTGCGCGAAGACATGCGCGAAGACCGCGGTGGCGTGTATGGCGTCGGCGCGTTCGGCCGCCTCGCGCGCTCTCCGTACCAGGAGCGCACGTTCGGGATCCGGTTCGGTTGCGATCCGGCGCGCGTCGACGAGCTCGCGCAGGCCGCGCTCGAGGGCGCCGCGAAGATCGTGAAGGACGGCGTCGACGACAAGACGCTCGAGAATCTCAAGCAGACGTTCATGCGCACGCGGGAGGTCGAGCTCAAGACGAACCGGTTCTGGCTCGGCTGGCTCGCGAACGCGTTCAAGTACGGCGACGATCCCGCGCTCGTGCTCGACATCGAGCCGGTGCTCGCGCGCATGAAGCCCGACCTCGTCAAGGCGTCGGCGAAGCGTTACCTCGATCCCAAGCAGTACTACCAGTCGGTAATGCTGCCCGAGAACGCCGACGCGAAGCCCGCAGCCGATGCGAAGCCCGGCGACGCGAAGCCGACCGGCGCGAAGCCCGCCGACGCGAAGCCCGCCGGCGCGAAGCCGGATGCGAAGACCGACGCGAAGCCCGCGGACGTAAAGAACCAGGACAAGCCGCTGCCGAAGCAGTAGGCGTCTGTTCCGAGCGGCAGCTGTCTCCCGGCGTAGGCGTGGGGGACAGCGCCAAGTCCGCGAACTGGCTCGCGGGACGCGCGGCATGCACGCTGCACTACCGCCCTGCATGAACAACGAGCTCGAAACCCTGGAAGCCGCGCAGCTTGAACACGTGACCGGCGGCTTCGACATCGG
>DATDCH010000581.1:0-5081 GCA_036524455.1 Kofleriaceae bacterium | reverse complement strand
AGCAGACCGCTCGAGCTGAAGTTGAAGTTCGTCTTGATACCGGTCTTCTTGGTGTATGCGGCGCCGACGTCGGTGAAGGCCTGCGCGAGATCCGACGCTGCCGCGACCCGAACCTCCTTGACCGCCGTGTTGTCGGGCGATTTCCCCGATGAGCAGGCGAGGACGAGACAGAGCAAACCGCAGACGGTCAGCTGACGCATTGGAGGAGCGTACGCTGTCACCTACCGGCGTTTCAATCGCGGTATAACGACTGACATGGAACGCCGGGTGGTGATCATCGAAGACGAGCGCGATGTCGCGCGGCTGCTCGAGTTCAATCTGCAACAGGCAGGTTACAGCGTCGAGACAGCGAACACCGGCAGCGATGGTCTCACGGCAATTCGCAGCCAACCACCTGATGTCGTCGTGCTCGATCTCATGCTGCCCGACACCAGCGGCTACGAAGTCTGTAAGACGATAAGAGGCGAAACCGCGCTGGCTGACATCGGGGTCCTGATGTTGACAGCGAAGGGCGAAGCAGAAGATCGGATTTTAGGGCTGGAGGTCGGCGCCGACGACTACGTCGTCAAGCCGTTCGTGGTGCGCGAGGTTGTATTGCGTGTAACCGCGCTCGCCAATCGGCTCGCCGAGCGCCGCGCGCGGCCGTCACACAGCACGGGTAACGCGCTCAAGGTCGGGCCGATCGAGCTCGATCCGGTGACGCACGACGTGCGCATCCAAGGCGCGCCCACCCAGCTGCGGCCGCTCGAGTTCAAGCTGCTCCAGTTGCTCGTCTCCGACCCGGGCCGCGTGTTCTCCCGCGAGGAGTTGCTCGAGCAGGTGTGGGAAATGCGCGGCGACATCAACACGCGTACGGTCGACGTTCACGTGCGCCGGCTGCGCGTGAGCCTCGGGCCGGCGGCCGACGTGATCGAGACCGTGCACGGCTTCGGTTACCGGGCTCGCCGCGACAGCTAGTGCGCCTTTCGCTCCGCTACAAGCTGATCGGCGGGTTCTGCGTGCTCGTCGTGCTCGTCGGAGCGTTCACGCTGTACTGGCTCGAGCGCACGCTCGCCGATGACCTGCTCTCGGCGCTCGACAAGCGGCTTTCCGATCAAGGGCGCGCAGTCTCGAAGTGGCTGACGATCGCGGGCCACGTCGATCGATTGACGCCGCGCCTCGCGGAAGTAACCGGCACGCGGCTGACGATCGTCGGCGCTGATGGTCTCGTCCAGGGCGACTCGCACGAACCGACGACGATCGGTCAGCCGGTCGGCGACGCGTGGGAGATCATGCAAGCGCGCCGCGGCGACGTCGCGCGCGCCGTCCGCGAGCTCCGCCCCGACGAGCCGAGGCAGTATCTCGTCGCAGTGCCCGCAGAGCTCGGTCGCGTGATCCGCCTCGCGGTACCACTCGGCGACATCGTCGAGGCGCGAGCACGCATGCGCAATCGGTTGATCGTCGGGTTTGGCTTCGGCCTGCTCGGCGCGCTGTTCTTGTCGTGGATCTTCCTGCGCGCCGTCACACGTCCCCTGCAATCGATGACGCGCACGGCAGAAAGCCTGGCGGCCGGCGACTACGACGTGGCACCGCCGTCCGCGGCGACCCAAGCAGGCGGCGAGCTCAGCGTGCTCGCACGCGCGATGATGCGGATGGCAGGCGAGGTCAAGTCGCGCGTCAACGAGCTGACCGAGCAGCGCGACCTATTGTCGGTCGTCGTCGGTGGCCTGGTCGAGGGCGTCGTCGTCGTCGATTCGGAAGGCAAGATCGTCGTCGCGAACGCCGCCGCGAAGCCGCTGATCGGCGACGACCTGCCACCGGTGATCGCGAAGCTGGTCGAGCGCGCGCGCAACGGCGATCAACCCGAGCAGGAGCTCGAGCTCGTTGGCCGCACGGTGCGCGCGAGTGCACGGCCGCTGCGCGGACCGGAACAACAGGTCATCGTCGTGCTCTACGACGTCACGCGGATGCGTGCACTCGAAGCGGTGCGTCGCGAGTTCTTGTCGAACGCCGCGCACGAGCTGCGCACGCCGGTGACATCGATCTCCGGATACGCAGAGACGCTGCTCGCCGGCGGCGTCGATGCCGAGCTGTCGAAAGAATTCATCACCACGATCCATCGCAACGCACGCCGCATCTCCGACATGGTGTCGGATCTGCTCGTGCTCGATACGCTCGGCGGCCGTGCAGCGGTGGTCGGCGAACGAGCCGCGGTGCCACTGCTCGAAGTCGTCGACGATGCCGTGCGCACGGCAAAGGGCGTCACGCCTTCCGCGCAGATCACCGTCGACGTGGGCAACGTCGCCGTGCTGGGCACGCGCGAAGGTCTCGAGCACGTCGTGCAAAACCTGATCGACAACGCGATCAAGTATGGCGGCGGTACGCCAGTCAGCGTGCGTGCGACGAAGCTCGAGCGCGAAGTGCGGCTGACGATCGAGGACGCGGGCCCGGGCATTCCGAAGGGCAGCGAGGAACGCATCTTCGAGCGGTTCTTCCGCATCGATGCCGGACGCAGCCGCGAGCAAGGCGGCACGGGGCTTGGCCTCGCGATCGTCAAGAGCCACGTCGAAGCGATGGGCGGGCGCGTGTGGTTCGAGCACGCGAACCCCGGCGCGCGGTTCGTGATCGAGCTCGACGCGACTTAGCGGAACACGAAGACGGCACCCGATTGTCCCGCGAGCTCGTTCATCTGATCGCCGTTGATGTTGAGCGCGTTCGAATCCTCGCCGCGCGCACCGACCGCAAACGTATCGCCGTCAACCGCGACGCTCGACCCGAACTGATCGACGGGGTTCGGGTACAGCTGCTGCACCCTCGTGCCGGCGTTCCAGGACGTGGTGCGGGTGAACGCGTATGCGGCACCGTACTGATTGTTTTCGTCGAGTGCGCCGACCACGAGATGCAGCCGGTCTAGCGCGACGCTTGCCCCGAAGTGAGAAATGGAGACGACCGTAGGCGCCTTCACGTACCTATCCTGCGTCCACACCGTGCCGCTGCGCTGGAACACGTACGCAGCGCCGGACGAGGGCTGGTTCGTGTCGTTGCCATCTTCGTCCGGGGCACCGACGACAAGGTAGTCGGCGTCGATCGACACCGACGTACCGAAGTGGTCGCTGCCCTGCGGGTTCGATGCTTTGAGATACGCCTGCTGCGACCACGCGGTCCCCGAGCGCACAAACACGTAGGCAGCGCCTGCTTCGAGCTCGCTGTTGTTCGTCGCGCCGCTGCCGTTGCTGTCCTCGTTGATCGCACCGACGACGAGGCCGTTCCCGGAGATCGCGACCGCGTAGCCGAACGTGTCTGCCGCGTCGGCGTTCGACGCTTTCAGGTACGCCTGCTGCGCCCAGGTCGTGCCCGAGCGCAGGAACACGTAGGCAGCGCCGGAAACGTTCGAGCCTTCATCGGGCGCGCCGACGACGACGCTGTCGCCCGCGATGCCGACCGAGTGACCAAAGTGAACCCCGGCTGCGGCGTTGCCGGCTTTCAGCATGCTCTGCTGCGACCACGTCGTGCCAGAGCGCACGAAGACGTACGCCGCGCCGGCGTCGATACCGCTCGTGTCTTCCGCGGGCGCGCCGATTACGATCGTGGTGCTGTCGATTGCGACCGATGCGCCGAACTGCTGGCCCGTGGCTGCGTTGCTCGCTGTCAGCTTCTGCTCGAACTGCCACGTCGTGTTCGTGCGCCGGTAGACGTACGCGGCGCCGGTCCGCGTGGTCAGACACGGCGCGCCGACGACAAGCAGATCGCCGCTCAGCGCGACGCCGTTACCGTTCGCGAGGCCACCGATGCACGAGGTCAGGATGCCCGATGCGAATCCCGCCATCGGAATCAGCTCCGAGGGCTTCACGTATGCTTCGCGAAAGAACGCTGCGGTGGTCGACACCGTGTACGTGCGCGTGAATGACGTCGTCGGCGTGTGACTCACCGTGACCGAGAACATGCCATTACCTGCGAGGCCGTTGGTCGGCTGCTTCGTCACTGCCACTTCGCTCGGATAGGCCGCGACCGGCGCGAGCACGAGCGCGTCGCCGGGATCCTGAAACAGCGGACGCGTTCCCGCATACGTCACGATCGCCGGATCGAAGGTCGGGAGGAAATGAATCACGCCGGGCGTGAAGCCAACGTCGCGCAGCTCGACGATCCCGGTGCAGAACAGCTGCACGCTCGTGATGTCGCTGCCGGCGAGCGTGCCGGTGCCACCGACGATTTCGCAGTCGGCTCGCGACTCGCTCACCGTGTACATCACGTTCGGAAATCGCCGCGGGAACCGAAACGTACCGTCCTCGGAGACCACGAGCGTGAACTGTTTGGTGTCGGCCGCGAGCGTGAGCTCGACGGGACTGCGAATGCCGAGTGCGGTACCGCCGACGCGCACGCCCATGCCTTCGTCTGCATCAAAAAGCTGCACCGCTCCATCGAGCGCGTCACCGGGAGAATTCGTATCGCCGAGCGGAGCGTCGACGGTGGAGCCGCCACCGTTGCCACATCCCACCGTCAGCGCGCATGTGACGACCAGCGTGCGCATCCCACTTTCGATCATACACGAGCCATCGTTTCAGCTCGTGCTCGAGTTGCAACGCGATCGAGTGGTGGGGGACTATTTCGGTACAACCGAAACTGGGGGACGAGATGCCTTTCTTGGGATCTATTGCGCAAGTTGCGGGCTACACGATCGAGGTCGTAACGACGTCGCGCGTGACGGTGACCGTGTTCAACATCCGTCGCGATCGCATTTCTGAAATCGAGATTCTGAACTTCGATGGCGCGAGTGGACCGCCGGCGCCACAGCCGAAGACGATCGGCTCGAACATCGGCCGCGTCGTGTTCCTCGCGAACGCGCTCAACGGTGAGACCGCCACGGTCAAGTTCACGTCGGGCTCGCAGCGCTTCGAGTTCGGCATCACCCCCGACGGCCAAGGCATCTTCGACGTCACCTAACGGAACGCGTAGACGGCGCCGTTGTCACCATCGATCGCGCCGTCACCTTGCGGTCCATTCCACGCCGTGGCCGCCGAGTCTTCATACGGCGCGCCGACGAGCAGCGCCTCGGGCGTGATCGCGAGCGCGGCGCCGAATTGATCGCCGACGCCCGGGTTCGA
>DATDCH010000580.1:0-4912 GCA_036524455.1 Kofleriaceae bacterium | reverse complement strand
AGCCGGCCTTGTCGGAGCCGGCCTTGTCGGAGGTGGCCTTGTCGGAGGTGGCCTTGTCGGAGCCGGCCCGGTCGGAGCTGGCCCGGTCGGAGCTGGCCCTGTCGAAGCTGGCCCTGTCGAAGCCGGCCCTGTCGAAGCCGGCCCTGTCGGCGGCGGCCTTGTCGGAGCCGGCCTTGTCGGGGCCGGCCTTGTCGGGGCCGGTGCCGAGTGTCGCTGCCTTGCGGGCGGCCTGTTTTGCGGCGGCCTTGTCGGACGCGGCTTTGTCTCGTGCCTCGACCTTGTCGGCGGCGGCCTGCGCTTTGTCGACGGCTCTCGCCTTCTCGGCGGCGAGCTTCGCGGCGGCAGCCGATAGTGGTTTGGCCGGCGGGTCCGCCTGCTCGCGCGCGAGCTTGTCGATCGCGGGGTCGCCGGTGTCGGCGGCCGACAGCACGCCACTCTTCTCCTCGACGAGCTCGACGGTGATCGAGCGCTCCGGTGGCCTGTCGTCGAGTAGCGCGTCGACGGCCGCGGAGATCTCGCGGGTCACGCTGGGGCGCGGGGCCGGCGTTCGCGAGTCCTCGGTCACCGCGAGAACGCCGGTGTTCTGCTCGGTCATCTCGACCATGACCACCGGGTGGCTCGCCGGTGCGCGCCTGGGCAAATCGAGCGGCTGCGTGGTGACGGGCTCCTCTTCGCCGACCTTCGGGATGCCGGATGCCGGGGTCGCGACGCCGCGCGGTGGCAAGAGCTCGAACGGCAGCGTACCGATCTCCGGACGCACGGGCAGGCTGTCGTCGGCAGGAAGCGCGGCCGCCGAGGGCGGCAGCTCGGGCGTCATCACGATCGGAATCGTCTCCTGGACGTCCGTCGCTTCCTCGACGGGCGGGCTGGCCTGCCGCGGGTACTCCGCGGGCCGGTTCATCTTGCCGACGTTGCGACGCTCGATCTCGACGGGAATCGACGCCTGCGAGTCGCGCGACTTGGATTTCTTGTCGTCGTCGGTCACGTCGCTTTGTCCTTGAACGGCGACGCGCGGAGTAGCTTTTGCGACGCGAACCAGATCACCGCGAATACCGACGACGCGCACAGCGCCGCGTAGCCGACGCCGCGCCACGGGTGCTGCGCCATGCCGACCTGCTGCACCCAGCTCTCGACGACGTTGAACTGACCGTTGAGCACGGCGGCGCCGAGCAGGCCGCCCATCAACAGTGCAGCGCGCACCGGAGCGCTGCGCCGCGAGAACTTCGCGCGTCCCATCACGTAGCCGAGCGCGCCGGCGAACGATGCGTGGGCGAGCGTGGTGACGACGGCTTGGGCGGCGCCCGTCGACAAATAGACCTGGTGACCTTGGCCGCTGAGCCGGTGGTAGTTGACCCAGACCGCGAAGCCGGTGCCGCACGCCATCATGTAGACGATGCCGTCCATCGGTTCGTCGAATTCGCGCGACATGTAGATCGTGTAGCGAACAACGGCGTACTTGCACATCTCCTGTGTGAGCCCGACGACGAGCACGGCGAACAGCACCCGATCGAGCGAGAACGCAGACAGGCCGTGTTGTTCGAGCGCGATCTGCGGCACCGCCTGGTGCTGCACGAAATCGGCGAGCGGTGCGGCGACCAGCGCCCCGAGCACGCACACGCCGATGACGAGCTGTTTCGGCTCGGGCTCGTGGCGATCGAGCAAATAGAAGAAGCCGAGCCAGAACAACGCCGGCACGCACGCCATGAACGCGGCGAACGCGCGGCCGAGGTGAACGGGGTGATCGATGCCGGCCACCAGCTCGCCGAGCCAGCACACAACGACGAAGCCCACCAGGCCGGCGACCAACAAGAACTTGGTCCCGACCAGCACACGGGCACGGCGGAGCGACCAGCGTGGCCTCTTCACGACGAAATTCTACGGCACGCGAGCATGGCGCGCGCGTTAGTGGCCCTCTAGAATGCCGCGCGAGTCGTTTCGATGCCGAAAAAGCAAGGACCGGACGCACAGTTGCTGACCATTCACGAGCTAGCGGTGTACCTCCACCTCGACGAGGCGACCGTTAACAAGCTCGTCGCGGCTGGGAAAATCCCGTCGATCCAGCTGGAACGGCAGTGGCGGTTCAAGAAGTCGGCAATCGACGAGTGGATCGAACAACAGCTGGTCGGCGACGACGAGAGCTTTACTGACGTACCCGACGGTATGAAGCTCCCGCTCGAGGACCTGTTGCCCGACCAGGCCATCATCACGAACCTGCGGGCACAGACGCCGATCGCGGTGATCGACGAGCTCGCCGCGCGTGCGTATACGAACGGATGGCTCGCCGACAAGCCGTGGTTTGTCGGTGCCGTCGTCGAGCGCGAGTCGCTGTCGTCGACGGCGATGGAGGGCGGCGTGGCGTTTCTGCACACCCGCGCGAAGGACAAGGGCAAGATCGCGCGGCCGTTCATGGTCGTCGGTCGGTCGTGGGAGGGCATCTCGTTCGGCTCGGTCGACGGCAACCCGACCTATCTGTTTTTCCTGCTCGGCCTCAAGTACGACCGCCTGCACCTGCCGATCCTCGGTCGGCTCGCCCGTGCATTGCGCAACTCGGCGACGATCGCGAAGCTGCGCTCGATGCAGTCGCCCGACCAGGTGCGCGCGCTGCTGCTCAAGGAAGACGCCAACGCGCGTGCCGGCATCGTGCCCGAGTTCCAGGGGGCGTTCGTGCCCAAGCTCGACAGGACGCTGCGGCTGCGTGCGATCCGCCGGCTGCAGGCACAAAAGAAGCCGGAGCCGGAGCCGCCGCCGCCCAAGCGCAAGGCCAAGGCCGCCGCGAAGGCAGCCGCCGCGAAGGCAGCCAAGGCCAAGCCGGACAAGGCGTGATTGGGTGCTAGCGATTTCTGCACGATCGTAACGGGAGTGGGCTGCTAAGATCGGAGTGTGGGACGTACTGCGCTGTATCGGGACCCGGTGCCGTACCGGCCGGAGCGCGCGCATGTGCAGCTCGATCCCGACGCGCTGATCTTGGTGATGCCGAACGAGTGGATCCGCCGGCATCCGCTCGACGGCGTGCAGGTCGCGATCACCGACGGCTTCGTGGCCGAGCGCACCGCACGGGGTAGCTCGGAGACGATCATCACGCGACACGGGGCGCGCATGCAGCCGCCGAAGGTGTTCCGCCGGTTCGTGCGCATGCTCGTGCTCGAGTGCCCCCACGTCACCGATCCGAGCGGTCCCGCTTGGGCCGAGCGCGTCGTCGTGATCACGCCGCCCGATCATGGTGCGGTGGCGCCGAACGTCGTGCAGATGCCGGAGGCGCCGAGCGATGCAGCGATCATTGACGAGCCGTCGTGGGATGCACTCACCGATTGGTTGCTCGGAGGTGGCCGGCTCGCAGCGTGCTCGATCGCCGATCTCGCGCGGCTCGCGTGCATCGCGACGCCGCAGTTCGCCGTGCTGATCGGCGAGGTCGCAGCGCAACGCGCGCTCGAGCACGTGTGGGATGCATCAGGCCCGCTGCGCGGCGGCGGTGATCTCGATTCGGTGCTGCAGCCGCTCGTCGATGCGGCGAAGCACTCGACGCGCGCGTCAGAAGCGTTGGTATCGGCGCTCTCGCACGCCGCGGGCGCGTCGCGACGCCGGCGTTTGCGCTGACGATCGTCGCGCGGTAGGTTCGCCGCGATGCGTTTCGCGATCCTCGCGATCCTCGCCATAGGGCTCGCCGCGTGCCAGAGCTCGGAAGTCTCTCGCGAGCTCGGTGCGCGCTGCGATACGTCGAGCGAATGCGACGACCGCTGTCTGATGCCGGGTGTGGACTGGCCCGGTGGCTTCTGCACGACCCGCTGCGAGACCGATCTCGATTGCCAGTCGGATGCGGCTTGCCTCGAAGAAGAGGGCGGCGTCTGCGCGTTCCTGTGCACGAGCGACCCCGGCTGCGCGTTCCTCGGTCAAGGCTATGGCTGCAAGGAGCGCGATGCGCGCGGTGGCGCGGGAACGAGGATGGTATGTCGCGGAGCTTGATCGCGTTCGTGGGAGTCGTGGTGACGACGGGCGTCGCGCATGCGCAGGACGTGCCCGAGGTGACGCCGCCGAGCACGGCCACGCCGGCCGATAGTGGCGTCGCGACCAACGCGAATGCGCCGAGCGACATGGGCGACCAGGGGATCGCAGCGATGCTCGGCGTCGCGGGCGGCGGTCGCTCGACGCCGGGCGGTCTGCTCGTCGCGGGTCACTACTATTATCAGTTGAGCGACCAGGACTGGTTCGACGGCAGTGCGGCGTTCGTGTTCGGCAGCGGTGACGCCGAGTGCTTTCGCGATCGCATGAACGTCACGTTGTGCGAGCACGGCCTCGCCTCGGGTTACGCGGGCAAGCTCGGCGTTGCGGCGCGCCGGTTCATGCCGAACCTCGCGACCGAGACGTTCTGGCCATTCGTGCGCGCGGGTCTCGGCACGGCGCTGGTGCGGTTTCCCGACGACGACATCACCGGCATCACGTTCTCGGTGCAGGTCGGTGCGGGATTGCGCGCGAGCCTCACCGAAGCGATCGCGCTCACGGCCGAAGCCGATCTCGAGCTCGGTGTCGGCCAGTTCTCGAACGGGCTCGGCGGTGAGCCGCAGCTCGGCGTCAACATCTCGGCGGGCGCTGAATTCAAGCTATGAGGCTCGTCGCGATCGCCGCGCTCGCGATCGCATGTGGCAAGCCGGCGAAGCCGCGCTCGACGACGACGCTCGTCGTCAACGTCACGGAAGGTGGCAAACCGGTCGCCGCGCGCGTGCTGCTGTTTTCGGCCCCGAACACGGCCGTGCACATCGGCACGACCGATCTGTTCGGCCAGCGGCAAGGCGCGGGCGCATGCGCGATCGCTCCGGGCGTGCTCGGCTCGTGGGACGGCCTGATCCTCGCGCACGGCACGGGCGAGGTGCCGATCGGTGTCGACACGTGCGTGCCGTCGCCGGGGATCAAGTATGGC
>DATDCH010000579.1:0-9456 GCA_036524455.1 Kofleriaceae bacterium | reverse complement strand
CTGGTTACGGGAGGCGTTGGTGTCCTGCCAGATCGTGGTTGCCGGCGCGACCGCGAGCTCCGCAAGCGACGCGGCCTTCCACATCCGCACCGCGTCGCCTTGCGTGGTCGCGAGGTAGTAGTGACCCGCGTAAAACGTCAGGAACGGATCCGGTCCCGCGTTGAGCGGATTGCGGAACGTGCCGCGCGGCAACGCGGCGTCGGGCTGATCGCCAACGTCGGGCTCGCCGCCAGCGGCGTCGGGGGCAGCGCTACCTCCGGTGGGCGCGCCGGCACAGCCGAGGAACAGTAGGCAAACGGCGGCTGCTTGCACCATGACTGGTATACGTATCGTATACCGCGGCGCATGCGTCAACCCGTGATCATATCCGCCCTACCATTGGCGTGCTGCCTCTTACTCGTGCTCGTGCTCGGAGGCTGTTCGCTCGTCACGATGCGCGCCGAGCATCCGGCGGCGTGCACGACCTCAAAGGTACCGTCTGCACTCGACTCGATCGGCGGGCTCACCGCAGGGGTCGTCGCGCTCGCGTATCTGACGCCTGCGCTAATCTCGACGGTGACGCCGGCTCCTGAAGACGACGGCATTTTCGCGAAGAACCGTCGTGGCGCCTACCTGCTGCGCGGCGGCGCGGCGATCGCTATCGAGGCCGGGTTCGTGACGTCCGCGGTCATCGGTGTGCGCCGTGCCAAGCGGTGCACGAAGGCGCGGGCGCCGGCTGCGGCGTCCTGAAAAGTCGCGCTTGACAGTTGGTAGACACGATGTTTACCATCTGGACATGGAGCTGTACCGGCATGACGGAGTCGCCATCGCGTACAAACGTGCAGGGCGCGGCGAGCCCGTCGTGCTGCTGCACAACGGCGGCATGTCGCACGTGATCTGGCAGGACATCATTCCGCGGCTTGTGGGTCGCCATGAGGTGTTCGCGCTCGATCTGCTCGGCTACGGCGAATCGGCGAAGCCGAAGCAGGGCTACACGCTCGACCGTTACGTCGCGATTCTCGGCGGGTTCATCGACTCGCTGCGGATCTCGCCGGCAGCACTCGTCGGTAACTGCATGGGCAGCGCGATCGCGATGACGTTCGCGCAGCAGCGGCCCACGGCGGTCAGTGCGCTCGTGCTGATCAACCCGCTGACCGAGGCGACGTTCCGCGGCGGGAGCCTCGGCACCATGCTCGCGCTGCACCGCAAGACGCCGGGCTTGTCCCGTCCGGTCGTCGCCACGTTGCGCAAGCTGCGGTTGCCGCGTGTCGTCGGCCACCGATTCGTGCGCATGCAATTCGGTCGGCGGGGTCGCGCCGCCGAGCTCGATCGCAGCGAGCAGTTGTGCGCCTGTTACGACTCGCCGGCACAGATGCGCTCGCTGCTCGGCGTGTTCGACGATCTGTCGAGCTATGGTGCGCTCGACAAATTCGTACCGCCGGCGAGGTTTCCTCCGATCACGACGATCTGGGGGCTCGACAACACCGTGCTGTCACCCGACGAGGGCCGCAAGCTCGCCGACCGCTGGCGGCCGCAACGCCAGGAGTGGCTCGAAGGCTGCGGCCATCTGCCGATGCTCGAAGCGCCTGACCAGGTCGCGACCATCATTACCGACGCGATCGACGCGCCCTACGCGCTTGGGCGCGCCGCGCTGAGGAGCGTGTCGCGATGACCCTGTTCGCCGACAACATCTTCAACCTGGCCGACATCGCGCTCGACATCAGCCGCCGCGATCACGAGCGCATCGCGGTGATCGAGCCGCATGGCCGCAACCCCGACGGCACACGCCGTTATCGCCGCTACACGTATCGCGAGCTGTCGTGCGAGGTCGAATCGGTCGCGGTCGGGTTGCGCGACATCGGCATCGCCGAGCGCACGCGCACCGTGTTCATGGCGCCGCCGAGCTACGCGGCGTGCATTGCGGGACTGGCGTTGACACGCGTCGGTGCGACGACGGTCTGGATCGATCCGTCGGTCGGCTACCTCAACGTCGCCGAGCGGCTGCGCCGGCTCGACATCGAGGCGTTCGTCGCGATTCCGCTCGCACACCTCGCGCGCGTGACGTTTGGTTGGGGGCCGCGGTTCATGTCGCGCGCGGTCGCCATCGGTGGGCCCGGCTTTCCGGGCGCGCACTCGCTCGCGTCATTGCGCCGTCCAGCGCCGGCAGCACCGCAGGCGCCGCGCGTCGCACCGCACGACGACGCCTCGATCATGTACACGACCGGCAGCACGGGCCCGGCGAAGCCCGCGCTCTATCGCCACGAGAATCTGTGCAACATCTTTCGCCTCGTGCATCGCACGTGGCGGTTTGCCGAACACCCCGGCGTGCCCGTCGACATGCCGGTGTTTCCGGCGTTCTTCACGGTCGGGCTCAGTGCGGGCGGCACCGTCGTCGTGCCACCCATCGATTACGTCCGTCAGGGTCCCGCCGATGTCGATCCGCGCGCGCTGCTCGAGGTGATTCGCGACTGCGGCGTGCAGACGCTGTTTGCATCGCCGGTGATCTTGGAGAACCTCGCGAAGCTGCAACCCGAAGGCGCGCGCGCGCCATCGCTACACACGGTGGTCGGCGGGGGCGCACCGATGTACGCGGACGTGATCGCCCCGCTGCGCGACATGATCGCGGAACACGGCGAGGTCAACGCGGACTACGGTGCGACCGAAGCACTGCCGGCGACGGAGATGCCGGGCCGCGAGGCGCTGGCCGAGACCTATCCGGAAACGGCGCGCGGCGCAGGCTTGTGTGTAGGGCGGGCGTTCGCGGGCGTTGCGGTGAAGATCATCGACATCGTCGACGGTCCCGTCGCGACGCTCGCGGACGTGCGGGAGCTCGCCACCGGCGAGATTGGCGAGATCATCGTGCGCGGCCCGCACGTCAGCCCGGAGTACGCCGACGACTACGAGAGCACGCGCAAGAACAAGATCCTCGACGGCGACGGTGGTGTATGGCATCGGCTCGGCGACGCCGGCTACCTCGACGCGCACGGCCGGGTGTGGTGCTGCGGGCGGCTCGGTCATCGCATCGAGCTCGCGGGCGGTCCCATGTTCCCGCTGCTGTGCGAGCCGATCTTCGACGCGCACCCGCGCGTGCGGCGGAGCGGGCTCGTCGGCGTGCGGTCCGGAACCACCATGGCGCCGGTGATCTGCGTCGAGCTCGCCGATCGCACGTTGCGCGGCAGCCAGCTCGTGGCGCTGCGCGACGAGCTACTCCGACTCGCGGCACAGCAACCGACGACGAGCGCGATCCGGCACGTGCTGTTTCACCCGCGGCTGCCGGTCGATCCGCGCCACAACTCGAAGATCGAGCGGCCTGCACTCGCGCGCTGGGCGGCGGGACGGTTTCCGCGGTCGCGCCGGCGCAGCGTGCGCCAGCTCGCCGCGATGGCGCTTGCAGAACGGCAGTGACCATGACGAGCACGTCGCTGCGCCACCTTCGTCACCTGCCGCGCCAGCTGCCCGTGGTCGCGTCGTTCGGGCGCGCGGTGATCACCGGCATGCGCGGCGGCGGTCACACGCTCGCGGGTGCGCACGCGGAGAAGACGATCGCGCCGATCGATCCGCGCCTGATTCGCGATTACGTCGCGCATGTCGGCGGCGATCCGGCCGCGTACAAGACGACCGTGCCGCCGCATCTGTTTCCGCAATGGGGCCTCGCGCTCGCGGCTCGCACGCTCACGGGTTTGCGCTATCCGCTGCTGCGCGTGCTCAATGCCGGGTGCCGGCTCGAGATCAACGCGCCGTTGCCGAGTGGGCAGCCGCTCGTGGCGCGTGCGTCGCTGGTCGCCGTCGACGACGACGGGCAGCGTGCCGCACTCACCCAACGCGTCGCGACCGGTACCTCGGAGGTTCCGGACTCGGTCGTCGCGACGATCCGTGCGGTCGTGCCGCTCGCACCGTCGAGCAAGCCTCGCGCGCGCACCGAGATTCCATACGACGTGCGCGAGCTCGCGCGCTGGCAGCTCGGCCGCGATGCCGGGCTCGCGTTCGCGTTGTTGACCGGTGACTTCAACCCGATCCATTGGGTGCATCGCGCCGGTGTCGCCGCCGGGTTCGGCGGGCCGATCTTGCACGGCTTCGCGATGCTCGCCCGCTCGATCGAAGGCGTCGTGCGCGCGCGCTTTGCCGGCGACATCACGCGGGTGCGCGCGTGGGACGTGAGGTTCACGCGACCGCTGCGGCTTCCCGCACACGTGGCGCTGTTCGGGCGCGGCGACGAAGCGTGGCTCGGTGACGCACCCGGCGGCGCTCCCTATCTCGCACTCGCGATGGAGCCGGTATGACCGACGTGCTGCTGCAAGTCGCGCGCAATCGCTCGGCGCGCCGCGTCGTCGAAGCGCTGCGTATTCCGCTGCCGCTACCGCGCACGCTCGATCGCGCGACCGGGCCGTGGCAACGCCGCGAGCTCGGCGGCTACGTCGTCGGCGTCACCGGCTTTGTGCGCGACACGGTCGCGGAGCCGTTCGCGAACATGCTCGCCGAGGCAGGCGCGCGCGTGTGCGTGCTCGGCGCCAGCTCGCCGGCGTTTCAGCGCGCGGGTGAAGCATTCGGCGTCAGCGTTCAGCTGGCCGACGCGCGCGCGGCGGGCCCGATCGATCGGCTGGTCGTCGATGCGACGGCGAAAGCGACGCTTGCGGATCTGCGCGGGCTCCACGAAGAGCTCCACCTGCTCGTGCCGGCGATCGCGGCGTCGGGCCGGCTCGTCGTGCTCGCACCGGCCGGTCCGCACGACGATCCGGTCGCCGCGGCGGTTGCGGCGGCACTCGAAGGTTTCGTGCGCAGCGCTGCAAAGGAGCTCGGCCGCCGCGGCACCACCGCGGTGCTGATCGCGATCGAGCCCGGCGCCGAAGCCCGCGCTGCGGCGATCGCGCGGTTCGTGTTGTCCGCACGCTCGGCGTTTATCACCGCGCAGCCGATTCGCGCGACGCTCGCGGCGGCAAGCGCGACGCGGCTCGAGTACGTCGGCGCGCTCGACCGCAAGGTCGCACTCGTCACCGGTGCGGCGCGTGGCATCGGCGAAGCGACCGCGCGCAGGCTCGCCGAGGAGGGCGCGCACGTCGTGTGTGTCGATCGGCCGAACGATGAAGCGGCACTCGCTGCCGTCGCGACGTCGATCGGCGGCTCGCTGCTCGTCGCCGATATCGCCGATCGCGACTCCGCGCGCCGCATCGCCGATCATTTGCGCACGCAGCACACCGGCGTCGACATCGTCGTGCACAACGCTGGGGTCACGCGCGATCGCACGTTCGCGAAGATGACCGCGGTCGAGTGGAACCAGGTGCTCGAGATCAACCTGGCGGCGGTCACGCGGATCACCGCGGCGCTGCTCCCCGACGTGCTGCGCGACGGCGGTCGCGTGCTCTGCTTGTCGTCGGTCGCGGGTATCGCGGGCAACGTCGGCCAGACGAACTACGCCGCGTCGAAAGCGGGCTTGCTCGGCTACGTCGCCGCGCTCGCCCGCCAGCTCGCGCCGCGCGGCATCACCGTGAACGCGCTCGCGCCCGGCTTCATCGAGACGCGCATGACGGCGGCGATCCCACTCGTGATCCGCGAGGCGGCGCGCCGGCTGTCGGCGCTCGGTCAGGGTGGCGATCCACGCGACGTCGCTGAAGCGGTCACGTTTCTCGCGCAGCCCGCCGCGGTTGGCATCACCGGTGCCGTGCTGCGCGTATGCGGCGGCGCCCTGATCGGAGCATGAGGAGAGCTATGTCGAAGCGTCGCGCTGTCGTGGTTGGAGGAGCTCGCACTCCGTTCGTGCGTGCATTCGCCGAGCTCACCGAGCTCGACACGATCGCGCTCGGCTGCGCCGCAGTGCGCGGGTTACTCGAGCGCACGAACGTCGCACGCGACGAGGTCGACGCGATCGTGTGGGGAGGCGTCCTGCTGCCCGGTCTCGCCCCGAATGTCGGCCGCGAGATCGCGCTCGATCTGCGGATGCCGGGCGTCGAGGCGATGACCGTGACGCGCGCGTGCGCATCGGGACTGCAGGCGATCACCACGGCGGCCGCGGCGATCGAGCGAGGTGATGCCGACGTCGTGATCGCCGGCGGCTCGGACTCGACGTCGAATGCAGAGGTCAAGCTGCCGCAGAAGCTGATCCACGCCGCGGCGCCGCTCGCGTTCGGCAAGGCGACGTTCGGCGACGTGCTCGGCATGCTGTCGCAGCTCGTGCCGATCACCGAGCTCTTGCCGCGCATGCCGAAGGTCGCCGAGCGCACGACCGGGCAGGTGATGGGAGAGGCCGCCGAAGAGATGGCGCGGCGCAACGAGATTTCGCGCGCGGCGCAGGACGAGCTCGCAGCGCGTTCGCATCAGCGCGCAGCCGCCGCGATCGCGACCGGCCGCTTCGCCGACGAAGTGATTCCACTGCAAGCGCCCGACGGGCGCTGGGTTCACACCGATCGGATCGTGCGCGGCGACACCAACGCCTCCGCGCTCGCGAAGCTGCGGCCCGTGTTCGCCAAGGACGGCACGCTCACCGCCGGCAACTCGACGCCACTCACCGACGGCGCCGCAGCCGTGCTGTTGATGGAGGAAGACATCGCGAAGTCGCTCGGTGTGACGCCGCTCGCCGCCATCGACAGCTGGGCCTACGTCGCGGTCGATCCGGCGGATCAGCTGCTGATGGGACCGGCACTCGCGGTGCCCAAGGCGCTCGACCGCGCCGGCATGGCGCTCGCCGACATCGACCTCGTCGATCTACATGAAGCGTTCGCCGCGCAGGTGCTCAGCGTGCTGAAGATGCTCGGCTCCGACGCATTCGCACGGGCACGGCTCGGCCGCGATCGCGCCGTCGGCGAAGTCGACCCCGAGCGGCTCAACGTTCACGGCGGCTCGATCGCGATCGGCCATCCGTTCGCGGCGACCGGCGCGCGCATGGTGACGACGATGGCGAACGAGCTACATCGCACCGGCAAGCGCACCGCGCTGCTCGGAATCTGCGCGGCCGGCGGGCTCGGCGCTGCGGCCGTGCTCCGTCATCCCTCCTCGTGAAAGGCAGTGAAGATGTCCAACCTCGTCACGCGTGCGACCCGAGCTCCGCTCGCCGTCCTCAATCGGATCGGTAACGCGGAGCTGACCGCACGCCTGCGGCTGCGCGAGCCGTTCCTGCGTGCTGTTAAGGCGACCGCGCGTACGGCCGCCGGCGCAGCTCGCGACGGATCGCAACAGGCGGCAAAGCTGCTCGCGCCGGTGCGACTGCCGCGCACGACGGCGGCGAGCGATGGCTTCGATCTCACGCCCAGCGACGAGCAAATCATGATGCGCGACGCCGCGCGCCGGTTTGCAGCCGACGTGCTGCGGCCCGCCGCGTCGGGTGCCGATGGCGCGGCTGCACCACCCGCGGGCGTGCTCTCGCGCGGCGGTGAGCTCTCGCTGGCGGCGCTGTCGATCGCGGAGAAGCTCGGCGGTCTCGCCGAAACCCGCTCGCCGCTCACTACGTGCCTCGTCGCCGAGGAGCTCGCGCGTGGTGACATGGGACTCACGGTCGCGTTGCTCGCACCGATCGCGGTCGTCAACGCGATCGCAGACTGGGGCACCGCCGCACAACAGGAACGCTGGCTGCCTCGGTTTACAGCGGACGGCTTTGTCCCCGCTGCACTCGCGCTGCTCGAGCCGCACGCCGGCTTCGATCCGATGCAACCGCGTAGCGGCGCCGTGCGCGCGCCGGGCGGCTGGCGTTTGCACGGCGAGAAGGTGCTCGTGCCGCTCGCACGCGATGCGGAGCTGCTGGTGATCGCCGCCGACGTGCTCGGCCGCGGCCCGCGGTTGTTCGTGGTCGAGCGCAATACACCGGGTCTCGAGATCGCGCCGCAACCGGCGATGGGTGTGCGCGCCGCGGCGACCGCGCGCGTCGTGCTCCGCGGTGTGCACGTGCCCGACGACGCGCTGCTCGGCGATCCGAACGACTACGATCACGGCGCGATCGTCGACGGCGCGCGGCTCGTGTGGGCATCACTCGCGGTCGGCGTCGGCCAAGCGATCGTCGATTACGTGATCCCGTACTGCAACGAACGCGTCGCGTTCGGCGAGCCGATCTCGCACCGCCAGGCGGTCGCGTTTATGATCGCGAACCTCGCGATCGAGCTCGAAGGTATGCGCCTCGCGACGTGGCGGGCCGCGGCGCTCGCCGAGCGCGGCAAGCCGTTCGCCCGCGAAGCGGCTCTCGCCCACCGCCTGTGCTCGACCCACGGCATGCAGCTCGGCAACGACGGCGTGCAGCTGCTCGGCGGCCACGGCTTCGTCAAGGAACACCCGGTCGAGCGCTGGTATCGCGATCTGCGCGCGATCGCAGTCATGGAAGGAGCGCTGCTCGCATGATCGATCTCGAGATTCCCCGCAAGCTGCGACCGCTCGTCGCGCAAGCGCAGCTGATCGCGACGAACGCGTTTCGTCCGGTCTCGCGCAAGTACGACGCGGCCGAGCACGCCTATCCCAAAGAGCTCGACATGGTCGCGGCGCTGATCGACGGCATCACGCAAGCCGGCGCCGGCGCGAGCGTGAACGACCTCGAGCGCGCCGGGTCATCCGACAAGCCGCGGTTCGCGAACCAAGCAGCGGTGCTCGGCATGATCGAGCTGTGCTGGGGCGATGTCGGGCTCGCGCTGTCGCTGCCGCGCCAGGGCCTCGGCAATGCAGCGGTCGCCGCGGTCGCGAGTCCCGAGCAGAAGAAGCGGTTCGCCGGCCGCTGGATCGCGATGGCGATCACCGAGCCCGCGGCAGGCTCGGACTCCGCCGCTGTACGCACGACCGCACGACGCGACGGCGACGAGTGGGTGCTCGACGGCGAAAAGATCTTCGTCACCGCCGGCGAACGCGCCGACGCCGTCGTGGTGTGGGCGTCGCTCGATCTGTCGCTCGGTCGCGCCGCGATCAAGCCGTTCCTCGTGCCGAAGGATGCACCCGGCATTCGTGTCGCACGGCTCGAGCACAAGCTCGGCATCCGCGCGTCCGATACGGCGACGATCGTGCTCGACGGCTGTCGGATCCCCGCCGACAACATCCTCGGCAGCGCCGACATCGATACGTCGAAGTCGTTCGCCGGCGTGATGAAGACGTTCGACAACACGCGGCCGGTGATCGCCGCGATGGCGATCGGCGTCGCGCGCGCTGCGCTCGAGCGTGCACGCGAGCTGCTCGCGCCGAGCGATCCGTCGATCCGCGAGCCACGGCCAGGACCGCGCGCATCGCATGCCGCCCACGTGCTGTTCGGGCTCGAAGCGGAGCTCGAAGCTGCGCGGCTGCTCGCGTTGCGCGCGGCGTGGATGGCCGACCGCGGCATGCCGAACTCGCTGGAAGCCTCGATGGCGAAGGCGAAGGCCGGCCGCGTCGCGACCGAGGTCACGCTTCGCTGCGTCGAGCTGTGCGGTGCCACGGGCTACGCCGAGGGCGAGCTGCTCGAGAAGTGGGCGCGCGACTCGAAGATCCTCGACATCTTCGAGGGCACGCAGCAGATCCAACTCTTGATCGTCGCGCGGAGGC
>DATDCH010000578.1:0-15015 GCA_036524455.1 Kofleriaceae bacterium | reverse complement strand
GACGGTCCAGCAGTCGATAATGTGTGCCGGCGACGTAGCTTGGGTCACGCGCGCGTCCGCACGTGCGTGCGCTTACTGGCTCGGTTCAGGGCCACCGGCCAATCGACTTGCCGGTGCGACCCTTGGATCCTCAACGGGTTGCCGTGGTACGCCCGCTGCAATTCATGACTCGCATGCCGACGCGTCACGATCTGCGCAGCCTGGTTGAAGAGGCGGAAGCGGATTATCGCGCGACGGCGCAATCGTGCGAGATGAAGTGCCTCGACGAGCTCGAGCTGCGCCGCCGCCAACTTGCAGCCGAGTGTTCGCGTTTGTTGCAGCGAATTCGCCGCGCTGCCGGCGCGTAATCCGTCGTCAAGATCGGTCAGCGACTATGGCGCACCGCGCCGTGCGACACTGCCGTGCCGATGAACGAGCTCTTGGTCCAGCACGGAGAAGTGATCGGATACGTCCTGGCGGGCGTGCTCGCGCTCATCGGGCTCGGCTTGATCCAGATCTTTCGACGGCGCAGCGATCTGAAGAAGGCGAAGATCGCGGTGCGGCTCGTGACGTACTCGCTCGCTGCGCCTCGCGTCGGGCCGGTCGCGATCAGCGGCACGTATCGCGACGCGAATGGCGAGCAGTGGATCGAGGTGAATGGCGAACGCGTTGGGCTCCACGGTGCCGTCGACATCGTTCGCGGCACGCGCGCGCGGTGGAAGAGTGGCGAACGCACCTATTCGCTCCGCGATCGCGATTCTGTGTACGCGATCGGCGTGATGCAGAAGAGCGTCGACGGCTGGCCGTGGCGGCTGTCGCCCAGCGCGGGCGAGGGCGGGGTGCAGCTGTACGCGGTCGCGCCGCGGCCCGCACCGGCGCCGCTGTTGTCGTGGCGCGGACCGTTGATCTTCGCGGTGTGTGGCGCGATCAGCTACGGCGGATTGGTGGGCGTCGGGAATGTGTTGGCCGACGCAGGGAAAGGTTCATGCGACGAGCTCGTGCTGTCGATCGCGAGTGCGATGCCGCAGGCGCGCGAGACGGCGCTCGCGAACCTCGCGCGTTGCAAGGCGCGTTAGCGAATCACATCTCGTACTGGCGTCGCTTGAGCTCCTCTTCGAGCTCGCGGCGCCGGCGCGCCATATCCTTGCGCGCCTTGTCGAGGCGAGTTTCACGCGCCGACGGAGTTTCGAGCGGGAACGTGTGCGTGGCGTCGACGTCGCTGTCGATGCGGAAGTAGTAGTCGACCTTGCCTTCGCGCTCGCGTGGCACGGACAGCTTCGTGCGCAGCGTCGGCTGGAGCTTGGTGGTGAGACACGTCGCGAACGTTTCGTTCGCGCCTTCGACGGTGATCGCGTATTGCTTGTCGTCGCGCTTTGCGGTCGCGCGCACCTTGATCTTCGCGGGTGCCTCGGCGGTGTAACAGTCGGTCGCGTAGCCTGGCGCCCACGCACGCAGCGTGGCCTCGACGCTCTTCGAATTCACGCGTGTCGTCAGCGCGATCTCTTGGTGGAACTTGATGTGGCGGCGAAATCGGATGAGCTTCGGAGCCAGATAGTCCTTGATGCACGCGGCGACGTCGGCGTTGTGCGGCTGGGTCTTGACCTGCACCTCGACGCCGTCGCTGGCGGTCACGACATCGATCGTCGCGCGCTTCGGCACCGCACCTGGACGCGGCGTGCAATCAGGCCCGTAGCCGGTGCGTTCGGCGATCCAGCGCTCGAGTAGGCGCTGCGGCGACGGCAGCTCGATCGTGAGGCCTCTCGTGAAGCGGGTCGGCGATGGGCTGTACGCGCCACGACCGCGCTCGAGGCCACTGACGTGGTCGGCGAAGCAGCGCTCGAAGCCGCCATCGGTCTTGGCCTTGGCGACCACGTTACCGTCGGAGTCGCCGGTCAGGCGCAGCTGGATGCGCGCAGGCGGTGGGTCTTCGCCGGTGCACGCGAGAATCCAGTCATCTTTGGCGTGCTCGATCTGGATCTTCATGCCTTCGCCGGTCGGCGGCGCGCTGTATGACGGCTGGATGATCGCGAGCTCGTCGACGGTGAAGCCGTGGTCGTGCGCCCATGCAACGAGTGCAGGCGACCGCATGTCGCGCACGAACGCGTACTCGTACTCGGCGTTGATCGCGCGCGCGAGCTCGGGTGCGCCCGAGGCGGCGACCAGGTGGCCGACCGCGCAGTGCACGCCTCGATCGTCGATGAAGCGTGGCCGCAGCGGGCCGAATGCATCGCCGGCGCGGCGCGGGAACAGACCATCGGCGATGTAGCGTTCGAGCGTGGCGATCGAGCGGGCGCGCGCGGCGCGCTGCGGCGGTGACAGCGTCACCAGGTCGCGGCCGTGCAGATGGTGGAGCGCGGCGTTCAGGTGCGCGCGGATTCGAGCCGATTCGCCCGAGTTGCCGGCGTCTGATTCACGGGGCAGCGCGAGCAGCACGGCCAGGCACAGCAGGACCCTCGTCATGCGCAGTCAGACGCACGACCGGTGCAGAACGGGTCATTTATCCGCGCGCGCGGCAGGCACGAGCTGCTGCAGCTGCCACGACTGCAGGTGCAGGCGTTCGCGCACGGCACGGCTGTTGTGACGCAACGCGTGGGCGAAGCCGGCCGCCGCGAAGATGATCGCCGCGATCAGCCCGACGATCGCCGGCAGCTTGATCCACACCGGCATCGCGAGGACCGGACCCGCGAGCGTGATCGCGTCCGCGGTGATCGACACCGTCTGCGGCAGCACGCCTACGCCCTCTGCCAGCCACGGCACCATCACCGAGGCGAACGCCATGATCGCGATCCATACCGACGTGCGCCTCGAGAACGTCGGCAGCGCGATCAGCGACGTCGCGCTCATCGTGGCAAGCGCGGTGCCGATGAAGAGAGGTGAGAACGCGTGTGCGAGCGTGCCGAGCAAGCACAGCGTGGTCATCAGGATCGCGACCGGATTCTCGCGCGTGCGCGGATGGAGCCGGATCATGGCGGTGGCGGCGCAAGCAGCGAGCACCGCGATGTGATAGGGCAGGGCCGCGAGGCCGCCGGCGACGATGAACGGCACGAGCACGAGGCAGAACCAGTAGGTCCGTGCGCCTGCTTTCATCTGGCTATCGAGCACGCGCTGGTCACTCTCGGCGAGTGAGCGTTTGACGTCGGCAGGCAGTTTTCGGGGCGCTATGACCACGAGGCGACCGACGAGGTCGGCAGCGCCATCGAGCTCGGGATTGAGGGCGAGTGCGCGCGCGGCTTCGCGCATCGCGGTGCGCCGCTGCTCGTCCTCATCGAGACCTTCGCCGCGATCGACGAGGCGCTCGTACGCGGCACGTGCCGCGGCGAAATGCGTCTGCGCGAGCGTGTGGCGAAGCTCGAGGTCGCGATCGCCATCGAGGAATCGCTGCACCTGCTCGGCGAGCTCACGAGCGGTCTGGATTCGCGTGTTGCGATCGATCTGCGTTGCAGCGACGCACATCGCGTCGAGCTCGGGCGGAATCTGCCGGATCGGGACGCGCACGCTCGGGCGCGCGTCACGGCCCGCGAGCGTGGACTGCGCGCCGGCGATGCCACGTGGGTGCAGCGGCTCGCCGGCGAGGATCTCGAACAGCAGGCAGCCGAGCGCATAGACGTCGGCGCGGCCATCGATGTCGTCGACCGCGCGCAGCTGCTCGGGCGCGGCATAGCCCGGCGTGCCGAGTGCGCTGCCTTCGCGCGTCGTGTCGAGGCTCGGCGGGATATCGCCCGTGAGCGCGTTGCCCGCGTCGTCGTCCTCGCCGATCACTTTCGCGATGCCCCAATCGATGACGTAAACCTCACCGAAGTCGCCGAGCACGATGTTGCTCGGCTTGAGATCGCGGTGCAGCACACCGCGCTCGTGCGCGTACTGGATCGCGAGGCAGACATCGGCGAACGCGCGCAGCAGGCTCGGGCGCGGATGGTTCTTGGCGATTCGCTTGTTCAGCGTCGTGCCGGCAAGCTTCTTCATCGTGAAGAACGGGCGGCCTTCGGCGTCGACGCCGAGCTCGTGCACCGGAACGATCGCCGGGTGATCGAGGCGACCTTGCACGCACGCTTCGCGAAAGAACCGGCCGAGTGAACGTTCGGTGGAGCGATCGTGACGCAGCCGCTTGATCGCGACCTCGCGGCCGATCTGGGAATCGGTCGCCGCGAAGACTTCGCCCATGCCGCCGAGACCGATGCGCGCGCCGAGGCGATAGCGATCGAACGTGCGGAGACCGGTCGATGGCGTTGCAGCGGGTCTGCGATCGATCGTGACTGCGAGCAGCGCTTCGTCGCTCGTCTCGCCGCTGTCAATGCGCTTCGCCCGATGCTCCATATCAAGGAGCGTAAGCGTTCGCCGAGCGCATCAGAGTGACGCCCGTTGTGACGCTCTGCGCGAACTGCGCAGCACTGTCAGACCATGCACGGACTGCGCAGCAATCAGGTTGTGCCTTTGCGGAGAGCGTCAACCTGGGCACTCGATCCGAGGACGATCAGCGTGGTGCCGGCTACAAGTCGCTCGGTTGTTTCAGGGTTGTAACGCCACGGCTCCTCGCCTTGCGCGATCGCGAGCACCCCCATGCCGAAGCGATCGCGGATGCGCGCTTCCTCGAGCGTGAGGCCAACCAACGGATGGCCTTCGCTGATCGTTACTTCGTTGAAGCGATAGCCGGCCGGATCCTTGAGCATGTCATCGAGAAATCGCGCGAACACGGGACGCTCGAGCTCGGTGGCCAAGCGACGGCCGCCGATGCTAGGTGTCAGCACGACGCTGTTCGCGCCGACGCGCTTGAGCTTCTCGACGTGCGTCGCTTCGCTAGCGCGTGCGACGACCCGGGCGTTCGCATTCGCCTGCCTTGCCGCCACCACGATGTACAGGTTGTCCTTGTCGGACGGCAGCACCGCGGCGATCGCGCGCGCGGTTGCGATGCCCGCTTGGGTCAAGATCTCGTCATCGGTCGCATCGCCGACGAAGTATGTAAAGTCGGCATCGGGATGTCGCTCGCGGATCGAGACGAGCGAATCTTCTTCGACGTCGATCGCGACGACCTGAACTTTCGCCGCGCAGAGCTCATCGATGATGTGACGGCCAGTCGCACCGACGCCGCACACGAGCATGTGATTGGTCATCCGCTCTCACTTTCGACACGCCGTGGCGACCACGGCAGGACTCTGGCGACCTCGCGAATCGGCCGCGCGACATCGGTGGCTGGCGGGCGCCGCGACAGCAGCATCACGGCGCATGGCGCGTCGAACGCGAGCTTGCGATTGAACGCGCCGAGCATCTTGCGGCCTTGTCGCGACCGCACGCCGAGCAGCAGCAGATCGAACCGAGCGGCCTCGCTGAGGATCGCGGCCGCCGCGTCATCGTTGCGGATGACCTCGACGGTCGGCTTGACCGGAATCTTGATCGCCGACAACCGCGTCGCCGTTCGTAACGCAGCGGTGACCGTGTCGTCGTCGGCGTTTGTGGGAACGACGGTGACGAACACGATCTCGCGCGGTAGCTCGCGGCACAGCGTGCCGAGCAGGCGCGCGCGCAGCTCGTGCTCTTCTCCGCGTCCGCCGACCGCGACGAGGACGCGCTTGGCGTTGGCGATGCTGAAATCCGCAGCGGCGCGCATCATCGCGACATCGCAATCGAGACCGTTGACGAGCTCTTCGAGTTGGCGCTCGTATGCCGCATCGGGCTTGTCGGGCAACCCAACCAGCAAGCTCTCGCAGCGATGCTCGTCGGCGATGCGACGAATCTCGGCCCACGGTTCGGGTGCCGCGGTGAGCAGCGCCTCGGGTGCGTGGCCTGCTGCATACGAGGCCGTGAGTGCCTGCCGAACCGCATCCTGTGCCGCAGCGAGCTCGGCAAGCGGATCGCCGGTGCGGCTCTTCGGCGCGCGCACGATGGTGAGCAAGAGGACGCGTGCGAACTCGGTGGGCGCGATCGCGTTTGCGACCTCGACGAGCGAGCGTGCGTTCGTCGGATTCGCGATCGGCAGCAACACGAGTGGGCTTCTGCCCCGCAGCTTCGCGAGCACGGGATCGAGCGCCTCGGCCGACGCATCGGCGATCTCGGCGCGGCCTTTGAACAGCGCGAAGTAGAGGATGACGCCCAGCCCGAGCCAGATCATGACGATGCCGCCGGCGTCGGGCACGACGAGCGCTTGAAACACGCCGAGCCCGGCGCACGCGAGCCCACCGACCAGCGGCACGAGCGGGAACGCCGGCGTGCGGTAGACGTCGTCGCTGCGCGGGCCGCCGCGCTTGCGGGCGAGATACGCCATGACGTGCGTGAGCGCGAACGCGATCAGAAAGATCAAACCGGCGGCTGCGCCTGCACTCGCGAGATCGGGAACCATGAACATGATCGCGACGACCGCAAGCGCCGTCGCGTAGATCGCCATCACCGGCGTGCCGCGCGTCGGGTGCTTTTGTTCGATGACCGACGGCAACGTGTGATCGTTGGCCATCGCGTATGCGATCCGCGATGCGGTCAACAAGTTCGCCTGCAGCGCAGACAACGTGGCGAGACTGATCGAGACGACGATCAGCCAGTAGCCGGCCTCGCCCATGAAGCGTCGGGCCGCGGATGCGACGACGGTGTCGGGACTCTGCGCGGCGAGATCATTGATCGTTGTGCCAGGCTCGACGCCGCCGGTCGCGACGACGAACATCATCGGCACGTAGATCGCGATCGAGATCGCCAGCGATAGGAACACGGCGCGCGGGATCGTCTTGCGTGGCTCTTTGATCTCGCCGGCAACTGCCGCGATCATCTCGAAGCCCTGCAGCGAGATGAACATTACGCCCATCGCGGCGATCAGGCCGCCGATGCCGCCCGTCAGGAATGGATCGAGCGTCGCCAGCGAGTCACTGACCGGCTGACGCACGAGCGTGATCACGCCCGCGAGGATCAGCGCGACGAACAGCACGACCTTGCCGATGGTCTCCCACTGCCCGCCGCCACTGGATTTGCGGATCAGGCCGATCGAATAGCCAACCGTCGCAGCCGACGCGAGGAACAGTACGATGTTGCGACCGCTGAGCCAGTCGGGTTGCTCGTAACCTAGGCCCTCGAATACCCCGCCGATCAGCAGCACCGTGAACGCCGCGAACGAGAGCGCGTAGAGCACCCCCGCGACGATGTACGCGAACCACAGGATCCAGCCCACCGCGAACGCGGCGCGCACCGACAGCACCTTCTTCGCGAACGTGTACGCGCCGCCGGACTCGGGAAACGCCGTCGACATCTCGACGACGCTCATCGCGGTCAACCAGCAGACGACGCCATTGAGCGCAAGTGCGAGGATCGCGGCCGGCCCCGCCAAGTTGAACGCGATGCCGGCAAGGATCAGCGTGCCGCCGCCGAGGATGCCGCCGAGGCCGACGAGGGTTGCCCCGAATACGCCGATGCGCCGCGAGTCGTCGCTCATCAGTCGATTACCTCACGACGTTGCTCGAGTACGCCATGCTCCTCGGTAAGAGCTTCCAGGTAGGAGGGCAGGCTTGCGTTCAGCGCCGAATAGATAGCGGGCAGGATGCCGAGCGCGACTTCCGTCGATGCGCGAAACACGTGGTCGGCACCGGCGGCGCGCAGCGCGGGGGCTTGCGACACCTTCGTACAGTTCGCGATGATCACCGCCTTCGGGGCGAGCTGACGCAGCAGCCGCACGAGCTGCTCGTTGTTCGTGCCTTTGAGTAGCTCGTCGGGCACCGACGAGACGATGACCTCGGCACCGTCGACGCCGGCGTGACGCAACACCTCGGTGCTCGCGAGGTCGCCGTACAGCACTTGCGCACCGCGGCGGCGAATCTCTTCGTGCACCGTCGTGTTGATGTCGACGACGAGCGTGTGGGGCACGAGGTCGGCGTGCAAGCGCTGCAGATCGGCGAGCAGCGCGGACGCGATGCGGTGAAAGCCGAGCAGCACGAGCCGCGGTGCCTCGGCATTCTCCGCCTCCGGGCGCATGCCGCGCGAACGGATACCGACGAGATCGAGGAACGGGCGCAACCGTTGATAGAGGCGGTCGGATGCAGCAAACAGCACGGGCGTGAGCAGCGCGGTGATCACGAACGCGAAGATCACGACGCTGACGTGGGTGCCGTCGATGTGACCGAGCTGGCTGCCGAGGTACGCGATGACGAGGCAGAACTCCGAGACTTGCGCGAGCTTCGTCGAGACCGAGACCGAGTTGCGACGGTCGAGACCGGTCGCGTAGAGCACTGGCAAGAAGATCGTGTAGCGCAGCACGATCGCGATCGCAGCGACGATCGCCGCGAGCAGCACGACGGCGGCGCTCTCCGGTACTGGAATGCTCATGCCGAGACCGACGAAGAACAGGGTCACGAAGAAGTCGCGCAGGTGAACGACGCGCGACACCACCTCGTACGCGTATGGCGACGTCGCGATCGTGGCGCCGGCGATCAGCGCGCCCATCTCCATCGATACCGAGATCTCGATCGATAGCCCGAGGCGGTGCGCGAGCGTGCCGAGGTTGGCGCCGAGCAAGCCGACGCCAAAGCACCAACCGAGTGCGAGCGTGACGACGAGCTCGGGCGAGCGCGCGACGATGTGGAACGCGTGCGACAGCACGAAGCGCGCGACGACCGTGGCGATCGTGGCGAGCACCGCCGTGCCGAGGAACGTCATCAAGATCGGCGCGATCGATGGGTTGGCGAAGCTCGGCTGCAGCGCGAGGAACACGATCGCCCAGATGTCCTGGAAGATCAGCAAGCCGACCGCGAGCCGGCCGGCGGCGGTGTCGAGGCGCAGGTGCTCCTGCAGATACTTGACGACGAGCAGCGTCGACGAGAACGCGCACGCGACGCCCAAATACAGCGCTGGGTAGAACCCGGAGAGGAGCGACCAGCCGCTCATGCCGATGACCAGGAACAGACCGCAACCAGCCGCGAGCGCGAGCGGCACTTGCACGAGCCCGGTGACCACCAGCGTGCGTCCGCTCGCGAGCAGCGACTGCAGATTCACTTCGAGGCCGATCACGAACAGCAGCAACGTGAGGCCGAGGTTCGCGATCGTGGCGATGCTGTCTTGATCCTGGATTGCCTCGAGCCCCGCGGGTCCGAGCAGGACGCCGGCGCCGAGCAGTGCGGCGATCGCCGGTATCTTCAGCTTGACGAACGCGATCGCCAGCACGGCCGCTGCGACGAGGCAGAGGCCGAGATCTCCGACGAATGGTGAGACGCTGCCCCCGGCGCTAAGCGCGACGAGCGGCAAGCACGAGCTATCCATGACTCCTCCAGAACGATGCACGGCGATCGCGCCCGCGCGGCGAGCCGATCGGAGACAACGCTGCGCTACGCGGCGATCGGAGGAGCCCGGGACTCGGCGACGTGGGCGCGGCGCGCAGCGCACGGCTTGCTGGCCGAGCTCGTGGCGAGCGAGAGCAGAATCGTGTGCCGAGCCGGCAGCTCGATCTGAGGAGGCGGTGCTGCATCGGGCCGATAGCTCGGCCGGCGCGCATCCGCGCGTGCATCAGTCAGGCGCTTCGAGGCGCGAGACACGGGAACCGGGACGTTCTTGACCGCGCCCACCGTGGCCTGCTGGTCGCGCAAGAGCTCGCGTGGGACCTTGACCGCGCTTTGGCTCGCGAACAGCGCGAACGCGAGCGTCACGGCAGTCCACCAAGCGGTCACGACGGCACTGTACGCCGATTTTGGCGGCGGGTCGCGGCGCTCTACGCCGAGTTAGCCGAGTGCCATGGTGACCGGCGTCGCTGCACCTACCTGAGCGCCTTGAACGCCGGGGCGCTCTCGAGCAACGATCTCATGTGGCCCAGCGTTCGTGCTTGGGTGTGGTGGTCGCCGCGATTGCGCTCGGCGCGATCGCGAGCTGTTGCCCGCCCCCCGATCCGCAGGAACCGGTCACGCCACCTGCAACACCGATCCCGGTGACCGCGCGGACTCGCGCCATCAAGCCCGCGTTGCTCGGTCGATTCGAGCCGCCGTCGACCGCGACCCAGAAGCCCGCCGCACCGCCGAAGCGCGAGATGATCAAAGAGCCTCCGCTCGTGCCACCGGCGGGGCCGAAGACGGAACCAGATCTGTCGAGGCGCGAGACGCTCGCTCCACCGGCTCCGATCGCGCCGAAGCCGCCGGCCGATCGGCTCCCCGACGACGTCGTGCTGAAGCTGATCGAGACCGGGCGCGCCGCGTTCGTGCGCTGCTTCAAGAAGGCGGTCCATGCCGATCCGACGGTGCTGTCGTTCAAGGTCCGCGTGCACGTCGAGCTCGACGGCGATGGTGCGATCAGGGTAGCAACCGCCGACACGACGGATACGGAGCTCGGCGGCTGTCTCGTGCGCGCGCTCGGCTGGCTGCGCTTCCCGGCGTCGGGGCGGCTCGTCGCGGTCGATCTGCCGCTGTTCTATCGTGCGGAGTAGCGGCTGGCTCGCCGTGTTACGCCGCGCAGGTGACGTTCACCGTGTGGCGATGCGATGCGTCGAGCGACGACATCACGCTGAGCGTTCCCATCATCTTCAGCGTCGCGAAGCTCGCAGCGGTGATCAGCACGCTATGCGGATGCGTCGACGAGCCCTGGATCTGATAGGTCTTGTCGACCCCTGCGTTGACGTCCGCGATCGACACACTGAGCGCGTGACCGTGGTTGCTAGCGATCGCGGCGCTCGTCGTCGCGCACGTCGGTGGGTTCATCGCCGCGTCGGTGCCGGCATCGGCCTGCGTCATCATGTGCGCGTCGGGCGTGAGCGGATTGCTCGCGGCATCGGGCGCCGGCGCGGGGTCGCCATCGCCATCCTTCGTGCACGCGGGCAGTACCGCTGCGGCGAGTCCAAGCTGCGCAAGCGATCGTACGAACTCCAAGCGAGTCATCATGGCGCCGGCTATAACCGCGGCTCGGTGCGCACAGAACCCTCGAAAACGAAACGGCCGTTTCGCGCGCCGGAATGCGAACGTGATTCGTGACCGATGAAGTGACGATCGATGCGCTGACCGCAGGCTGGACCATTGCCCAGCGCCGCAAAGGCCATCGCCACTCGACCGACGATCTATTGACGGGGTGGTACGCCGCCGAGGTGATGCCCGACGCGCGACACATCCTCGATCTCGGCAGCGGCATCGGCTCGGTCGGCCTCATCGCACTGTGGAGATCGCCGCGCGCGACGCTCGTCGCGATCGAGGCGCAAGACATCAGCTTCGCGTTGCTCGAGAGCAACATCGCGCGCAACGGGCTCGGCGCACGGGTGCGTGCGATCCACGGCGACCTGCGTGAGGTCCGGCTCGACGAGCAGTTCGATCTCGTGACCGGCAGTCCGCCGTACTGGGACGTGTCGCAAGGCGTGATGCCGGCGGACCCGCAAAAGGCGCACGCGCGGTTCGAGCTGCGCGGTGACATCCGCGATTACGCGAAGGCCGCGCGCGCAATGCTCGCCGAAGGCGGGCGCTTCGTGTTCTGTTTTCCGTCGGTGCAGCGCAATCGCGCGTTCCTGGCGTGTGCGGATGCACAGCTGACGGTCGAGCGCACGCGCGCGGTGGTTCCGCGGCATGGCGAGTGGACGCTGTTCACGCTGTTCGCGTGCCGGCGCAGCGAGGATCCTGGCGATACGCACGTCATCGAGACGTTGCACGTCGTACGCGACGCCGACGGCAACCCCACAGAAATGCACCGCGCGGCACGCGCGACGCTCGGCTTCACGAGTTAGGCTCGGGTCGAATGGGGGCGAGTCGGACCGCGGAGTACGTGGCGCTGTACCGCGCGCTCGAGACCACTGAGCGGCGACGCGATCCGCTGTTTCGCGATCCGTTTGCGATGCACTTGCTCAGCGAGAGCCGGGCGCGCTGGCTGCGCGTTGCGAATTGGCCGGGCATGCGCGGGCTGATCGAGCGCTACGCGGACTCGCGCGCGCCCGGTGCGCGCACGTCGGCAATCGGTCGCACGCGGTTCATCGACGACCTCGTGCGCGCCGAAGCGACAGCCGGTATGCGCCAGCTCGTGATCCTCGGCGCCGGCTACGACTCGCGCGCGCACCGGTTGCCCGAGCTCGCGAAGCTGCCGGTCTACGAAGTCGATCGCGCCGACACCCAAGCCGAGAAGCGCAAGCGGATCGAGAGCGCGCCCGGCGTGCGCAAGGACGTGCACTACGTCTCGGTCGATTTCGAGAAGCAGGATCTCGCGACGCGCCTCGCGGATGCGGGCTGGCGTGCAGATCGCACGTCGCTATTCATCTGGGAAGGTGTGACGAACTACCTCGATGCGGCCGCGGTCGCGACCGTGCTCGACATGGTCGGCCTCGTCGCGACCGGCAGCGCGATCGTGTTCACGTACATTCACCGCGGCGTGCTCGACGGCACGAAGCACTTCGATGGCGCCGCGAAGCTCGTCGACAACGTGAAGCGCCTCGGCGAGCCGTGGCGGTTCGGCCTCCTGCCCGAGGAGCTGGGTGCGTATCTCGCCGGCTTCAACCTCGCGCTCGAACAGGACCTCGGTGCCGACGAGTATCGCGCGCGTTACTTCGGTAAGGACGCTCGTTTCACCGGCTACGCGTTCTATCGCATCGCGGTCGGGCGGCGCGTCGGTCGTCCGAGCCGGCCGACGGCGCTGTGATCGGAATCTCGCGGCCGCAGACGCGTTAGTGCGGCGTTACCTCGCGCCACTTCCCGGGCGCGAGACCGTCGAGCGCGTAGGGTCCGATCGCGACGCGGATCAGCCGAAGCGTCGGCAGCCCGACCGCCGCCGTCATGCGGCGCACTTGCCGATTGCGTCCTTCGCGGATCGTCAGCTCGACCCACGCGTCGGGCACGGTCTTGCGCACGCGGATCGGTGGCGTGCGCGGCCACAGCCACGCGGGTTCGTCGATCGTACGCGCTTCGGCAGGCAGCGTCGGGCCATCGTTGAGCTCGACGCCGGCGCGCAGGCGCGCGAGCGCGTCGTCACTCGGGATGCCTTCGACCTGCACGCAGTAGGTCTTCGGCGCTTTGAAGCGTGGATCGGTGAGCCGCTGGTTGAGCTTGCCGTCGTCGGTGAGCAGCAACAGGCCCTCGCTGTCGTGATCGAGCCGGCCCGCGACGTAGACGCGCGGCGGCAGCCCGAGTTGCGCGAGGGTAGGACGGCCCTGCTGGTCGGTGAATTTGCAGTGGACGAGGTACGGTTTGTTGAGCGCGATCAGCACTACGCGAGGTTGCTGTAGACGTTTTGCACGTCGTCGTCTTCCTCGAGCGCGGCGACGAGCTTCATCACTTCGTCGGCTTTGTCGTCGGGGAGCTCGGTCTGCGTGGTGGCCACGTATTCGTGTGCCGACGACAGCGGCGTCAGGCCGCGGCCTTCGATCGCGGTCTGCATCGCGCCGAAGTCGGTGAACGCGCAGCGCACGACGAGTTGCTTGTCGCCCTTTTCGCTCTCGCCGTCCTCGAGCGCGACGAGGCCGTGATCGATCAGCTCGAGCTCGAGGGTGTCACGATCGACGCCTTCGGGGCTGAGCCGGAACACGCCCTGCTTCTGGAACATGAACGCGACGCTACCGGTCGTGCCCATGTTGCCGGCGTGCGCCTTGAAGTGATGGCGCACGTTCGCCACGGTGCGCGTGACGTTGTCGGTCGCGGTCTCGACCAGCAGCGCGATGCCGTGCGGCGCGTAGCCTTCATAGATCACGACTTCGTACTCGGTCGCGCCTTGACCGCTCGCCTTCTTGATCGCGTTCTCGACTTTGTCCTTCGGCATGTTGACCGCGCGCGCGTTCTGCAACGCACGGCGCAGGGCCGGGTTCGCGTCGGGACTCGAGCCGCCTGCTTTCACCGCGATCGCGATGTCCTTGTTGATCTTGGTGAACTGCTTCGCCACGCGATCCATGCGCGCGAAAATCGTGTGTTTGCGTTTTTCGAATGCGCGGCCCACGCCGCGACATTAGGCGTGATGCCGGGTTGATGTCGAGTCCCGGCCGAAGCTGCATTACGATAGCGAGATGAGGCTTCTCGTCATTGCGGTGTTGTGCATTGCGGTTGCGTGTAAGAAGGACAGCAACGAAGGCGTCAAGGTCAGCGGCGCGCCGGGCGTCGGCTCGTCGGTACCGGCTACCGCCGAAGAAGCGGCGGCGCGCGGGGCGGCGATAGCCGCCGGTGGCGAGGCTGTCGCAAAGACAGGCGCCGCGGAAGCAATGGCCGCCGGCGGCGAGGCTGCTGCAAAGGCAGGCGCCGCGGAAGGAATGGCAGCCGCCGCGGGGACCGAGGCTGCTGCGAAAGGTGCACTTGCCGCGGCCGCTAACGCCGCCGGCGAAGCCAGCGCGGTAACCGGGTGCCCCGACGGCAAGTGCAAGCAAGCATGTGGCGGCGGCCAGCAGTGCACGCTCGGCTGCGCCGGTGGCGATTGCGCGCAGACCTGCGAGAAAGGCGCGACGTGCACGCTATCGTGCTCGGGCGCGGGTTGTACGCAGACGTGTCGCGCCGGTTCGAGCTGCACGCTCAGCTGCTCGGGCGGCAAGTGCAAGCAGTCGTGCGAGGCCGAGTGCAAGAAGACGTGCACCGGCGACGGCTGCACGTAGTGTGCTATCGCTTCACGATACGCATCCGCAGCAGGTTGAAGCCAACCTGCTTGACGAGAGCGTCGGCGATCTGCTCACGCTCCACGGCAGGCGCTTCGAAGTGGTAGGCCCGCCCGTTCGCCATCACGATCAGCATGTCGTCCTGCCGGCCCGGGACGTGCCGGTCGATCCGTACGATGTCCTCTGGCCGGCGCAGAAAAGCCGGCAACAACAGCAGGCGCCGCGCGCCGATCGCGGCCACCGTGAGCGCGACCAGAATCAGGATTCCTCCGGTGCCCCTATCGGTCGGTGCGCGCCCGGCGACCTGTTCGATGACGAGCAAGACGATCGCCGCCGCCGCGCCGAACGTTCCGGCGAGCAACCAGGCCAGCCCGCGCCGACGCAAGCGCCGGATGAGTAGCTGGATTACCTCACGGGGCTCCACGGTCTCGACTTCCGTCTGGATCGACGAGCGTGAACAGAACGTTGCTGTCCGTGGTTGGCCACCGTTGTTTCATGTATACGTTATGTATACCACGGCATCTCGCGGCGGCTACCATTGATGAGAGGCCGAA
>DATDCH010000577.1:0-7952 GCA_036524455.1 Kofleriaceae bacterium | reverse complement strand
GCAGCGTGCTGGCCCATGTTGACGTTCGCCATGCCCTCGTCCTTGAGGGCGTCCGCATCGCAGTTCGCCGGCGGCGTCACGGTGACGGTGCCCGAGCCGCACTTGGGGTCACTGCCGTTCTTGGCGCAGAACTGCTTTCGGCACGCGGCCGTGCCGTCGAGCAGTTTGTCGCTGCAATCCTTCTGCTCCGGCGGGACGGCGCACTTCTCGGCGAGGACGGCCTTGTACGCCTTGTCGCCGCCGACGTTGCGCGCCTCGGACAGCAGACGGTCGTAGTCGCCACACTTGCCGCTGCGCTTCATCGCGCGGGCATTGTCGCGATAGCGCGAAACGACGTTGTCTTCGACCGCGTCGAAGACCTTCTGGGCCTCCGTGCGATAAACGGAGTCGGCCTCGATCTCGGCGAGCTTCGCCTTTGCCTTCTTCAGGTCGTCTTTCCCGGCCGCCATATCGAGGTCCTGCTTGCTCAGGCTGTTGGCGAGCTCTTTGGTGAAGTCGGCCTTGAGGATCGCGGCGGTCTTCGCATCGTGCTCTTTCAAGCGGTCAGCGCAGTTGATCGCGTCGTCCCAGTTCTTTTCGGCGCGGAACTGCTTGCACTCGACCTTGATCGAGCCACCCGGATCGTTGGCGGGCGGCGTGACGGTGGTCTGTGAACCGGTATTTTCGGGCGGTATGACGACGCCGCCGGAGCCGGGCTCGTCGTCAGAGCCTTGGACGGCCACGAGCGTGTCGCTGCCCGGCCCGGTCGAACCGGTCTGACTGCCGTTGTTGACGACCGCGGGCTTGTCGTCTTTGCGAAGGAGGAAGAACGCGCCGACCACGACCGAGGCGAGCACGATCGCGGCGAGCGCGATGACGAGGCCTCGCCGGCCGCCCGCTTCGGGCACGTCGGCGATCACGGCGTCGCGCGAGAACACGAAGTCCTCGCCGGGCTCGACGAAGCGCAGCCGCACGTGGCCCAGATCGACGGTGTCGCCGCGCCGCAGCTCGACCTTGCCGTAGTCCTGACCGTTGACGCGGACGCCGTTGCTCGACTGCAGGTCGCTGATCGTGTAGCGGCCGGTCTCGGGATCGCGCGTGACCTTGGCGTGGTTGCGGCTGATCGAGCGGTGGTTGACGACGAGGTCGTTCTCGTCGGTGCGACCGATGATCATCTGCGGCCGCGTCAGGTCGAATTCCTTGCCGGCGAAGTTCGACGAGACGACGACGAGCTTGCCGTAGCCGACCGGCTGCGTGAGCGCGGCGACCTGCGCGGCCGTCGCGACGGGACGGCCCGCGGGATCGGTATCGGCAACGGCCACCGGCGAGCGGTTGGGTGCCGCGCTGCCGAGCGGGACTTGACCGGGGGCCTGGGCGGCCATCGGCGTCGTCGAGCCCTGCATCGCGGGCATGACTTCCGTCGGGAGCGCGTTGTCGATGCGCTCGATCGGCATCGTCCGGGCGTCGTCGACCTGCTCGACGCCCTCGGCCTTGAGGTACAGCTTGTAGTCGCCGATCTGGACCTGGTCCGAGACCCGGAGCGACACCCGCTCGGCGATCCGCGCGTTGTTGACGCGGATACCGTTGTAGCTGCCGAGGTCTTCGATCTGGACCTCGCCGTTGTTGCGGAGGATCCGGGCGTGGCGGCGCGACACGTTCCGCTCGGTGAGCCGGATCGTGTTGCCTTCTTTGCGGCCGATCGTGATCTCGTCACGGATCAGAGGGACGACCGTGGTCTTCCCTTCGTCATCCTGGATCACCAACTTGAACATCGTGCGATGTGTCCCCGCGATAAACGGTAGCAGTCCAGAGTCGGATAAAACAACTGGTAGGCCGACTACTTGTTCACACCACGCAGCGTCTGCTTCGCCAACTTGATCGCCGCTGCGAGTTGTGGGTCGTCGTCGTCGACCGTTTCGTTAATTGTGGCACCACTGCCACTGCTCGCGCCAGGACCAGCAACGATCTCTTCGGGAGCGAACGCGTCGATTCGGATATCTGGAGTCAGACCCTTTGATTCCAGGAAGTTACCTTTGGGCGTGAGGTAACGCGCCGTGGTGAGCTTGAGGCCAGCGCCGTCATCGAGATCGTAGAACGTCTGCACGGTGCCCTTACCGTATGTAGGCAAACCGATCAGCTTCGCACGTCCGTGGTCGCGCAGTGCGGCCGCCAGGATCTCGCTCGCCGACGCAGTTCCTTGATCGACGAGCACGACGAGCGGCACAGCGGTCGCGACGCCGCCTTTGTGCGCGCTCTGGTTCTCGACCGATCCTTTGCGGCCGCGAATCGTGACGATCGTTCCGCTGTCGAGGAACTGATCTGCGACGAGGATTGCCTGATCGACGATGCCACCCGGGTCGTCGCGCAAGTCGAGAATGATCACGCCAAAGCCGTTCTTGTTGCGCAGCTCGGTCAGCCCGGTGGTGACATCCGCCGCGGTCGCTTCGACAAACCGCGTGATCTGGAGATAGCCGATGCGTGGCTCGAGCACGCGCCAGCTCACGCTCTGCTGCTTGACCTGTGCGCGCACGAGCGTGAAGCCACGCGGATCCTTCCACCCCGTGCGTACGATCGACAGCGTCACGCGGGTGCCCGACGGCCCGCGCAGCTTCGCTTCCCACGCTCCCGCTTCCTTGAGCTCCTTGCCGGCGGCGGCGGTGGGCGCGCCGTCGATCGCGACGACGCGATCGTCGATCTGGACGCCGGCGACCGCAGCGGGCGAGCCCGGCTGCAGCTCGTCGATGATCGGATATGGCGGCACGCTCGGTCGCGCGTCGTCGATGAAGCCCGGCGCGAGCACGACGCCGACGCTGCCGTACTCGCCCTCGGTATCCTGCCGCACCTTCTGGTAGCGCTTCGCCGGCAAGTACGTCGAGTGGACGTCGAGGTTGTGCAGCATGCCGCGCATCGCATCGGCAAGCAGCTTGTTCTCGTCGACGTTGTCGACGTAGTTCGCTTCGACCACGGCGAGCGCCTGCGCGAACGCATCGAACATGCGAAACCGCGAGACGTCTTTGGGAACCGCGAAGGCAAGCACGGCGGATGCGGTGATCGCGCCCGCGACAAACGTGGCGACGTGCGTGGCACGACTCATGGCGTGGAGCGTAACGCGGCGCTGGTCAGTCTGCGAGCAGCGGCTCGGGATCGATCGGTAGACCGCCCGGCGCGACCTTCGCGCGGACCTCGAGATAGACGCGATAGCGCGCTGCACGGCCGAGCCGGTCGCCGCGGGCGACGCGCGTGCCGACGGGAATCTTCAGCTCGCCGAGCTTGGCGACAACGGTGAGGTAGTCGCCGTGATCGAGAATCACGCCATGATCGAGCCCGCGGATCGGGCCGGCGTAGCGCACGACACCATCGGCGGGCGCGGAGGCCGGCGCATGATGATCGCACTCGAAATCGAGCCCGCGCCGCGACAGCGTCGCCTTGCTGCGCTCGTGCTCGTACGTGCCGAAGCGGCGCGCGATCTCGCCCTTCGCCGGTCGGCCGATCTCGTCGGGCAGCGTTAGCGTCGGAATCTGCTCGTTCGCGGTGATCTTCGTCGTGCGCGCGGCGGTGAGCTGCTCGGTTTCGGAGGCAAGCAGCGTGCGCTCGGCGCGATCGCGTTCGAGCAGCAAACGTGCAGCGGCGCGGCGGCGCGCCGATGCCATCCGGTCGGTGTCGCTGGCCTCTGATGGCAGTGGCGCGCGCAGAATGCGATAGGCGGCGCGAATCCGGCGCAGCCGCTGCGCGTCGGCGGCCGACAGCTTGTCGCCGACGGTCGCGAGCGTGGTCTCGATCGTCTGCATCTCGGCGGCGAGCTGCGCCGTCAGCTGGGTCTTCGGATCGGGCTTGTCGTCGTCGTCATCGGCAATCGCCGGTGACGCGAGCAACAGGACCGCGAGCGCGCTAGCGAGCCGCACGGCTTGCTCCGGCGAGCCCGCCACCGACGAGCCCGAGCGCCGCGCCGAGCGCGACAAACCCGACCAGCATCGAGCTCGGCGGCAGTGCGATCTGCACCGAGCCGAATGCGCCGTGCAGCGCCTGCGCGATGCCGTCTCCGTAGACCGAGATGCCCGCCGCGAGCGCGAGCGCCGCCAGCAACGCTGCCGCCGCACCTTGCAGTGCACCGGCGAGCGCGGTCGGTACGATGATGAACGAAGGCGCTGCGCCGAGCAGGTGCAGCACGGATAGCTGTTGCTCGGCGCGATCGAGCCGCACGCGCACGAACGCGAGGATGACGATCAAGGTGAGGCCGGCGAGCAGCGCCGCGCCGGTCCACGCGACAAGCCGCACGGTGCGCAGCGTGCCGGCCACGCGTTCGGCGCCCGCGTCTTCGACGATCACGTCGTCGACACCGGGTGTGCCGCGCAGCGAGCGCACCGTCGGGCTCATCGCGATCACGTCGCGCACCCCGGGTGCGAGCGTGACCTCGACGGAGGCGGGCAGGCTCGCGAGCTCGACGCCCTCGAGCAGCGCGGAGTCCGCACCGAGCGATTGCTGTAGGCGCGCCGCCGATTCGCCCGCGGTGATCAGCTCGGCGCGCTCGACGCCGGGCAACTTCGCGAGCTCGCCCGCGAGGCCTTGCGCCTGCGCTTCGTCGACGCCGTCGCCGAGGTAGACGACCATGCTGGCGCCGAGGCGCGGTGCACGAGTCCATTGCTCGACGTGGACCGCGGTGAGGCCGGCGATGCCGACGGCGAACAGCGCGGCGGTGAGCGCGAGCATCGTCCACAATGTCGCGCGCGGGCGCTCGATCGCGATCCGCGCTGTGCGTCGCAGCGCGGACGCAATACGCGGTGCGATCACTACGTCTCCTCGTCGCTAGCGCCGGGCATTGCAAACGAGCGCCGGCGATCCCATGGGCCGGTGACGCGATCGAACACCGCTTCGGGCGCAGGCCCCGGGTCGGGCTCGATCGTCGCGTCGGTGACGTCGAAGTCGAAGCGCCGACGGGCCAAGTCGCGCGGCGCGAGAGTACGCAGCTTGCGGAGCGTTCTCATCTTCATGCAACACCTGCCGTGCGAGCGCTGAGGGGGAATGGGACGACGTTGTCCTCGTCGGCGCGCAGCGGCGTCGGCGCCGACTCGAGACCAACGAGGAGCTCGTCGATCTCTGCGCCCGCGAGGTTGAGCTCCGCGAGCGGCCGCAGCGTGCCGCCGGCGAGTGCGAGCTGGCGCCACTCGTTGCGCTCGGCGATCATGCGGAGCGCCGGATCGCGACCGAGCACGATCACCGCGGCTCCGCGCGCGCTGGCATTCGCGAGCGCCGTGCAGACGAGCTCGACACCCGCGGTGTCTTGCATGCTCGTCGGGTGATCGGCGATCACGAGCTCGGGCGAGCGCACGAGCGCGCGTGCGACGGCGACGCGTTGCCGCTCTGCACTCGACAAACAATCGATCGGCAGCGGGGCTTCGGATGCGAGGCCGAGCTCGCGCAGCACTTCGTTCGCGCGCACGATCGTCATCGAGCGCGGCAGGCCATCGATCTCGAGCGGCAGCGCCACGTTGAGCTGCGCACTGCGATCTTCGAGCAAACACAGATCCTGTGGCACGACACCAACGCGGCGGCGCAGCAGGCGCAAGGACGAGCGGCGCAGCTTCGTCAGATCGCGCCCCATCACCTCGATGCGGCCGCCATTCGCGGGCAGCTCGCCAAGCGCGGCGGCGACGAGTCGAGACGTCCCGACGCCGGCGGCGCCGATGATCATCACGACTTCGCCGCGCGTGACTTTGAGGTTCGCGTCCCGCACCAGCGGTTCGCCACCGCGTGGGTGGTCGAGTCGAAGTTCGACCAGCTCGATCATGCGACCAGCTAAGGTCATCTGATCGTCGGGGGCAAAAAAACGGCCATCAGCCCCGCGGCTCACCCGTCATTTAACTAGGATTCGACTATGAAGCGGTTCGCGCTACTGGCGCTCGTCGCGTGTAGGTCCAACGAGGCCGACACGGTGGCGAAGCTCGAGACGCGCGTCGCCGCCGCCGAGCAACGAGTCGCGGCCATCGAGCAACGCGGTGCGATCGATACACGCGCCGTGGCGGCCGAGCTGATCGAGAAAGGCAGTGCCGCAGGTCTGCATGGCCCGCCGGGACCTCCTGGACCTTCCGGACCTGCAGGACCACCAGGCCCCGCCGGTCCCGCCGGCGTCGGTCCACCGGGACCCGCAGGCGAGCGTGGACCCAAAGGCGATCCGGGACCGAACGGTCCAGAAGGTCATCAAGGCATCCAAGGCCTGCAGGGACCGCAAGGTCTGCAAGGCCCCCAAGGCGCGCAGGGACCGAAAGGTCCAGCGGGACCTGCGGGCGCGTACAGCGGCAAGACCGATCTCGCGCGCCGCGAGCACCGCGTCTCGGTCGGCGCAGGCCTCGTCGCGACCGCGGTCGCGAGCTGCGAGCGCGCGAGCGATCTGCTCGTCACCGGCGGTTGCTACGCCGACCCGCAATGGATGGCTCAGCTCGTCGCATCGCGCGCGCTCGCGATGACGGATGCCGGCAATCCTGCGTCGTGGCGTTGCGACTACAAGAACACGTCGACCGGCAACACGACGATCGAGATCATCGCCGAAGCATACTGCGTGCGGCCGCGCGAGTAGTTATGGGCGCATGGGACTACGGCCTGTATGGAAGCGACGAGGTGCTCGACGCGCGCGGCAGATTCCTCGCCGAGATCAAGCTGCCCGACGATCCGAAGTTGTTCGCGGGATGCATCGGGTTACTCGCGCTCCTCGATCCCACCGCGCATCAGCTCGAAGGCGCGCACGAGCACACCGCTCTCGTCGGGTTGCCGCAACAGCTGCGGGAAGCGGCTGCCGTTGCGGCCACCGTCGCAGCGAGCGGTCCACGCTTGTGGTACGCGTCGCCGGTTTGCGACGTGCTCGGTATCGAGGCGAGCTACGGTCGCGTTGTCGATCCGCTGCTCGAGCTGCGCGAGACGATCACGATGGCGCGCGCGATCCGCGATCGCGCGGTGCGCATCATGGATGCTAGCTTGGCGCACGGCGGCGCCGCGATCGGCGGCGTGGTCGGGGTGCTCGTCGAGCTGCGCGAGCTCGGTATCGCGATCAGTCCAGATGTCGTCGAGGAATGGCTCGACAGCTTCGACCGGCTGAGCGCGATCGGAGACCAAGAAACCGACCGCGAGTGGTCGCGCTTGTATCGCGCCGCGCTCGAGTTGCTCGCGACACCGCCCGACAAGAAGCTGCTCGGCAGCGACCCGACCACCGAGCAGCGCGGCACGCGACAGCGCTGACTCGCGCAGGTCTACGGGTCGTAACAGACGAGCGCGTTGACCGTCGGCGGTAGACCGATCGACATCGCCATCGTCGTGCGCTCGGTGGTGCCGCGCCACACGCGCACGCCGGCGGAGCCGAACGTCTGGTCGATGGCGACCACGTCGCCACCCGGGCATGCGGCGACGTCGGTGATGATCTGCGTGGTCGCCGACACCGGATCGGCCGCGAGCATCCCGGTCGCGAGATCGAGCTTCTTCAGCTTGCCGGTCGGATTCATGAAGCTGGAGTCGTAGGTGCCGACGGCGACGTACAGCGCGCTGCCGTTATCCGCGACCGCGAGCTTGTTGACGAAGCCGGCGAGCTGCGCGTTCGTCGGGCCGCAACCGACGGTCGTCGTCGCGCCGGTCGACACGCGCTCGATGCAGCCGGTCGCATAGTCCGTAAAGCCCGGTACCGACGCGATGAGCAGGTCGCCGGTGTACGTCGACGATTCGGGTGCGCGCACGAAGAAGCCGTACGGGTTGCGGTAGTTCATATCGACCGACGCCGTCATCGTGTCAGTCGCGCTATCGATCACCGCGATCTTGCCGACCTCGCTCGCGCTGAAGTTGTCGAGCACGCCGCACGCGACGTAGACCTTCGTGCCGACGGCGTACGCCGACACGCAGTCGGGCAAGCCGTCGTCGGCGCCCATCGTATCGAGCGCCGACAGATCGATCGTCTTTGGCGTGTTCGAGCCGCGCGTCAGCACGACGACGCCGGC
>DATDCH010000576.1:0-3087 GCA_036524455.1 Kofleriaceae bacterium | reverse complement strand
GTGTCGCGCTCCTCGTCCGGCTCGCCGCCGAGCCCGCCGGTGCTCATGGTGCCGCCTTCGGCGATCGAGCCGTAGACAGGTCGCCTCCCCGACGAATCCATCGCGCCAATCGTATCACTCACGAGTCGCCGTGCACGAGCGGCCCTGTGCGCTCGGCTCGCACTCGGGCGCAGGCGCGGTCACTCACTCAGCGTCGTCGTCGCGGCGACCGAGCAAAGGCAGCGCGACTCGTAGCTCCTCGCTGTCATTGGCCGTCTTGCCACCGCGCGAGAGAATGCGTAGCGAGCGCAAAATACACTCCGCCGCCGGCCAGTCGGGCGTCGCGGACCGCACCGTGACGAGCAATCCACCGTCGAGCGCGAGGTCGTTCGGCGCCATCGCGAACACGTAGACGTAGGGCAGCGGAGGCCGTGCGGTTCCCATCGGTCGCACGACCTCGAGGTCCGCACGATAGCCGCTCGCGCCAGGAAGCTCGACCGGGACCGCCGGCAGCACGCGCGCGCCCGGCTCGCGTGCACTCTCGATCGCAGCGCTCGCCTTCTCTTCGAGGATGCCGTCTCGATCGATCACCAGCGCTGCGTGGAACACGCTGACTTCGAGCTCGCCGATCGTGCGGCCATCGCGGCGCTCGCGGCACCGCACGATCTCGCCACCGGGCTGCACGTCGACCTCGCTCGGCGTTTCGATCTCGAAGCCGAGGCGGCGCGACGCGGTCGGTAGTTGGCGATAGCTCATTGCCTATCACCTTGATTCTGTTGCGGGAGCGCCGGGAGTGGCAAGCGGCTTCTGTTAGCCGCCGAGATTGCTCAAGACTTCGGCAGCCGCGCGGCGCGCTTCACGAGCTCGATCATCTGGCGGCGATAGCCTTCGGCATCAGCGCCTTTCGCACCTTCGGCGAGCGACGTCACCTGCGCCCACGACAGATTGCCGCGATCCTTCGCCTCGCGGAGCATCATGCCGAAGCCGGCGACCGCGGCCGCCCAGCGAAAATCGTTCGACGTCTTCGCGAGCTCCTTCGCGTCCTTGTTGATCGGTTGCGACAGCAGCTTGCTCGTCTTGCCGTCGGGCGCCTTGTAGCGGACCTTGACGGTCATCAGCTCGGTCACGTTGCCGCCGGTCGCCTGCGCCTTCGTTTGATACTTCAGCTGATCGACCTTGCCGCCGGGAACCTCGACACCTGCGGGGACGATCTCGTAGAGCGCGGTGACCGAGTGACCGGCACCGATCTCGCCGGCGTCCTTCTTGTCGTCGTTGAAGTCTTCGTCGCGCAGCAGGCGGTTCTCGTAACCGATCAGGCGGTAGCCGGCGACGTTCGCCGGGTTGAACTCGATCTGCAGCTTGACGTCCTTCGCGACGGTAACGAGCGTCGCGCCCGCTTCCTTGACGAGCACTTTGCGCGCCTCTTCGATCGAGTCGATGTACGCGTAGTTGCCGTTTCCGCGGTCGGCGAGCTTCTCCATCGTCGAGTCCTTGAGGTTGCCCATGCCGAAGCCGAGCACGCTGAGGAACACGCCGTGCTCGCGCTTGTCTTCGATGAGGCGCGTCAGATCGCCTTCGCTCGTCGTGCCGACATTGAAGTCACCGTCGGTCGCGAGGATCACGCGGTTGATGCCGCCCTTGATGAAGTGCTTCTGCGCGACGTCGTACGCGAGCTTGATGCCCGCAGCGCCGTTCGTCGAGCCGCCCGCTTCGAGGTTCGCGATCGCCTGGCGGATCGTGTCCTTGTCCTTGCCGCTCGTCGACGGCAGCGCGAGACCCGACGCGCCCGCGTACACCGCGATCGCAACGCGATCGTTGTCGCGCAGGTTTTCGACGAGTAAGTTCATCGCGCGCTTCACGAGCGGCAGCTTGTTCGCCGCCATCATCGAGCCCGACACGTCGAGCAAGAACACGAGATTGCGCGCCGGCACCTTGTCGTCGTTGATCTCGGGCGCCTGCAGACCGATGCGCACGAGCTGGAACTTCGTGTTGAACGGGCTCGGACCAACCTCGGTCGTGATCGAGAACGGCTGGCCCTTCGCCGGCGCCGGATACTCGTAACGGAAATAGTTGATCATCTCTTCGATGCGCACCGCGTCCTTCGGCGGCAGCGCGCCGTCGCGCACGAACCGGCGGAGGTTTGCGTACGAGGCGGTGTCGACATCCGACGAGAACGTCGACAGCGGCTTGTCGGCGACGCGCAGGAACGGGTTGTCATCGATGCGCGAGTACGCCTCGGTGTTCATCGATGGGTCCTGCTCCATCGTGAGCGGCCCGTTGTGCACGCGCCGGCGCGCAGGCGCGACCGCTCCACCGGCGATCGGCGAGGGAGCGACCATGACCGGCGGCGGCGGAGCCGACGGGTAGTTGCTGTCGCGCTTCGCCTCGGGCTTCGGCTTCTCCGTCTTCTCGGCCGGCTTCTTCGCGTCCTTCTCCTTGTCGACGGGCTTCGCCGCGAGCGACAGCTTGATCGACATCTTCGCGCCGGCCTTCACCGTCACGGTCGTCGCCGCGCTCGTGTAGCCGGTGTGTGCGGCGATCACCTTGTAGCTGCCATCCGGCAGCCCGCTGATCGAGAAATGGCCGCTGCCATCGGCGGTCGTCATGCGATTGACGCCCTTGCCGGTGACCGCGACGTGCGCGCCGGAGAGCGCTGCACCGTTCGCGGATTGGATCGTGCCCTCGATCGTACCGAGCGACTCGGCGTGCGAGCTGACGACACGAACGAGGAGTACGACGACAGCGATGAGAAATAGCTCGACGAGCTTGACGGCGTTGGCCCTGCGCATGGCGGCAACCGACGCACCAGCTCGGCAAACGATCTACGTGTCGATGCGGGTCCGGTAGCTTTTCGCCCACTTAGGCCGGATGATCGCGCGATGGCAGCCGCCGGATACTCGGGTACTCCCCTGCCGCAGAAGCTCGGCATCAAAGAGAACCACAAGGTCGTCATCCTCGGCGCGCCGGCGGGGTTCGACAAGACACTCGGCTCGCTGCCGACCGGGGCGCTCGTCGGCAAGAAGCTCGCCGGCAAAGAGCTCGACGTCGTGATCGGGTTTATCAAGAAGCAGAGCGAGCTCGCGCCGCTGATCAGGAACGTGCGGCCGC
>DATDCH010000575.1:0-2100 GCA_036524455.1 Kofleriaceae bacterium | reverse complement strand
TACGTCGACGCCCACTACAACACCCGGCGCCCTCACTCAGCGCTGGGCTATCTCACCCCAAACGCGTATGAACAACGTGCAGCCTGAAACCGTGTCCGCGGAATCGGGGCCAGGCCACCGTGAGCGTGCGAGGAACACGTGATTACTGTCGCGAAGCGACAATCGATCCCTCTGTGCCTCTGCGTCTCTGTGGTTCAAATCTTCGACGAACGGCTAGCGGCGCATGCACTCGGCGATGCGCGCCTCGTCCTTCGCGAGTTGCTCGACCTGCTCGGCCTCGAACCGGGTCTGATCGAGCTGCTCGGTGATCGCGAGCGACTCGGCGTGGAGCTTCACCCGGCACGGCGCATCGGGACACGCGCAGATCCGGTCGGCGAACGTGCGCAGCTGATCGATCGCGGTGCGGCCGCGGGCAGCGCGCTCGTCGGTCGGTGCGTCCTTGCCGCACGCGATCGCGAGAAGCAGGAGCAGCCCGGCCGCGCGCATCAGATGCGGACCAGGTTCTTCTTGGTCGCCGAGCCGAGGCGCTTCTCGAGCAGATCGATCACCTCGTTGCACGACAGCTGGATGTTGCCGGCACCGAGCGTGATGACGAGATCGCCGCTGTGCGCCTGCTTGTCGAGCCAGCCGGCGACATCCTCGCGGCGCGGGATATAGGTGATGTCGGGATGGCCGGCGTCGCGCGCGAGCTTGACGAGGACCTCGCTCGACACCCCATCGATCGGCTTCTCGCCCGCGGGGAAGATGTCGCAGATGCCGACCGTGTCGGCGTCGTGAAACGCGCGCGCGAACTCGGGCAGCTGATCGCGCGTGCGCGTGAACCGGTGAGGCTGGAAGGCGGCGACGACGCGGCGGCCGCCGAACGCGCTCTTCGCGCCGGACAGCGTGGCCTTGACCTCGGCCGGGTGGTGACCGAAATCGTCGACGACGGTGACGCCCCCGACCTCGCCGCGCACGGTGAACCGGCGCGCCACGCCCTCGAACTGGGCGATCGCCTTGACGTAGGTCTCGAACGGGATGCCGAGGTGATCGGCGATCACGAGCACGCCGAGCGCGTTGAGGACGTTGTGGGTACCCGGCATCGGCAGCATCACTTCGCCGAGCTCCTCGGCGCGGCGCCAGGCGACGAACCGCGTGTGCATGCCGTCGTGACGGATGTTGCGGGCGCGGTAGTTCGCCTGCGACGTGATGCCAAACGTCGTATGCCGCTTGGTGACGTGCGGCAGGATCGCCTGGACGCCGGCGTTGTCGAGGCAGAGCGCGCTGACGCCGTAGAACGGGACGCGATTGCAGAAGTCGGTGAACGCCTTCTTCACGTTGTCGTAGGTGCCGTAGTGATCGAGGTGCTCGGCATCGATGTTGGTGACGACCGCCGCGGTCGGTGTCAGCGTCAGGAACGAGCCGTCGCTCTCGTCGGCCTCGGCGACCAGGTAGTCACTCTTGCCCCAGCGCGCGTTGGCGAGCCCGAGCGAGTTGACGCGGCCGCCGATCACCGCGGTCGGATCGAATCCGGCGGCCATCAGCACGGTGTGCATCATCGTGGTCGTCGTGGTCTTGCCGTGCGCACCGGCGACCGCGATGCCGTACTTCATCCGCATCAGCTCGCCGAGCATCTCGGCGCGCGGGATCACCGGAATCTCGCGCGCGCGGGCGGCCTCGACCTCGGGGTTGTAGCCCTTGATTGCCGACGACACGACGACCACGTCGGCCTCGGCGAGGTTATCGGCGCGGTGGCCTTGCTTGATGCTGCAGCCGATCTTCGTCAGGTGCCGCGTGATCTCGGTGTCGTTCATGTCCGAGCCCGAGACCTTGTAGCCCATGTTGGCGAGGACCTCGGCGATGCCGCACATGCCCATGCCACCGATACCGACGAAGTGAATCTTGGTTTCTTGCTTGCGGAACATCGCCATGGATCAACGCTTCTCGACGGAGAAGTAGTGCGTTGATACCACGCGGAGGTCAGGGCGGGCAGCCGGGCGCGCCGGTCGGCTCGCCATTTCGCTCGCACGGCGCACACTTGAAGTCGTCCGCGCAGTTGCCCTGCGCCAGCGCGACGCCCTGGATCCCGAAGTCGAGGCACTCCGAGAGGCAGACGCCGGT
>DATDCH010000574.1:0-4979 GCA_036524455.1 Kofleriaceae bacterium | reverse complement strand
GGTGCCGAACAACACGCAGAACCGGCTCGACGCGCTGCTCGCCGATCTCGGCGACGACAACACCGGGCTCACGCAGGTCGATCCGCAGCCCGCCGGCAAGCGTCGCGATCCGATCTCCGACATCATTCGCAACGACCGCCGGCCGGTTGCGCGCGTGCCGTCGCTCGACGATCCCGACGACGATACGACGCCGCTGCCGCCCCCGTCGCGCGGCACCACGGCCGCTGATGAAGCCGCGGCACTGGCTGCGATCGGCGATCTCGATGCGGGGGCGAAGCGGATGTCGAGCGCGGCCGAGCAGGCGAGCTCTGCCGCGGCGAGACTCGAGCATGCCGCGCATCGCGCCGAGCGCGCGGCGAACCGGGCCGAGAGCAACGGCGAGCCCGTGCGCCGGTCGGTACGCGCCGCACCGATCGTCGATCCGATCCGCGACGTCGAGATGCCCGCGGTCAAGCTGCGCAGTCCGGTCAAGAGCGCGATCATGGGCATCCTCGTGCTCGGCATCCTCGGCGGAGCGGGCTACCTCGTTTACACGAAGTACCAAGAGGACAAGGCGAAGGAAGCCAAGGCCCAGGTCGATCGCGAGCAGCAGCAGAAGGACAAAGACGAGATCGAGAAGAAGCTGCGCGAAGCGCAGGCTGACTCGGGCGCCATCTCGATCACGTCGAGCGGCGCGGGCATCTGGTTACGCCTCGGCCGCACGCCGGTCGCTACGACGATCAAGCTCCCCGCCGGGCAACCACACGACATCGTGCTGTTGCGCGCGGGTCACGAGGTCACCGAAGCGCAAGTCAACGGCACGCATTGGAGCGGCGCGAAGGAAGCGCTCAAGGGCAAGATCAACGTCGCGCTCAAGTCGGCAAAGGGCAAGGAACCGCCCGTGCTGCCGCTCCAGCCGACGACCCCGGTGCTCGGCTCGACGGGCGTCGTCGGTGCCGGCATCGTGCACATCGAGTCGACGCCGAACGACGCCGAGGTGTGGCTGTTCATCGGCGCGAACCAGGCGCGGTTCAACGAGCTGATCGCAGGCCGCGACTACGAGCTCGCGGTCGTCAAGCCCGGCTTCAAGACCCAGCACGTCGTGTTCAAGGCGGAGGACTGGCGTGATGGCGGCGATCCGAACGTGCCAATCGACGTCGCGAAGAAGAAGCCGATGCTGTCAAAGGCGGTCGAGCTCGAAGAGGACCCTGACTACAAGCCGCCGAAGAAGGGCAAGTAATGGCTTCGCGCACGCTGCACGTGCGGTGCGCGACCTGGGACCAGGTCGAGGTGTTCACCACGCGCAAGCTGCGCAAGGGCAAGCTGCTGTCGATGAAGGTGCCGTTCCCGGCGAAGAGCGGCATGCCGGTGACAATCGGGCTCGAGCTGCCGAACGAGGTCGTCGTCGCGATCGACGGTGTCGTGCAGAAGGCGGCACCCGTCGAGGTCGAGGGCAAGGTCGACCCGAATCGCACGTGGATCGAGATCGAGCTCACCGGCTTCACCGACGAGGTCAAAGCGCGACTGCGCAAGATGCGCCGCGACGCCGAGGATCCGGAGACCGATCCGAAGATCGAGCCCGCGGCGCCTCCGCGGCGGTCGCCGTCGCAGCTTGGCGATCCCGAGCTGCCGGCCGACGAGCGCGAGCTATTCCAGCATCTGTCCGCCGAGCTGCGCCGCTTGCGCTCCGCGGCGGTGCACGACGTGCTCGGCGTGCCGGCGAGCGCCGGGCCCGAGCTCGTGCGCGCGAGCTGGAAGGATTTGATCCGCCGCAATCACCCCGATCTCGTCGCGCGCCGCAACGCGCCTGCGATCTCGCACCTCGCCGAGGAGCTGACGATCCTCGCGAACCGCGCGTACGATCGGATGCGTACCTCGCTCGTCGCCGAGGGGCGCGCGTCGACGGCGGGCCCGACCGTCGCGTCGCCGGCGGGCTGGCTCGTCGCATTCGAGGACATCAAGAGCGATCCGGCGCACGCCGCTGCACCGAAGTCGCCGCTGCGTCGCTTCGACCGGCCACCGACGCCGGTCCCCGAGCCGCCACCACCACCACCGCCCTCAGCGTCGCAAGGGCAGGGCAGCGAAGCGTACGAGTCGCGTGCGCGCGCGATGCTCGCGCAAGGTGATGCGAACACCGCGCGCGAGGTGCTCGCAGCTGCGCTCGTCGTGTATCCGCGTAGCAAGCCGCTGCGCTCGCTGTATTACGTCGCGACCGCGCTCGCGGCGGTGCAGGACGGTGAGCTGATGCTCGCGACCGCGCAGCTCGAGACCGCGCTCGCGCATCACGAACAGTGCATCGAAGCGTCGAAGATGCTCGACCACATCCGTCGCCACGGCACGGCCGAGGCCGCCGCGATGCAGAGGTTGTTCCGGTGAAGGCGGGGCGTGCAGTCGGCATCGATCTCGGCACCACGAACTCCGTGGTCGCGGTGATCGATCGCGACGGTGCGCCGCGCATCCTGACCACCGAGCAGGGCGCGACGTCGATGCCGTCGCTCGTCTGGTTCTCGCCGGCGGGCCCGGTGGTCGGCGAGGCCGCACTCGAAGGTCTCGAGCACAGCCCCGACCTCACGATCTTCGGCGCGAAGCGTCTGCTCGGCCGCCGCTTCGATCATCCCGAGGTGCGCAAGCTCGCGCGCGTGCTGCCGTACGAGCTCACCGAAGCGCCGAACGGCGACACCTGGATCCAGCTCGCTGCCGGCCGCGCAGTGTCGCCGGAAGAAGTCTCGGCGCTGATCCTGCGCGAGCTCAAGCGCACCGCCGAGCGGTTCTTCCGCGAGCCGGTGACGCGCGCCGTGATCACGGTCCCCGCGTGGTACGACGCCGCGCAGCGCCAGGCGACCAAGGACGCCGCGCAGATCGCGGGCCTGCAAGTCATGCGGCTGCTCAGCGAGCCCACCGCCGCCGCACTCGGCCACGGTGCGCATCGCGGCGCCGATCGCCGTTACCTCGTCGCCGACCTCGGCGGTGGCACGTTCGACGTCGCGCTCGTCGATGTCGAAGCGGGCGTGTTCGAGGTGCTCGCGACGACCGGCGATGCGTTCCTCGGCGGTGACGACGTCGATCGCGCTCTCGTCGAGAATCTCGTGCGCGACGTGCGGCAGAGTCGCGGCATCGACGTCTCGACCGACTCGGCCGCGATCGAGAAACTGCGACTCGCTGCGCAGCGCGCGAAGCACGAGCTCTCCGAGCACGCGACCGCGAAGCTCTCCATCCCCGACATGGCGCAACTGCCGAGCGGCAAGCTGCTCGAGTACGTGCGCGTGTTGCGCCGCGACGAGCTCGAGCTGTGGACGTCGCCGCTGATCAAGCGGCTCGAGCCACCGGTCAAGGACGCGCTGCATCGCACGAATCGCCAGCGCGAAACCATCGAAGAAGTGTTGCTCGTCGGAGGCAGCACGCGCATGCCCGTCGTGCGCAAGGAGCTCGCGCGGATGACCGGCCGCGAGCCGAGCGTGCTCGCAAACCCCGAAGAGGTCGTCGCGGTCGGTGCGGCGCTCGAGGTCGCGCGGCTCGACGGCTCGATCGAAGGCGTGCTGCTCATCGATGTCACCGCGCGCGGCCTGATGTTGTCGCGCCAGGGCCAGGACTGTGACGTCGTGATCGGCCAGAGCGCGGTGATTCCGACGCGCGAGCACAAGCTGCTGCCGACGCGCCACGACGATCAAGTGCGCGTCGAGTTCGATCTGTGGGAAGGCGAGTCGCCCGAACCATCCGCGAACCGCCACCTCGGGCGCTACGCCGCGGTCGATTTGCCCGAAGCGCCGGCGGGTGACGTGCTCGTGCTCGTCGAGATCACGATCGACACCGATGGCGTGCTGCGGCTCGTCGCGAGCGAGCTCGTGTCGGGCGATCGCGTGATGATCGAGCACGTCTATCACGCGGGGCTTGCGCGCTCGGATGTCGTGCGGCTCGCCAAGCAGATCCACGAGCTGCCGCAACCGTGATGCTCCTCGTGCTCACTCGTGCTCCTCGTCGCGAAGTGATAGGGTCCGCGCGTGCGTCACGTCGTTGTCCTCGCCGGTGGTAGCGGCACTCGCTTGTGGCCCGCGAGCCGGCGCGCGCGGCCCAAACAATTGCTCGCACTCGCCGCGAATGGCAACGCGATGGTCGCGAATGCCGCCCTGCTCGGTGCGTCGCTCGGCAGCGTGTTGATCGTGACCGGGGAGGCGCACGTCGAAGGCACGCGCGCCGCCGTCACGGGCGTCGAGATCCTCGCCGAACCGGTCGGTCGCAACACCGCCGCCGCGATTGGCCTGGCCGCCGCCGTGCTCGCCGCGCGCGATCCAGACGCGGTGCTGCTCGTGCTGCCTGCCGATCAGCACGTCATCGATCCCGCCGCGTTCGCACAGGCGCTCGATGCTGCACTCGCGGCTGTCGAGCGCGACGACTCGATCGCGACGATCGGGATCACGCCGACACGCCCCGAGACCGGCTTTGGTTACCTCGAGGTCGACAGCGTCGCGCATGGGATCGCGACGCCGACGAGGCGGTTCGTCGAAAAGCCCGATCGCGCGACCGCCGAGCAGTATCTCGCGAGCGGTCGCTACCTGTGGAACGCGGGCATCTTCGGCGCGAGCGCGCACCGTATCCTTGCCGAGCTCGACGCGCACTTGCCGGCAACCGCGCAAGCCGTGCGGGCGATCGCGCGCGATCCAGCGCAAGCGGCGGCGCTCTACCCGACCCTGCAATCGATCTCGTTCGACCACGCGGTCATGGAGAAGGTGGATCGCGTCGTCACCGTGCCGGCGCAAGTCGGATGGGACGATGTCGGCTCGTGGGCCGCGCTGCCGGCGGTGCGCGGCGTCGATGACGCGGGCAACACGACCTCGGGTACCGTGCTCGTACTCGACGGTACGGGCAATGTCGTAGTCTCCGACGACGCCACGCTGATCGCGACCGTCGGGGTCTCCGATCTGGTCGTCGTCAAGGCAGGTGATGCGATCCTCGTCATCCGGAAAGACGCGGCGCAGGATGTTCGCAAGGTGATCGATGCCCTT
>DATDCH010000573.1:0-3110 GCA_036524455.1 Kofleriaceae bacterium | reverse complement strand
CACACCCGACATCGCGTGCGCGACCATCCCGACTTCCTCGTCGGTCATCGCCGTACCAGCAGACCACTCGACCGCGAGCACTGTTCCGCTGTTCGCGACGTGTTTGAGCGTGAGCTTGCCCGCCGCGTAATCGCGAACGTCTTCGGCGACGCTGCCCGATGGCATCGCCAGCGTGAAGCCCGGGAATCTGCGTGTCTCGAGGCGCGCTCGCTCCAGCGTCGGGAACGCAAGCCACCCTGCGCCGAACCCAAGCAGCGCACCGACGGCGCCGAAGCCGACGAGCAGCGGCGCGGCGGGGCGCTTGATCTCGCGATCGACTGGCGGGTTGCGCAGGATTTGGGTCGCACTGACGGCAAGTCCGATCGCGCCGCCAATCAGCACGAATTGCCACGGCGACGACCAGCCGAACGGCAGCCACCCAGCGCGGTACGTGATTGCGCCGAACGCAATGCCGTACATGGCTGCGATGGCGATGTAGCGATTCATGGCGCGGACCATGCGGCAGCTTCGGTTGGAGCTGCAACCATGAACAGAGGTCGCAACGCAGGATGCGCTTCTAGTGCACGAGACGTCGCCTAGCGCTTCTTCTTCGCCGGCTTTGCGGCCTTCTTCGCCGGTGCCTTCGCGGCTGCTTTCTTCGCGGGCTTAGCGGCTGCTTTCTTCGCCGCGCCCTTTGCGGGCCTTGGAGCCGCTTTCTTGGCCGCCGGCTTCAGAGCAGCTTTCTTCGCGGGTGCCTTCGCGGCTGCTTTCTTCGCGGGTACCTTCGCGGCTGCTTTCTTCGCGGGTGCCTTCGCGGCGGCCTTCGCAGCCGGCTTCGCTTTCGCGGGCGCCTTCGCTGCGGCCTTCGCGGGCTGCGTGACGGGCGCGGCGGCGCGCGGCGCCGGCTCGTCGTCGTCATCATCCTCGTCGCCGCCGTCGTCGGTAACGACCGCGTCGCCCGCGCCGTCGTCATCGTCGTCGTCGATATCGTCGTCGCCGGAAGTCACGATCGCGGGGATCTCCGGCATCGAGCCCGATGCGAAGTCGCGTTCCTCGGGCACGCCGTCGGTCTGGTCGCCTTCCGCTTCCTCGTCCTCGGCATCGGTGCGTGGCAGGCCGCGCGCGACGCGGTTGCGTTCGTAGAGCTCGTTGCGATACGCGTTCGGGTCGTCGTCGAACGCGTCGAGCGCGCCCCAGATCGCATCGGGGTTGAAGCCGACCTTGAAGCCCGCCTTCGTGAGCGTGTCGCGAGTATCGGCGAACTCGTCCTCGGGCATCGCGATCGCGAGGTACTCGGGCACGGTGGCGGCGACGATCGAGTACTGGCCTTCGGTGTCGAGCCGCACGACCGGCGCTTCGGTCAACGAGCGATTGTTCGGGCCGCGCCACAGGCCGAGATAGCCCTCGGCGTCGCGGCCAAACCACGCGATCAGCTTGTTGGTCTCGGCCATCGCATCGACGTTCGCCGCGATGTCGGGATTGTTGCGATCCGCGTCGGAGAGGTAGCTCGTGTCGGAGGGCTCGTCCCACGTCGGGTCATCGACGAGCTGCAGTTCGAGACGGTCGATAATCGGCTCGAGCGTGGGCAGTTCTTCACGCAACTTCACGATGTCGGGCGTCATGGCTCGAGAATCTTAAACATCGATTCCCGCCGCTCGCTCCGGAGTGCGTCCGCGAAGTGCTTAGCGGCGGTTTTTCTTGCGCGCAGCCTTCTCGGCTTTGCGTTTGTCACGCGCTTTTTGGCGATCGCGCGCGGCTTGCTGGCCGACGTTGCTCTTCGTGCCCGGCGGCGTGAAGCCCTTCGGCAGACCGGGCACGTGACCGCTCGGCACACCTGGCATCGACGGCATGTTCGGCATGCCGCCCGCGGCGGCGGCGAGCTCGGGCGGTAGGCCACCGCCTGCGCTCATCAGCGCGTTGATATCCATGTTCGCCAGCTTCTTCATCTGCGAGAACTGCTTGAAGCCGGGAATCGTGCCCATCAGGCCGGTTGACGCGCCGAGCTGCACCATCATCTGGCGCATCTGCGCGAACTTTTGTAGCAGCTCTTTGACCTCGTTCTCGCTGCGTCCCGAGCCGCTCGAGATGCGCTTGACGCGGCTGGGATGGAAGTCGGCGCGGCGGCGCTTCGCCTGGCGGCCCGCCGTCGTCGCGTACTCTTCCCACGACGTCGCGACGAACACCTGCGGGTTCATGCGCTCCTCGAACGTCATCGACGAGATCATCGCTTCGATCTTCACGAGCTCGCGATCGTCGAGGTTGACGCCTTCGGGGAGACCGCCGCCGAAGAACGGCAGCTTCTCGAACAGGTCCTTCAGCGATCCCATTTTCTGGATCAGCCGGATCTGCTCGAGGAAGTCCTGCATGTCGAACTTGCCCTTGAGCATGCGGAGGGCGTCTTCTTCCGCCTTCTCCGCATCGACGACCTGCTCGAAATCCTTGACCAGGCCGACGATGTCGCCCATGCCGAGGATGCGCGACGCGAGGCCCTCGGGCCGGAACTCTTCGAGCTTGTCGAGCGACTCGCCGATACCGAGGAACTTGATCGGCTTGCCCGTGATCTCTTTGACCGACAGCGCCGCGCCACCGCGGGCATCGCCGTCGAGCTTCGTCATGATGACGCCGTCGATGTCGAGGCGCCGGTTGAACGTCTCGGCGACGTTGACCGCTTCCTGACCGGTCATCGCGTCGATGACCAGGAAGATGTTCGACGGCGTGACCGCCTTGTTGATGTCGTCGAGCTCCTGCATCAGGGGCTCGTCGATCGACAGACGACCGGCGGTGTCGAAGATGATCGTGTCGCAGCTCTGCTGCATCGCGGCCGTGACGGCTTCTCTGCAGATCGTGACCGGGTCTTTGCCCTCGGCCGAGTACACCGGCACGCTGAGCTGGCGGCCGAGCGTCTTGAGCTGCTCGACGGCGGCGGGACGATAGATGTCCGCGGCGACGAGCATCGGCTTCTTCTTGTGCGTCTTCTCGAGCCAGCGCGCGAGCTTTCCGCAGCTCGTGGTCTTACCCGAGCCCTGCAGGCCGCACATCATGATGCCGGTCGCCGACTTGCCCTTCGCCCACTTCAGCTCGGTGTCGACGGGGCCCATCATCGCGATCAGCTCGTCCTGGCAGATCGCGAT
>DATDCH010000572.1:0-15909 GCA_036524455.1 Kofleriaceae bacterium | reverse complement strand
GGCACGGGCGACGGCGGCTCCGGCGACAGCGCCGACGGCGGCTCGCCCGAGACGTGTACGTTCGGAACGCGGACGCTGATCGCCCCGCTGATGTCGGCGGGCGAGGACTACGACGTCGGTATCCGTCACGACGGCACAACGCTCGCGTTCGCCAGCAATCGCACGGTCGACTTCGTCATCTACTCCTCGGTCAACAGCGCGGGCACGTGGTCGAGTCCGACCGTCGAGCCCGTGCTCGACTCGACATCGCCCGAGACCAGCCCGACCTGGAACTACGACGGTACCGAGCTCTACTTCACCAGCAGTCGCACGGGCCCGTCGCTGACGTACGTGGCGAGCTACACAGCGGGCGGGTTTGGCACCCCGACGCTCGCGCCAGGGCTCGAGGCGATCGAGATCCTGAACATCACGCTGTCGCGCGACGGGCTCGAGCTGTTCGGCACGGTCCCTCCCTTTCCGACGCGTATCGTGCGTGCGGTGCGCGCGACGAGGACCGCTCCCTGGCAGGTCGTCGACGATGTCCCGGAGCTCGACGATCCCGCCGCGAACGACGGCTGGGCCGGGCTGTCGCCCGATGCGCTCACGATCTACTTCGAGAGCAATCGCTCCACGTCGGCAAGCATATGGTCCGCAACGCGAGCCGTCGTCGGTGGATCGTTCACGACGCCCGAACCCGTCGCCGAGCTCAACGCGCCACAGAACACGGAGAGCGATCCGGAGGTCAGCTTCGACGGCTCGCTGATCTACTTCGGCGGCAGCTCCGTAAGCGGCGACCACGACGTCTACACGGCACCGCGCATTTGCAACTAGCCGCGCTGACGTCGCGCTACGCCGCTAGATGCTGGTGAGCTCGCATGCCGCCTCGCCGGGCCGTGCGTTGCACTCGGCCTGCGGGATCGGATAGCGGCGGTTGCGCGTGTGGTCCGGCGCGTCGAGCGGCAGCGTGTCGAGGCGCCCGAACCGACGGACGTCGATCCAGCGGTGGCCCTCGAACAGCAGCGAGAACTCGCGCTCGTACAGCAGCGCGGTGACGAATGCGTCCTCGCTCGGGGCGCCGCCGCCGATCATCGCGAGGCCACCCGAGGTCGTGCGCACCAGGTTGAGATCCGTCATCGCACCGGCCGCATCGCTCGTGAAGAACTTCGCCTCGGCGCGCAACAGGAGCAGCTCCTCGTTACGGATCAACGCCACCGGCGATGCGGGGCTCGTGTAGATCGTGAACACGATGTCCGAGGTCAGGCCCTGCGCGGAGCCCGGCTTCTCGGCCATCTCGACCTTACGCGTGAAGCGCAGATCGGCGGCCGTGCCGTTCATCATCACGTCGGTCTTGAGCGACGGGTGCGCGAAGATGTTCGGGTTGATCAGCGCGTTCGTCGTATCGCCGGGGCCGGTCGAGTACGAGTAATAGACACCGACGTCCAGGTCGGCCACCGTCACCATCGTGTCGTCGATGAACGACTCGCCGAGCGCGGTCAACGCCACGGCGTAGTTCTTCTGGTACGCGGCGACACGTGCGCGCACAGCGCGGTTGACCGTGCGGAACGACATCGGCTCGTCGAAGCCGGCAAAGCCGTTCGACAGCTTGAACGGGAACTCATCGCCCGCGCCCATCAGATCCATCGCGCCGTCGTCGAGCAGACGCGCGATCTCGGTGAGCACCATGGTCTTGTCGACGATCGCGCCGATGTCGCCGATCGGCTTGTTGGTATCGATCACGGCGCCGATATCGTCGCGCGTGCTGATCACCTCGAGCAGGTCGAGCGCCATGATCGTTTTCGTGAAGCCACGGATGCCGGCTTTCTCCTCGGGTGAGAAGTCCGGAACTTTCTCGACGGCGCCGAGCACCGTGTTCGCGAGGCGAACGTTCGCGTACGGCAGCGTCCAGAAGTTGCCGCCGAACGGGCTGCCGCGGTTGAGCGTGCCTTGCAACAGCTCGCCCACGAAGCGAGGATCCGCCTGATCGAAGTTGTACGCCTCGCGCCCGACGATGCCGAGCTGCGCGACGAAGCCGTTCGCAGCGGCGTGGTTGCGGCGGTTGCCGATGAGCAGGCCCGTGCACGCGGCGGTGACGGCAGGCGCCGTCGGGTTCTCCTCGAGATCGTCGATGCCCGGGTTATTGAGATCCGGAACATCGAGATCGCAGGCGGGAACCGCCGCGAGCAGTGCTGCCAGGATGGTGGTGATGGTGATGGTACGCATGGTTTTGGCCCTCACAGTCCCGCCGTGATGGACAGCCAGAAGCTGCGGCTTGGTGGATACGGCGCCACGTCGTAGTTGCGGCCGATCGGTTGCGAACCGAAGTTCGAGACCTCGGGGTCGAGACCGCTGTAGTTCGAGAACGTGAGCAGATTGCGCGCGGAGACCGCGAGCTGCATCGTCTTGACCGGTCCGATCTGCTCAGCGATCTTCTTCGGAAGATCGTAGGCCGCGGAGATTTCGCGCAGCTTCACGAACGACGCGTCTTCGACGTACGGTCGGATGTCGCCGTCGCTGAACGCCGCGAGGCGCATCGCGGCAGCTTCTGCATCGGGCGAGTTGTTGCCGAAGTCGTAGAGCAGCCGCGTCAGGTTGATGATCTCCGAGCCCTGCTGCCAGTCGACGAGCATGCCGAACGTGAAGCGATCGACCTTGACGATGTTCGACCAGCCGACCCGGAAGTCGGGCTCGCCGTTGCCGACCACCGCGACGTCACCGTCGGCGTTGATCGTGCCGACGATCTGGGTCGCGCTCTTGCCCTCCTCGATGCGGTACGCACCGAGGCCGGTGCCGAAGCCGACGGCCGTGATGTCGAACCGATCGATTCCTTCGGGCAGGTCGGTCACCGACGAGCGGTTGAGCGTGAGGATCGCGCGTGTGGTCCAGTCGATCTTGCCCTCGCCGAGCGGACGCGCTTGCAGCGCGGCCTCGACGCCGCGATTGCGCATCGCGCCGCCGTTGAAGAACTCGTTCGTGAAGCCGGTTGACGTCGGCAGCGCACGCTGCAGGAGCAGATTGGAGATGTTGCGCTGGTACAGCGTGAGCTCGGCGACGATCCGCTGATCAGCCGTCGCGAGGTCGGTGCCGGCCTCGATCTCGCGCTGGCGCTCGGGCTCGATGCTCGGGTCGCCGGCGTTCACACCGAGCACGATGCCGGCGTTGCCGTCGATGTTGTTCGTCGCGTTGAGCGCGGTGAACTTCTGGCCGTAGTTGGGGCGGTTGCCGGCCTCACCGTAGGCGCCGCGCACGCGCAGCACCTCGAACGCAGGCTTCGCCTCGCCCTCGGCCGCGCCGTCATCGGGCGGGATCAGCGAGTAGACCGCCGCGACCTTCGGGTAGACGAAGTACTTGTCGGGGTTGCCGTTGAGGCTCGAGCGCTCACCGAGCAGACCGGCGAGCAGGCTCAGCCGATCCTCGAGCAACGCGACCTCCTCCTGCACGTAGATGCCGCTCTCCTTCGTGCGCAGGCGGTTCTGCAGCACGTTGATCGACGTGCCGGAGTCGACGCTGGGCTGGCTCGCAGTGAGGTCCTGCGCGGTGACGTAGACCGAGTTGAGATCGACGGTCTCGTACGTGAGACCGCCCGACAGCGCGCTGCGGAACTTCTTGCTCGCCGGCTGGTAGCTCCACACCACGCCCGTGCCGACGTTGAAGTTGAGGTTGGTCGTGGTCGCGTCGATCGACGTGCCGGCGAGACCATCCGCCGGCTCGTAGAGCAGCGCGTTCGGCGACACGATGTTGTTCTTCTGGTTGAAGTCGTCGGCGCCGAAGTTCGCGAGCACCTTGACCTGACTGCGACCGTCTTTGGACCTGTATGCGTCGAGCGCGGCGTTCGCGCCGCCGATGAGGCGCCACAGATCCTCGCGGTTCTGCAGCAGCTCGACCGATTGCAGCGTATTCGCGCCACTGCCGATCGCAGGGTTGGCCGGGTACAGCCCACCTTGCTTGTTGAGATCGACAAAGTTCGGCGTACCCGACAGCACGACGTAGTACGACGTGCCGGTGTTGTCGTTGTTCGTCAGACCGCGATCCGACAGCGAGTGCATGAGGTTCGCGGTGAACCCGAGCTGCAGCCGATCGCCGAGCTTGTAGCCAACCGCGACGCGGCCGGTCTGCTTCTCGTAGAACGTGCCGATGACGACGCCCGGCTCATCGCGCACGAGCACCGAGCCGTAGTAGTTGCCCTTGTCGGTGCCGCCCGACGCGCTCGCGAGCGTCTCGCGCGAGAACGCGGTGCGCTGGATCTCGGCCTCGTGATCGAACGTCTGACCGTTCGCATCTATATATGCTTGTACAAGCGGCGACGTGTCACCGAACGCGTCCATCACTTCTTGCGCCGAGTTGAACGTGCGCGAGCCGAGCTTGTTCGACACCGTCGCGAAGCCGACGCGCTGGGTGACCTCGACCCGGTTCTCGCCTTGGCGGCCGCGCTTCGTGGTGATGATGACGACGCCGTTGGCGGCTTTCGAGCCGTAGAGGGCTGCCGCCGATGCGCCCTTGAGCACTTCGACGGTCTCGATGTCGTTCGGGTTGAGATCGGCGATGCGGTTGACCGGGTTGTCCTGGTTCGACGCATTCCCGCCTGCCGCGGCCGCGGTGATCGCGTTCGCGCCCGACGGGACCGCGATGTTCGAGATCACGACGCCGTCGATCACGTAGAGCGGCGAGGACTGGCCGTTGATCGTCGAGATGCCGCGCAAGCGGAGCTGCGCACCGCCACCTGGCGCGCCCGAGTTGAACTGAAGGTTTGCGCCGGCGAGCTTGCCTTGCATCGCGGCGTCGACGGTCGCCGACGTCACGCGGTTGAGGTCCTTGCTGTCGATCACCGACGCGCCGTTCGCGAGGTTCGTCTTGAGGATCGCGGGTGCGCGGCCCTCGATCACGATCTGCTCGCCCTCGACGAGGATGAGATCGATATCGAGCGAGGTTTGCCCCGCAGCGATCTGGAGGTCGCGAGTCTCGCGGCCACCGGCGCTGACTTGAACGCCGAACGGCTCGGCGGGTGCGTTCTCGATCACGAACGAGCCGTCGGCCTCGGTGAAGATCACCGCGCCGTTCGCGGGCACCATGATCTGCGCTCCCGCGACGGGCTCTTTCGACGACGGGTCGATCACGCGGCCGACCACCCTGCGTGTCGTGGGCGGCGGCGGTTGCTGATCGGTCGGTGCGCCGGCTTGTCCGACGGTGACCGCGATCGCGGTCCGATCGGCGGCGACGGCGAGCGAGGCCGGCGGTTGGCCCGCCGCCTCGACATCCACCGTCACGTCAGCCGCCGCGACGCCCGTGATCGCGAACGTGCCGTCGGCGGCGGTCGTCGCGGATAGACCGGAGTCGCGCACGCTGACGCGCGCACCGGCTATCGGATTGCGATTGCCGTCGGTGACGACGCCTGCGATCGTGCGCGTCGGCGCCGCGGCGGGTGCTGGCGGTCTGACGATCACGAGCTGGAGAGCCAGCGTCGTGGTCCCCGCAAGCACCGGGATCGTACGCGACGTGAAGCCGTCGGCTTTGATCTCGATCGCGAGCGTACCGGTGCCTGCGCCGGTGAGCTTGAACGCACCGTCAGCGGCGGTTGTCGCTGTCGGTCCGCCACCGGTGACCGTCACCGTCGCGTTAGCGACTGGTTTTTGATCGGCGTCGACAACGTTGCCTACGAGGTCACGACCTTTCGGCTTGGGTTGTGCGAATGCACTCCCGATCGTGACCGCGAAGAAGAGGGCCATGACAGCCCACGCGAACGAAGAGAAACTTCGGCGTCGCATCGATGAGCCTCCCTGTGATGCGCGCGTAACTAATCGCTGAAACGCGCCTGTCACTCAAGTCGCAGGAACGACTTCTGCTGTCAAGGTGATCGCTCGGAGCCGCACTCGGGCAACGAATTGTGTTCGCAGAATGTGGAACAAGTGCTCGCGGAATGTGGAGCAGGCGCTCACCTGAAACGCAGGCTGTGGGCTAGCAAACCGTTTCTAGCGCGTTCTCACCGAGCGCTTTGGTTGAAGCGACGCACGCCTGGTCGAAAGATCAGGATCGGATCGCATCGCGATATTCGCGCGGGAGACGATCTCGACCACTCGATGCAACGACGTTTGAGCGACGCGCGCGATGCGTGCTCCACTCGCGTGCGACACGTGCGACGCGTGCGACGCGTGCGACATGAAACAACTCACTGCACGCGCGGCGCGACTCGCTGCAATCGTTCGGCGATCGCGCATGCGGTGCGCGTAAGCTGGAGTCGGCGTGTCTGTTCCGAGTTGGTTCAAACGCTGGGTCGTGCTCGCCGCGCTGTGGTCGATCCCTGGCTTGATCCAGGCGGCCACGTTGTACGCGGCGTACGCGCTCAAAGGCGACGACTCGCTGTCGCTCGGCGACGCGCTGATCTGGCGCGTCCCCGAATGGCAAGTGTGGGCGCTCGCGACGCCGGCGATCTTGTGGGCGGGACGCCGCTTCCCGGTCACGCGCGCGCCGTGGCGAAGCGTGCCGCTGCACCTCGCGCTCGCGACGGCGATCGCGATCGGCGACGTCACGGTCCACTTCATGTGCGGCCGCTGGCTCGGTATGGAGCCGTTCGCGACGACACCGCTCCTCGACATGTTGCCGCTGATCTTGCTCAAGACGGCGTTCTTCGAGCTGTTGATCTACGTCGCGGTCCTCGTCGCGGATCAAGCGGTCGCGTACCAGCGCCGCTATCGGGTGGCGGCGCTCGCGCAGACCCAGCTCGAGGCGCGGCTCGTCGAGGCGCAGCTCGATGCGCTCAAGCACCAGCTGCATCCGCACTTCCTGTTCAACACGATCAACGCGATCACCGTGCTGATGCGCAAGGGCGACTCGAACGCCGCGATCCGCATGCTCGGCGGTCTCAGCGACCTGTTGCGGCGTTCGCTCACGAGCTTGCGCGTCGAGCTTGTATCGCTCGACGAAGAGCTCGACTTCATCGCGCGTTTCCTCGACATCGAGACCACTCGGTTTCCCGATCGCTTGCGCGTCGTGATGGACATCGCGCCCGACGCGAAGCGCGGCAGCGTGCCGTGCATGCTGCTCCAGCCGATCGTCGAGAACGCGATCGAGCACGGCATTGCTCCACGCGTGAGCGGTGGCAGCATCGCGATCACCGCGCGCGTGGTCGGCGATCGGCTGCGCATCGAGATCCGCGACGACGGCGTCGGGCTGCACGCCGACACACCGCCGCGCGACGGTCACGGCGTCGGGCTGTCGATCGTGCGCAAGCGCCTCGCGCAACTCTACCCGCAGGCGCACGACTTCCGGCTCGAGCCCAATGAGCCGAGCGGCGCCGTCGCGATTATCGAGATTCCGTTCTCCGAACACGAGGAGGCCGCATGAGAGCCGTGATCGTCGATGACGAGCCGCTCGCGCGCGAAGGCCTGCGCATGCTGCTCGCAGAGTATCCAGATATCCAGCTCGTCGGCGAGGCGGGCAACGGCGACGATGCGCTCGCGCTCGTCCAGGCAGTCGAGCCCGATCTGATGTTCGTCGACGTGCAGATGCCGGGAATGAGCGGGCTCGAGCTCGCCGCCGCCCTGCCCGCTTCGAGCACGCCGACGATCGTGTTCGTCACCGCGTACGACGAGTTTGCGCTCAAGGCGTTCGACGTCCACGCGCTCGATTACGTGCTGAAGCCGATCGACGAGCAGCGGTTCGCAGAAGCGATCCGGCGCGCACGCGTGCAGGCGCAGCAAGGCGCACGCCCAGCCGAGCGGCCGACCAAGCTGTCGATTCGCGACGGCGACGCGATCGTGTTCGTACCGATCGACGACATCGATTGGATCGAAGCCGCCGACTACTACGTCGAGATCCACGCCGGTCAACGCTCCTATCTCATGCGCGAGACGATGCAGCGCCTGCAAGCGTTGCTCGACGAGCGGTTCGTGCGCATCCATCGCTCGCGGCTCGTCAATCGCGATCGGGTGCGCGAGGTGCGATGGGAGAACCGCAGCGAAATGGTCGTCGTCACGACGAGCGGCGTCACGCTCAAGGTCGCGCGCAGCTGTCGCGCGAAGCTCGATTTGCGAGCCAAGCTGCGCTGACGCACCCGTCGCAGGTGGTCGTGATGAACCGTTCGCTGCAGCGCACCCGCAGCTGACTGCTCCATGCTGGCCGCCGGGTTAGCCGATCGGGATGATGCGCCTGAGGAGGAACATCCATGCGTATCATTCGTTCGTCGATCTCCGGTCTCGCCATCGCGCTCGTCGCTCTCGCTCCGCTCACAGCGGTGGCGGAGAACGCCCAGCCCCGTGTCGAGCAGTGGCCCGAGCAGAGCTTGTCGGCCGAGGCGATCGTGAAGAAGCACGTGGCCGCGCTGGGCGGCGAGAAGCTATTGCGCGGCGGCAAGTCGTTCACGTTCACCGTCAGCGGCGAGAAAATGGGCAAGCAGTTCTCGAAGACGGTCGTGCAGGCGCGCCCGAACAAGATGCGCGTCGACTTCACGTCAGCTGATGGTCCGATGTCGAAGGGCTTCGACGGCAAGGTCGCGTGGATCAAGAAGGGCGACACCGCAGCCGTTGCGATGAACGCCGAGGAAACGGCATCGATGCAGTTGCACGCGACGTTCGAGGAGCCGCTGCTCGACTACGCGAAGAAGGGCACGACCGTAAAGCTCGTCGGCAAGACCGATGTCAAAGGCACGCCTGCGTATGATCTCGAGGTCACGTTCAAGAGCGGCGAAGTCGAGCACCACTTCATCGACGCGAGCAGCTTCTTGCTGCTGCGCCGCACGTTCGCCGGTAAGGACAAGGACGGCAAGGCCGCGCAGATGTCCGTGCGCTTCGGTGACTACAAGAAGGTGCAGGGCCGCATGGTGAATCACTCGGTCGAGTGGGACGCCGACGACGGCAAGGCGCACAAGAGCGTCGTGTCGAACGTCAGGTTCGACAAGAAGGTCGACGCGAAGCTGTTCGCGATGCCGAAGTGACGCCTGCCGACGGCGGCTGGTCGGCCGGCCGCGCAGCAAGTGTTGTTGCCGGTGCCGCTGAACAACTCGTGCACCCAACGTGGCCCGCGCAACCAAACCGAGGTTGACGCGGGCCGTTTCCGTTACCCGCGGGATTCGAGTCGGAGACCACAGGACGCAGCTGTAACCTGGCATCACCGCTGCACATTGGCTTGTCCAACGAAAGGACAGACAGCCATGAACACCCTCACCACCATCGACCTCGCGGATCTCGACAACGTCACCGGCGGCGCCGCCCTCGACCTCAGCTACAACGGCCGGTTCGGCCAGGGCCAAGCGAACTTCAGCTCGGGCGCCCGTCCCGATCCGAACGCGCAGCTGCGCTGCTACCAGCAGGTCGCCAGCCAGGCCGGCTGGCTGCAGGCACCGCGCGAGACGCTGCGTCAGCAGCGCGAGCTGTGCGGCACGTTCCAGGCGCCGTCGGCCTCGCCGCAGCAGTAACCGCGAAGCGTGCCCGCAGACTCTGCCCGCTCGATGTCAGGCCGCGTGTTGCGGCCATCTGACGCCAACAAATCCTTCCCAGTGCGAGAGGGATACCCGTTGGTAGGGCATGGCCTCCGTGCGCTATCCGCTTGTCCTTCTATTGATGCTGTTTGCCGCTTGCAGCGGCGGCGGTGATGCCCAGCCCGATGCCGGCAACGATGTGCCGCCTGCGGGCTGGACCTGCGAACCACGCGCGTATGGTGACGGTGCTGTCTGTCACTGCGAGTGCGGCGCGCCGGATCCCGACTGCACGACGCCGGGCCTGATCGTCACGGGCTGTATCAACAACGAGGTGTGCACACCGGCCGGCACGTGCTCGGAGTGCGGCAACGGCGCCGTTAATGCCGGTGAAGCGTGCGATGTCGCGCTGCCCGCGCAGGCCGAGTGCGGGCCGCTCGGTTTCGAGCCCGGTCAGGTGCCGTGCAACGCGAGCTGCGAGTGGGCCTACGATCAATGCGCCCCGCTCGTCACCTGCGGTAACGGCATGCTCGATCCGGCCGAGCTGTGCGAAGGCACTGCGATCAAGCCGGGCCTCGACTGCACGGACTACAACCGCACGAGCGGCACGCTGTCGTGCAGCAGCGGCTGCATGATCAACTCGAGCGGCTGCTACACGTGCGGCGACGGCAAGATCGAAGCGGTCGAGACCTGCGACGACGGCAACACGACGAACGGCAACGGTTGCTCGAGCACGTGCGCACCCGAGACGGGATGGCAGTGCAGCGGCCAGCCATCTGTGTGCAGCCCGAAGTGCGGCGACGGCATGCGCGTCGGCAACGAGGCATGCGACGACAGCAACGCGAACAGCAACGACGGCTGCAGCGCGACGTGCCAGGTCGAACAGGACTGTACGTGTAGCGGCACGCCGTCGGTGTGCAGCTGCGCGGTCACGCAGCTGATCACGACGACGACGCAGAGCATCGACACCGGCTCGCTCGCGCTCGATAGCAGCGGCCAGCCGCACGCGATCTACTACTACGGCATCGATTACACCGATCCGGTCACGAATTATCTGATGGAGCACGGCCACGCGATGTACGCGACGCGATCGGGGACGTCGTGGGGCACGAGCTTGATGCAGATGTGGGATCAGACGCGCTCGATCATGCGACCCGAGTACTTCGCGCTCGAGTCCGACGGCGGCACGATGCGCGCGTACTTCCATCGCCTCTACAACACGGGCGGCACGTTCGCGGCCGCGACGCTGAGCGGCGGCAACTGGCAGTTCGCGTACGACAACCCGTACTACATCTACGGTGCGCTTCGAGGCGGCGGGAACTGGCACGCGCTGGTCGCGGGAAGCGGCATCGGCGACCTCCGTTACTACATGGGCTCGCCCGGCGCGTGGACGCGCAACGAGCCGCTGACCGGATTTTCCACGAACTATCCAGCGCGACTCGGCCACGCGTCGAACGGCGACGTCTACCTGACCACGATCACGCGCGGCAGCATGTACAACACGTACAACCTCAAGCTGTCGAAGCGGCTCAACGCGACGACGTGGGGACCTGTCTACGACGTGCAGACCACTGGCACCTGCGTGTTCCCCGTGACGCACGAGCCGCTCGCGCTTGCGAACGGCGAGATCATGGCGTTCGAGGACGGCTTCAATAACCTGCAGCAACGCTGGCTGCGTGCGCATGTGCGATCGGGCACGAGCTGGGTAGTCGAGAATGTCGCAGACCTGTCGTTCCTCAGCACGAGCTGCAGCGGCGGTGGAGCGTCGTACTCAGTGTTGCGCACGGTCACTGCGGCAGATCAGCACGGGCGACCGCACATCCTCTATGCGTCGCCACCGACGACGAATTCGTTGACGTTCGAGGATCACTACCGTGACGGAAACACGTGGCGCGTGCGCAAGTTTCCGATCACGAAGGGCACGCCGCTCGACATGTTCATCGATGCCGCGGGCACGACGCACATCCTCGCGATCGCGCCGAGCTCGACGCCGAGCACGACGCGCTTGCTCTACATTCGAATCAGCGAGAGCGCGTGGCAGACGATGTAGATGGGCAGCGAGTAACCAGCGCGTGCACTGTTTCTCGTCGGAGATGTAACGCACACGTGTCACGGACAGTTGACCGCAAACTGTGATCAGCAGAGACGGTGGGAGTCGTGACAGGGGCGCGAGACCCCGCGGCTGATGATCGAAGACTTGGGTTTGCAGACGCGCGGCACGCGCACTGCACACGGCGATCAGCACAACCGAAAGGCCAACCATCATGATCAAGATCGTCCGTCTCGCATTGGTCCTCGCTTTCATCTCCTCTCCCGCGTTCGCAGGAAACAACAGGCGCGAAGCTCGCGCTGACAGAAAAGAAGTGCGCGCTGACAAGAAGCAGGTGCGCAACATCAACGAGGTGCGCAACGACCGCAAAGAAGTTCGCGCCGACAAACGCGAGGTCCGCGCCGATCGTCGAGAGATCCGCGCCGACAGGAAAGACGGCGACAAGCGCGAGCTGCGCCAGGACAAGCGCGAGCTGCGTCGCGACAAGAAGGAGCTGCGCGAGGATCGCCGCGGCACGCAAAGCGCAGCGGCCGACACGCGTGGCGACCGCCGCGACCTGCGCAGCGATAAGCGAGACCGCCGCAACAATCGCTGAGCAGAGGCATCCATGCGAGCGAGCTCGCTCATCTCGATCGCGCTCCTCGTGCGCGGCACTTGGTCTCATGCGGACTCGATCTCCCAGGAGGTCTCGGTCGGCACCACCGTCGTGACGGCAGCCGACGCGGCGAGCCAATGGATTTCTGATCGTATCGCCGGCAGCTGGGAACCCAGCGAACGCTGGCGCGTCGAGCTCGAGATGAGCGCGACGCGTTCGCGCTCGACCGCGATCTCCGCACGTGCCAGCGACGGAGTCGGTGGCTCGCTCGCGGCGGATCTGTCACCAAGCTCGCATTGGTCACTCGGGCTCATCCTCGGCTGGGCGCCGTACGTGACCAAATCGTCGTTCGCACGCATCGAGGCCGAGGGCCTTCCGGACGACATGGTCGAGGCTGACGTCAACGTCGTGTCGTCGTCGTGGATGACGTCCGTCGGTCTGTCGGCGACGTACGACAGTGGCGGGACCGGTGACTTCTCGACCACGGCGTCATTTCGTATTGGCGGGAGCTACTACGATTCCGAACAAGCGATCGTGACGGTCCGCGATCCGGACACCCTGCGCACGTTCACGCCGGCAGAGCTTCGCGAGCACTGCGAGTACTACGAGTGCGACGCGGAGCTGCGCGAGGGTCTGTGGCCCCAGTGGACGCAAGTGCAACAGTTCACGCTCGGCGCGAGCGTGACCGAGACGCTGTATCAGGACACCGACCTCGGCATGGACATCGAGTTCTACCTGTACAACCAAGATCCGACGCGCGCGGGCTACTTCACGATGACCACTGTCGACGGCGGCAACCTCGGCGAGGGTATCTCGGTCACGCCGATGGATTACGCGGTGTCGCCGAGCATCGCGCATCGCTTCGGTGACGTCGCCGCCACTGGAACTCTGTCGTACGGCAAGTACATCCACGACCTCGGCCACGACGTGACGGCGAGCCTGCGCGTGCAGGTCAAGGTGCCGCTCGCCGGCGACAAGCGGCTGCGGCTCTACACGAAATTCTCGAGCTCGTGGGACGTCACGCCGGACTACCTGCCGTCGCAGTCGGTCTCGCTCGCGGTCGGCGGCCAGTACGGCTGGTGAACGTCAGGCCTTCGGCGGTTCTTCCTTGCGACGTGCCGCGACGCCCCTCAGCACCTCGTACAGGAACAGCAGGATGATCGCGCCGCCGACCGACGCGAGGAAGCCGGCGCGATCACCGTGCGCGTACCAGCCGAGCTCGCGGCCGATGAACGTCGCGATGACGGCGCCGCCGACGCCGATGAAGCAGGTCATGATCCAACCGATTGCTTGCGCGCCCGGTTTGATGGCACGCGCCAGAACGCCAACCACAAAACCGATCAGGATCGTCCACAGCATGGTCCACCTCCGACCTGTCAGGGTAGCCGGAGCCCGTGCACATTCGAGCACAAAAGTTGCCACCGGGCCCCGCCGCTCCGGAATGACTGTGGTTATCGTCGGCGCTCACTGAAAGAGGAGAGGTGAGCAATGGGACTACTTTCGAAATTCATGGGTGGAGCGCCGGCGAAGAAGCCGACCGATGACGTGCTGCTCCTGCACGCGATCATCTGCATGTGTGCGGCCGACGGCATCGTCGAGGACACCGAGCACGAGATGATTCGCAACTACGCCAACACGCTGCCCGAGTTCCGGGACATGGATGGCCAGGAGTTCTCGAACTGCATCCAGGCGTCCGCGAAGATCGCGCAGAAATACAACAAGGACATGAAGTCCTCGTTGCAGGTGCTCGCCGAGATTCAGAGCGACGCCGTTCGCAAGAAGACGTACGTCCTCGCGGTGGATGTCGCGATGAGCTCGGGCGAGGTCGACGAGAGCGAAGAAGAGATGCTCGAAGCGATGCAACGCATCCTGCGCATCGACGACGATCTCGCGCGCCGCGCGATCGAGATCATCGCGCTGAAATACACGAGGTAGTCAGCGAGGCGTCGAACGCATGAGCTTGACCGCAGTGCCGTAAGCGAGCACCTCGGTCGAGCCTTGCATGAATTCGGTGGCGTCGTAGCGCATCCCGATGATCGCGTCGGCGCCGACCTCCTGCGCGTGCTGGAGCATCTGCTGGTACGCCTCGTGGCGAGCGGCTTCACAGACTTCTGTGAACTCTTTGATGTTGCCGCCGCCGAGCGCCTTGAACGAGCCGAGGATGCCTTTGCCGATGCTCGTCGCGCGCACGACGATGCCACGCACGATCGCGAGGTACGCGATGATGTCGTGGCCGGAAACCTCGTTGCCGGTCGTGACGATCAACCGCTCGATCTTCTCGTAGCCCGTGCGATAGGGGTCTTGTACCGGCGCTTCTTGCGTGGGCGTCTGCGTCATGGCGCGAGCGTATGTGATCTGGCGCCTACTCGGCGGCCGGAAACTTCAGCTTCTGGCGCGCCTCGCGCGCGTCGGAGACCGCGGTGCCCACGATCACGTCGGCGTCGCCCCACGAATCGTCGACGCGCAGGATCTCGCTGAGCTCGTGGACCATCGCACGTGCCGACGGGAAGCGCGCAGCGGGATCCGCCGCGAGTGCGCGCTGGATCGCTTCGGCGAGCGCGATCGGGATGTCGCTGCGAATGTCGTCGAGCGGCGGAATCTCGCATTTCTTGAGGAGGGCGAACACTTCGGGATCGGTCTTGCCATCGAACAGCCGGCGCCCCGCGAGCGCCTCCCATAGCGTGCACGCGGTCGAGAACAAATCGCTCGCCGGCGTCGGCGGCTGCCCGACGAGCAGCTCGGGGGCCATGTACGACAGCGTGCCTTTGACGATGCCCGGCGCGGTTTGCTCGGCGATGCGATCGCGCGCGCGCGCCATTCCGAAATCGGCGAGCTTCACGTCGCCATTGATCGCCATCAGGATGTTCTGCGGCGACACGTCGCGATGGATCACCGGCGCCACCGTGCCATCAGGCAACCGGCGCTCGTGCGCGGCCGCGAGCCCACGCAAGACGCGCAGCGCGACCGCCGCGACGATGCCCCAGCCGAGCGGTTTTTCGAGCCGCTTGTGAATTTTGATGACCGACTTGAGATCGATGCCGTCGACCCACTCGAGCACGAGGCAATACACGGGACCCGCCGCCGTCGCCTCGACGATGAAGTCGAGCACCTGGATCAGATTCGCGTGCTGCAGCGTGGCGCCGATCCGGGCCTCTTCGAGAAACATCGACAGGTAGGGGCCGCCGATCGTCGTGAACTCGCGCTTCATCACCTTGACCGCGACCGGTCGCGCGAACACCTCGCTCGACCGCGTGACGCCCTGCCACACCGTCGACAGGCCGCCCTCCGCGACCATGTCGACGAGCTGGTAGCGCCCACCGATCATCGAGCCTTCTTGCATGGGCGCCGATGCTAGCCGATCCAGCGACTCAGTCGCCTGTGTAGCCCCCACGATCGCCACCCGAGTCCAAGCACCGCCGCAAGTCCCGCACCGACGAGCCGCACCATCACGCCGAAGGGCTCGGTGTGCGCGATCGAGAACCAACCGAGTCGCACCAGCTCGAGCGCGCCGAACATCGTTACGCCGCCGAGCAACGCGCGCGCGAACGGCGCGATGTATCGGCTCACCGCCGGCGTGCTCCGCCAACTCCCGCGCAGCGTACGCACGTGCAGCACGGCGACTCCGATCACCGCGGCGATGCCGATGATCGCGAGCAGCGTGCGTTCGCCACGTGTCGACGGCTTGAGCAGTGCGGAGAGCAGCGACGACAGCCATGCCCCCGCGGCAAGACTCGAGGCGGCGGCAACGAAGATGGCTGCGGGCCGAGCGAGCCGTGCGCGCAGCGCGATCGTCTGCGCGGTCGGCTCGCTGAACTGAATCGGTAGCATCGTCGTCACGATCGCGCTCTGATCGTCGAACGCAGCGAGCTGGCGCTCGAGCGC
>DATDCH010000571.1:0-2319 GCA_036524455.1 Kofleriaceae bacterium | reverse complement strand
AATCGTGCGACCGAGCTCGCGCAGCTCACGAGTCACGTGATTCGCGCCTGCGAGTCGCTGAAGAAGGAGTTCGGCTCGGTCGCCTCGGAGGAAGGCGTCGACAAAGGCATGGTGCTCGCGAGCGCGATTCCGGAGGCGCTGATCGAGTGCAAGTGCCAGGTGAACATCCCCGAGCTGCGCTCCGTGATGTTCCGGATCCTTCACGTGCCGCGCCCGGCGCGCGTGGTCCGATTCGATCCCGCCGCGCCGAAGCAAGTGATCGAGCTGCCCCGAAACGCGACGTGGGCGGAAGCGAGCAAACGCTTCACGCCCACGCTAGGCAACGCCGAGCTGATCGCGAACTAGGGATACAGGATGCCGGTGCCGCTCTTGTCACGCGTCGTCAACACGAGATCGCCGTTGTTCGTGCCGTTGCACTGCGGGTAGTGCATCACCGACGCCGAGTCGTACGTGGTGAGCGCGCGCCACTGGTTGTTCTCGAAGCACACGCCCGAGTCAGGACGCGTGTGCTCGTGGCGGAAGCCGAGCGTGTGACCGAGCTCGTGGCGCATCACGCCGGTCAGCGACCACGGGTTGATGTTGCCGAACGAGCTCGACGCGACGAGGATCTCGCGACCCTTGCGGCTGCTACTCGGGAAGAAGGCGCGCGCGAGGTACTGGTTCGTGTTGACCTGGCGTACGTTGAACACGACGTTGTTGTTGCGGTTGGTGCAGTTGCCGTCTTGCGATGACACGTGCACGAAGTTGACGCGGCCCGCGGCCTCCCACGCGCCGGTCGCCGAGTTCATCGCCGTGACCATCGTGTTGTAGCGGCTGCCGAAGCTCGACTGGCTGATGCAGTACGTGATGTTCAGCGCCGCGCTCGCGCTCCACTTGTCGTCTGAATTGCCGACGCGATTCACGATCAGGCCTTGCTCGATCGTCGCGTAGCCGTCGTCGATCGCCTTGTAGTGCGACTCCAGATAGAGCTGGTAGATGGAGAACATCGCCTCTTCGGTTTCGATGATCTCGTCGCCGTTCATGATGTAGATGCCGGTGTCAGGCTCGAGGACAGCCTGCTTCTTGAACTCCTCATAGGAAAGAGCATCCTCGCCCACCATACATCCGGTCACCATGAGCATCGAGATCGCGAAAACGAAGCGCTTCATCGGGGTTGGCCTCCTGTGCGCAAACTTTGCCATTTGCGCCCCTGTAGGCCGCAAGGCCGCTTGAGGGCCACCCTGGCGCCGTGCGGTGCACGCCATCCCACATCGCGCATAGTCTTGCAGCGCGGCGCGTCAGTTCGACTTCGTACCGACGGTGCGGCCGAGATGGAGGCCGCGTCGCTTCAGCAATCGGTACAGCGTGACAGTGTTGATCCCCGCAGCGTGCGCGGCCTTTTTTACGTTGCCGCCGTGCTTCGCGAGCAGGTCTGTCAGGTACTGACGCTCGAGCGGATCGAGCCATTTCTCGCGTGCTTCGTCGAGCGTGAGCTGCGGCTGCGTGCGCGCGCGCTCACCACGCGGTCGCGGATCTTGGAGTGGGCGAGGCAGATCTTCCACGCGCAGCTCGTCACCGGTGCACAGGATCACCGCGTGCTCGATCGTGTTCTTGAGCTCGCGCACGTTGCCGGGAAAGTCATACGCCTGCATTCGCGCGAGCACGTCGGGACCGAGCCTCGGTGCTTGCTTGCCGTGTGACGTCGACGATTGCTCGAGGAACACGTTCGCGAGCACCTCGAGGTTGTCCTTGTAACTGCGCAGCGGTGGCAGGTCGAGCGTCATCACGCTGAGCCGGTAGAACAAGTCGTCGCGAAACGCGCCGGTCTTCGCCATTGCCTCGAGATCGCGATTTGTCGCGCAGATCAATCGCACGTCGACGCGATCGGGCGGCTCGTTCGAGCCGAGCGGCTGCACTTCACCTTGCTCGACCGCGCGCAGCACCTTCGCCTGCAGCATCACCGGCAGCTCGCCGACCTCGTCGAGGAACAGCGTGCCGCCATTCGCCTTCTGGAACTCGCCGACCTTGTGAAAGCTCGCGCCGGTGAACGCGCCCTTGACGTGACCGAACAGGATCGACTCGAGCAGCGTCTCGGGAATCGCGGCGCAGTTGACCGTGACGTACGGCTTCTCGGCGCGGCGAGCTCGATCTTGCGCTCGACCTCGTGCCACGCCGGCGACAGGCCCTTGATCATCAGCGGCCGGCCGGTCGCGGCGCGCGACAGCTTGTCGATCTGCGCGCGGCGGAGCAACGGTGCCGCGACCTCGGCGATCGCGGTGAGTGCGCGCAGCTCGCGCTCGTCGAGCCCGTGGGGCTCGCGCGTCGAGACGGTGAGCACGC
>DATDCH010000570.1:0-2640 GCA_036524455.1 Kofleriaceae bacterium | reverse complement strand
CTCGCCGCGACGATGCACGAAGAGGCGATGCGGCTGACGTTCGCCGAGCTGACCGAGCACAACAACCGGCTGCAGCGTGCGGTCGCGCGGCTCGAGGAGCTCGATCGACTCAAGTCGAACTTCCTCGCGACGATGTCGCACGAGCTGCGTACGCCGCTGACCAGCGTGATCGGCTACGCCGAAATGATGGCCGAAGGGCTCGCCGGCCCGATCACGCAGGAGCAACGCGACTACCTCGCGACGATTCTGAGCAAGGCCGATCAGCTGCTCGGCATGATCACGAGCGTGCTCGACGTCGCTGCGCTCGAGACCGGGCCGCTCGCGCTCGAGCGCAGCCGGCTGTCGCTCGCCGATATCGTAGCGAGCGAGGTCGCGACGTTCACCTCGCAGGCCGGCAAGCGCGGCATCGCGATCCAGCTCGAGGCGCGCGGCGATACGATCGTCGTCGGCGACAAGAAGAAGATCCGCCAGGTCATCTCGAGCCTTCTGTCCAACGCGGTCAAGTTCACGCCCGACCGCGGCAAGGTCGGCGTCGCGGTGCGGCCGGGCCCGCTGTCGCCGCACGAGACCGACGAAGCACGTGCGATCCAGCTCGTGGTCAGCGACTCGGGCATCGGCATCCCGCGCGATCACATCGCGAAGATCTTCGAGCCGTTCTTCCAGGTCGATTCGTCGTCGACGCGCGCGTTCGGCGGCACCGGTTTGGGACTCACGCTCGCGAAGGCATACGTCGAGGCGCACGGCGGTCGGATCTGGGTCGACACGTCGCCGGGGCAGGGCTCGACGTTCGTCGCGACGTTCCCGCTGCGCGTGGAGGAGACGGCTTGACCTGGCTCAGTCAGCTCTCGGTCGCAATTCCACTCGCTGCGCTGTGCGTGCTGATCAGCGGGTTCTGCTCGGGTAGCGAGGTCGCGCTGTTCTCACTCCGCCGCGTCGATCGCGAGCAGCTCGCGCGCAGCGAGTCGATGCTCGACCAACGCATCTTGAAGCTGCTCGAACGGCCGCGCCGGTTGATCGCGACCGTGCTGATCGGCAACGAAGCATTCAACAGCTTCCTCGCGGTGCTCGCGTTGATCGTCGTCGGCCACTTCACGGCTGCGAAGGACATGTCGCCGTGGGCGATCGCCGCCATCGCGCTCGGCGTATCGCTGCCGCTGATCGTGCTCGTCGCCGAGGTCACGTCGAAGACGCTCGCCGCGAAGGCGCCGCTGACGTGGGCACGCGTCTGCGTACTGCCGCTATCGGGATTCGCCGTCGTCGTCACGCCGCTCCGGCTCATCGTCAGCTTCGTCGCCGAGATCCTGTTGCGGCCGCTCGGCGAGGCCGCACGCACGCGGCCGATGCGCGACCTCTCGGAGCAGGAGTTCAAGTCGCTCGTCGACGCTGGCTCGGCGCAAGGTCAAGTCGACGCGCGCGAGCGCCGGCTCATCCATCGCGTGTTCGAGTTCTCCGACAAGAACGTCGGCCAGGTGATGACGCCGCGCGATCGCATCTTCGCGCTGAGCTACGACCTGCCGACGCAGCGGCTCGTCAAAGAGATCGCGGGCCGCGGCTTCTCGCGCGTGCCGATCTATCAAAAGTCGCTCGACAACATTCGCGGCATCCTCAACGCAAAGGATCTCGTCAACTCTGCGACCGGAGCCGTGCAACGGCCGCTCAACGAGCTGCTCCACGAGCCGCTGTTCGTGCCGCGCACCACGCCGGTCAAGCGCCTGTTCCTGACCTTCAAGCAGAAGAAGGTCCACATGGCGATCGTCGTCAGCGAGTACGGCAAGGTGCTCGGGCTCGTCACGATGGACGATCTGCTCTCGCAGATCTTCGGCGTGATCCGCGACGAGCGCGCCGCCCTGCAGGCGAGCAACCCGAACATCAAGTTGCCGCGCGCACGCACGCCGGGTGTCGTCGGTCAGACGACCGGCGTCGAGACCGGGCCGGTGCAGAAAGAAGTGCTCGATCCTCCGCCGCGGCCGATGTTCCCCGAGGACGAGGTCACGCCACCCGCGGTCGACGTCGAAGAGCTGCGCGCGCAAGAGAAGACGCGCGACAAGAACGCTCAGGAGAAGAACTGATGATCTCGACGACCGAGCTCATCTTCCTGCTCATCGGCTGCGTGCTGATCCAGGCGTTCTTCGTCAGCGCCGAGGTTGCGTTGTCGGCGTGCGATCGCGCCGCGCTGCGCACGCGCGCCGCCGGTGGCGCCAGCAACGCCGCACGCGCCGAGCGCATGCTTGCGGTGCCGCAGGTCACGCTCGCGACGACGCTCGTCGGCGCCAACCTCGCCACGCTCGTATCGGTCCTCGTGCTCGCACTGGAGCTACTCGAGCGCGGGCAGTCGCCGCTGTGGGCGCCGCTGTTCCTCGTGCCACCGCTGCTCATCATCGGTCACCTCGTGCCGAAGGCGATCGTGCAGGCGCACGCCGACGGTGTCGTCGACAGGATCGCGGCGCCGCTGCGGCTCGCGTCGTTCGTGCTCCGGCCGCTCGTGGTCGTCGTCGGTGGTTTCGCCGCGCTGCTCACGCGAGTCACGCGCACCGATCGCAAGAAGGCATTCGTCACGCGCGACGAGCTCGCGCTGCTGATCGAAAGCGAGCCGATCAGCGACAAGCCGGAGATCAGCGCCGACGAGCGCGAGATGATCGC
>DATDCH010000569.1:0-16545 GCA_036524455.1 Kofleriaceae bacterium | reverse complement strand
ACGATGTCGCCGTCGGGCACGACGATGCACCTCTCCGAGATCGGCGGCACCGCGAGCGTGATGTGGGCCGCGGGCGACGGCGTCGCGCTACGCAAGCCGTAGCGAGAAACGGGGGCAGGCGACGGCCTCGCTCTGCGCAAGCCGTAGCGACTCGAGGACGGCGCGCCGAAAATGGACGCAACTTTCGCGCCTCACGCGTTTCTCTCGCTAGATGCGTCCGTATGCGGCGGTTCGGGTCTCGGCAGCCATCGCGCTCGTCGCCGCCGTCATTGCCGTCACTGTTGTCGTGTGGTGGCCCGGTTCGATCACGCCTCGCGCCGCCGAGGTCGCGATCACGCCCGCTACCGAGGACACCTCGCTGCCCTCGATCGATGAGGTCGCCCGCGTCGACAAGCCGCCGCTAATCGACGAAGCCGCGGCTGTCGACGACACGATGGCCGACGAGGATGCGCCCGCCGACACCTTCGCGACGTTCGTCGTCGATCGCTGCTTACTCGAGCTCGCGCTCGACGGCCGCGTCATCTATCGCGGCAAGCCGCGGTGCCGTAACAAAGAGAGCACGCTACCGATCCGCATTCCGCCGTCGCGTGCCGCGCTGCTGCGCAAGTCGTGGCACGCGCACTACGCGAATGGCGGCGTATGGGCGGAGCACGACGACGAATGGTGGATCCCCCTCGCCTCGCACCGCTATCGCATCTGGGAATTCGTCGAGGTCGAGGGCCAAGTGATCGACGATTCGACACCCGAGCCGGATCCCCATCACGTGACTGTCACGGCGAAGCGCGGCCACGAGGCGACCTGGTTCGTCACGCACTTCGGCGACAAGAGCGACACCTACGCGACCGGCGAGACCGCGGCCATCGCGGGAAACTTCGGCGGCGACCACTCGCTGTTTGTCGGCAAGCGGCCCGGCATCCGTTACCTGCGCAAATTTCCCGGTAGCTACCGGTTTGTCGTCGGGCGTCGCATCACGATGAGCTACGTGCCCGAGTGACGCGAGCGATGCCAGAGGAGCTGCCGGCGTCGGAGCTGAGTGCCGAGTTCGCCGCGACGAGCGAAGGCATCAGCCCGGCGTCACAACGATCGTGCCCTTGAACATGTCCATGCCGCACGCGAAGCCGACCTCGCCTTGCTGCGGCAGCGTGACTGCAACCTCGACGGGCTTGTTCATCGGCAACTCGATGATCTTGCCCTCCGGCGTCTTGAGCTCGCGCAAGCACTCGCCCTCGACGGTACGCGTGAACACGAGCACGAGCTTCTCGCCCGGCTTGCCCGCGATGCGCTCGGGGTTGTAGCCGTTCTCCGATGCCTTGACGTCGATCTTGCGGACTCCGTCGGCGACGGTGCCGACGGTGACCGGCGCCTCTTGCTTCGGCGGCGGTTGCTTCTTGCCCTTGTCGCAAGCGGAGAACGCGAAGACGCAGAGTGTGAGTACCAGCGCGCGAAGCATGCGCTGGTTGTAGCACTGCGCGCCGGGGCAGGCGCGGCGAACCGCGCGGTTAGAACCGGGCGGAGGTCGCGCCGGTTGGGCTGTGCTCGCTATCGGCGAACGGGTCGGCCCAGTTCTCGAACTGCAGGATGCCGAGCTCGGCGAAGCGGCCGCGCTGGCGCTCGCTGAGCAGGTCCATCTTCTTGATCGCGGGCACGATCTTCGCGAACAGCATCTGGCGGAACATGACCTGGCCTTGGTTGTGGAGCGCGATTTCCATGCACTCCTTCGTCGGCAGGCCCTGCTTCTCCCAGACTTCTTGGAACAGGAAGCGATCGCGCATCAGGCGCGCGGCCTCGTAGACGAAATCTTCACGCTCGCGCTTCACCGACTCGGGCTGCTCCTTGTAGTAGTCGCGCAGCGAGAGCACGCCGAACGCGACGTGACGCGCTTCGTCGCCCATCACGTACGCGGTGAGCGCCTTGAGCAGCGGCTCGGACGTGTTGTTACGCATCATGCCGAACGCGGCGAGCGCGAGACCTTCGACCATGATCTGCATGCCGAGGAACTTCATGTCCCAGCGGCTGTCCTTGAGGATGAGATCGAGCAGCGTCTTGAGGTGCGGGTTGACCGGGTACGAGAACCCGACCTTCGTGTGGACGTAACGATTGTAGACATCGACGTGACGGGCTTCGTCGACGACCTGTGATGCGGCGTAGAGCTTGCTGTCGAGGTCTTTGACCGAGTCGACGAGCTGCGCGGTGGCGAGGAGCGCGCCCTGCTCGCCGTGCATGAACTGCGAGAGCGTCCAGGAGAACGTCTCGATGTTGACCTGCTTGCGCTCCTTCTCCGTCATCCTGTTGTAGATGTCGGAGCCGAACAGCGGCATCAGCTGCTCGGGGCCCATCGGCTTCTCGAGATCGACGTCGCTGTTCCACGGCAGGACCTCGTCGGAGATCCACTGCGCGCGCACCGCCTTGTCGTAGAGGCTGCGCAGCTGCTGGCGCGTCTCTTGGTAGCCCCACGTGTACGTGACATCGAGGATGGCCTCGAGCGTCTCGATCGACGGACCGGCGAGCTTTTCAGCGGCTTGCAGCATCAGGGCGCCCTCTCCTCAAAAAGTGAAACTTGTTTCAAGTTTGTTCTAGCCAGGGGCCCGGGGTCAAGGGCTATTGTGGGGGTCCATGGCCCGACGTGCTGCGCGGTTTCCGTCTCCGGAAGCGATTTTCCAAGAGCCGGATGGTCCGGAGTTTCGTCAGGAGCGGTCGCGGCGCAGCTACGAAGCGCTGCTCACCGCGGCCGAAGAATTATTCGCGCTGCACGGTTACGACGCGATCGGCACCCCGGAAATCGCGCAGAAGGCGGGCGTCTCGGTCGGCACGTTCTATCGCTACTTCGATGACAAGCACGAGGTCTACCTCGAGATCATGCGCCGCATGATGGTGGCCGCGTACAGCGAGACGATCGATCGGCTGACGCCCGAGCACTTCGTGGGGCGCGCGCGCCACGAGACGATCAGCGAGGCGTGCAGCATCTTGTTCGATCACGTGCTGAGCCGGCCGCAGCTGACGCGCAGCTTCATGGAGATGAGCCTGCGCGACACGAACGTCGCCGAGCTGCGGCGTGCGTTCGAGGAAGTCGGCTGCCAGCGCCTCGCGGTGCTGATCGAGGCGATCACGCCACGCGAGCACGTGCCCGATCCGGAGGCGTTCGCGTACGTGCTGTACGGCGCAGCGATGCAGTGCGCGTACGGCCTCGCCGTGCACCTCATCCCGTCTTCGATCGATCGCGAACGCGCTCGCGCGGCCCTCACCGCATTTATCGAGCGCGCGCTGTTTCCGTAACGCTAGTTGGTCTGGTTCGCGGACAGCTTGCTCGAGCCTTCGAGCTTCCAGGCGTCGCCGCTACGCACCCAGGTCTCCTCCTGCTTGGTCATGCCGTCCTTGCTCGTCGTGTAGACGATGGCGCGCTCGGGCGTGACCTTGCCCATCGAGTGAATCGCGCGATCGTTTTCGGCCGAACGAATCGAGCCGTTGATCTCGCTACGCACCATCGCGACGTTGACGGTGCCGGGACGCGTGGCCGGAGCACACGCAGCGATCATGAATACGAATAGAAGAGAGCGCATGAAGCAACAGAGCCACGAGATGTGTCGTCGGGCTACACGAATGCAGCGAACGGACTAAACCAACGCAGCGAACGGCGGTGCTGTCTCACGTCGCACGCGTCGCGCGACAACATGAGACACGCACGCGACACCGTGCGACGGGAGGAGATCGACTACACGTCGTGATAGCTGCCTTCGGCAGCAGCGAACACCGCGACGCGCGTCTTCGCGGCGGTCTCTTTCACCATCTCATCGATCATGTCGTCGGTCGCATCGGGGCTGTGATGAAACAGCGCGAGCTTCTTTGCGCCCGCGCGCTCGGCGACGATTACACCGGCGCGCGCCGGCGAATGGCCCCAACCGCGGCGCATGTCGTAGTCGTGATCGGCGTGCATCGCGTCGTGGATCACGAGGTCGGCGTCCTTCGCGAGCGCGATCGCTTCGGGCAACGGATCGTCGGGCGTCGGGTACTCGACGTCGGTGAGCACGGTGACGACTTTGTTGTCGGCGGCGATGCGAAACGCCGTGGTCCACATGCTGCCGTGCGGAAGCGCCGCCGTGGTCACTTCGTAGCCTGGCAACGCGAACGTAGTACCGGGCGTGAAGCTCTCGATCGTCACGCCGGCGGCGAGATTCTCGAGCCCGTTGAGCGGGCTGTAGTGCGGCGCGAGCTGGTTCTGCAGCGTCGATTCGAGCGACAGCGCGGCGGGATTCGCGCCGAGGATCTGGATCTGGTTGCCCTTGATGAAGAACGGCGTGAAGAACGGCAAGCCTTGAATGTGATCGAGGTGCGTGTGCGTGAGCAGGATCGGCAGCTGGCCTTGGCCCTTGCCGAACTCGCTGCCGACGAGTTGCTTCGCGAGCTCGGTGGCGCCGGTGCCGAGATCGATCAGCAAGCGCTTGCCCGCGGCGGTGACAAGCTCGATCGAGGTGGTGTTGCCGCCGTAACGTAAATACTCGCGACCTGCCATCGCGAACGAGCCGCGTACGCCCCAGAAGCGAACCTTCACTTCGCCTCCGGACCCACCGGCAGCGTCATACCCTCGAACGACGTGAGCACTTCAATGCCCATCGTCGCACCCTTTGCGAGGTATTCGGCGGCGATTCGGTCCATCTGCTCGTCGGAGTGCGAAGGCGCGTGGTGATACAGCACGAGCCTGCGCACTTGCGCCTCGGCGCATACCTCGAGCGCCTGGTCGGGCGTCGAGTGGCCGTAGTGCGGGAACCGCTCGTACTCGGCGGGCAGAAAGTGCGTGTCGTAGACAACCGTGTCGACGCCCTCGAGCCGCGAAACCAGCGCGTCGCGCATCGCACCGAGCGCAGTGAGATCATCGGCGGACAGCGGCTCGGGTCCCGACAGGAAGTGCTGCTTGTGGAGCACCTGGTCGAACGGCGCAGTATCGGAGACGTACGCCCACGACGAGCCCTCGGCATCGATGCGATAGCCGACCGAGCCGAACGGATGGTTGAGCGCGATCGGCGTGATGTGAAACGCGCCGATCACGAAGTCGACGCCCGGCTCGACTTGATGAAAATCGAAGAGCGCCGGTACCGCTTCGAGCGGCATCGGAAAGAACTCGTGGCGCGTGATACCGCCGATCACCTGGTTGAGCTCGTCGGCGGCGGTGAGCAGCGCGTAGACCGAAATCTTGGTACCCGGGATATAGGCGGGCGAGAAGAACGGCAGGCCCTGGATGTGGTCCCAGTGCACGTGCGACAGCAACACGTGGTGATGACCCGGTTTACCGCCGGATTCGCGCGCGAGCTTGTTGCCGAGCTGGCGCATACCGGTGCCGGCATCGACGATCACGGTCTCTCCGGATGCAGTGCGAGCCTCGACGCACGACGTCTGTCCGCCATATTTGACGGTGGCAGCGCCGGGCACCGGGTAGCTTCCCCGCACCCCCCAGAACGTGATCTGCATTAGTTAATCGAAATTCTACGCCCTCCCGCCGACTTCCCCAAAAACCGAGCACTTTTCGTATAAGTGAGCCAGATGAACCCCCAGCCGAGAATCCTGGTTATGGGCGCCGGTGGCATCGGCGGCATCGTTGCCGCGACGCTGACCGAGGTGGGGTCCGCGGTGACTGCGGTGTCGACGAACGTCGAAATTCGCGCCGCCGTCGACAAATCGGGCTTTCGCCTGATCGACGAAGGCGAAGAGCGCATCGTGCGCGGCTGGGTCTCGCCGGCCCCTGAGGGCAAATACGATCTGGTCATTTTGGCTACGCAACCGCCGAACGTCGAGGACGCGGTGCGCACCGCGCAGCCGCACTTCGCGGACGACGCCGAGGTCGTGGTCTTACAGAACGGCTTATGTGAGGAGCGGATCGCCGCGATCGTCGGCGCCAACCGGGTGATCGGCGCGATCGTCGCGTGGGGCGCGTCGATGCCGGAGCCCGGCGTGTACGAGCGCACGGCCGCGGGCGGCTTCACGATCGGCAGGTTGTCGGGCGAGAGCGACGAAGCGCTGCGCCGAGTCGGCGAGCTGCTCGAAGCGATCGGTCCGGTCACGCTGACCGAGAATTTGCGCGGTGCGCGCTGGAGCAAGCTCGCACTCAACTGCGCGGTGTCGGCGCTCGGCACGATCGCAGGCGAGAAGCTCGGGCCGCTCGTGCGCCAGCGCCGTTATCGCCGGCTCGCGCTCGAAGCGATGAGCGAGTGCGTCGCGGTCGCGAAGGCCGAAGGGATCCGGCTCGAGAAGGTCGCGGGCACGCTCGACCTCGAGTGGATCGCGCTGACCGATGCCGATCGTGCATCGAGCGGATCGGTAAGCTTGACCGCGAAGCATGCGCTGCTGCTCGCGGTCGGCTTGCGCTATCGCCGGATGCGATCGTCGATGCTCGCGGCGATCGAGCGTGGCCGCACGCCCGCGATCGATTTCTTGAACGGCGAGGTCGTCACGCGCGGCAAGCAGCACGGCGTGCCGACGCCGGTGAACGAACGCATCGTCGCGACGGTGTGGGAAATCGCGAAGGGCCGCACGACGTCGTCGCGCGAGACGCTCGATCGCGTGTGCGCCGACGAGTAGCAGCCGACGAGTCAGCGGGCTCGATCGCGTGTGCGCCGACGAGTAGCAGCCGAAGAGTCAGCGACGCTCGATCGCGTGTGCGCCGACGAGTAGCGCCGGACGAGTCAGAGACGCTCGATCGCGTGTGCGCCGACGAGTAGCGACGTATCCAGCTTCCGTTTCACGCGCCAGCACGCGTATGGTCCGCGGCATGCGCACCTTGATCGCGTTGCTCGCCATCGCCGCGTGTGGCGGTGGTTCGTCCTCGTCGCCGAGCAAGCCCGCGCCGCGGCCTGGACCGACCGGGCCGCAGCTACTCGGCCGCCCCGTCGCGGTGACGCCGCTGTCCCCGGGCGAGCAGACGATCTTCGATCGCGCGACAGCATCGCTCGCATACACGGCGCCGAACCTCGACGGCGAGCCGCGCGAGTGGCAAGCGAAGCTGCGCGGCTGGATCGATCAGCGCGTCGAAACGCTGAAGGAGCTCGAGGCCGCGCTGCGGCAGCTGCCAACCGAGCAGCGCAAGGCGTTGTTCGCGAGCATTGCCGGCGGCGTCGCGCTCGACGACTTCGTCGCTGACTTGCTCGCGTTACCCGTGCCGGCATCGCTGAAGGCCGGCGAGTTTGCAGCCGATGTCGAAGCGGCATATCGCGATGCGATCGTGGCGGCAGCGCTGCCGGTCGCGGGGAACGCACAGGTGCTGCTCGCGAACTGCGCCGAGCTCGCGCCAACGGCGGCCGAGTCGCTACGCGTGTGGACCGAGCATTGCCGCACACGCGCCGCTGCGCTCGACAAGCTGGTGAACAATGCGGATGCGCGCCCGAAGACGGCGCCGGTCGCGAAACGGCCCGCCGTGATGAAGGACTGCGAAGGCGGCGAGAAGATCGAGCTCGAGCCCGACGCATTGCCGCCCGACATGAAGGCGAAACCGAAGTTGCTCGTGACCTACGCGGACGATCAAGTGAGCGGCGCGGATCGCGATCGACTGATCGCTGCGGTGACGAAGCAGCTGAAGACCGACAGCAAGCTGCCGCTGGTGTCGACCAAGGAAGTCGCCGCCGCCGAAGCGCTGGTCGCGCAGCGCAAGCTGACGCCAAAGGGTCCTGCGTGCGGCCTTGCGCCGCGGCTCACGCAAGTGCTCGCCGCGAAGCACCGGCACTTGATCCTCGCGCAGATCCACACCGAGTGCATCAGGAACGTCGATGACAAGCCCGACACCTGCGGGCTGCGCGTCAAGTTCAAGCGCGCCGGCACGTGGGACAACGAGGATCTGCCAAAGACGCTGTACGCACCGGTCGACAAACGCGACGCGGAGGCCGCGACGTGGATCGCCGCCGCGAATGCGCTGGTGACGGGCGGCCCCGAGCTCGCCGGTATCCTCGGCTCGCTGATCGGAACTGGCCCGCGCATGGTGTCGCTCAAGAACTACGGCGACGACGATCCGTGGCTGCGGCTCGGCGACACCGTGTGGAATGCAGCCGACAAGCTCGAGGCGTGCGCCGACGTGGCGGCATCGTTCGACGTCAAGCTCGCGATCTCGAAGACGGGTTTGGCGGGCACGCCGGTGCTGACGCCGGCGACGGCACCGCCCGCGAACACGAAGGTCGCCGACTGCGTGCGCGACGTGCTGAAGGCGACGCCGTTTCCGTGCACGCGCGACGGCAAGCCGGCCGAGGTCGAATTCCGCGTGTGCGTCGCGCCGAAGCCGTGATGAGCGACGCGGCACGATCACGGGTCGCGCCGAAGCCGCGATCAGCGGCGCAGCATGATCACGGGCGTCTGCTTGTACGTCGTGCGTGCGTGCTCGCGAAACCCGCACTTCTCGGCGACGCGAAGCGATGCCGTGTTGTCGTTGTCGATGATGCACGTGAACGTACGCGCGCCGAGCTGCTGCTCGCCCCACGCGAGCGCGGCCTGCACCGCCTCGGTCGCGTAGCCTTTGCGGTGCGCGCTGCGCGCGAGCACCCAGCCCGCTTCCGGGCCTTCGATCGCCGGCTCGATCGCGCGATGCAGATCGAACAGGCCGACCTCGCCGACGAACTCGCCCGCCTTGTCGCGCACGATCCACGTGCCGTAGCCGAGCAGCTGCCAGTGGCCGACGTACTTGAGCAAGCGCGCCCACGAGTCCTCCGCCGAGAACGGCACGTTGCCGATATGCCGCACGACCTCGGCGTCGCTCCACATCGCCGCGATCGCGGGCGCGTCAGTTAACGTCGGTGCGCTCAGGATCAGGCGCTGGGTCTCGAGCGTCGGAATTGCGGCCATACACGAGCCATAGCGCGAGAAGGCCAGCGATGCCCAGCGCACAGAGCACGAGTGCGACCGTCAGCCAGCCGGGCCAGTAGCGCCACGCGACACGATGCTCGCCGGGCGCGAGCGCGACCGCGCGCCGCATGACGTCGGCAACGAGCCACTCCGCGTCGCGACCGTCGACCTCCACGGACCAGCCGGGCAGCGCACTCGACGACACGACCGCGTACGCCGCAGTCTCCGCCGTGCAGCGCAGATCGATGGCCGCGCCCGACCAGCGCTCGATCGTGCACGGCTGTGCGGGCCCCGGCTCGTCCTGGTTCTGCGCGCCCTCGCCGCTCAGCACGACCAAGCCCGAGGACAGGCCCTTCGACGCACCGGGCGGGAACATGCGCGCGATCGCGGTGCTCTGATCGGCGACGAAGATCCACTCGTAGACGAGCGCAGCGGGCGGCGATGCCGGGAACCGCACGAGCGACCAATGACCGCGCGTCGCGAGCGCGCGAAATCCAGCGCTGCTGTCGGTGCTCGCCATCGACGCCGGCAAGATCGCGTGCGTGATGCCGTAGCGATCGAGCAGTGCACCGCCGGTGGCGGCTGCGGCGCGCCACACGAGATCGTGATACGGATTGCGTGCCGGATCATCGCTGCGCGCGGCGCCGATGCCGAACTTCGCGGCGGATGCACCGGCGAGCGTGGCGATCGCGTCGGCGAGCTGCGTGTCGTCGATCGCGTGCGGATCGCGCGGATTCATGATCGGGCGAAACACGCGCAGCGGCGCGCCGGCCTGCGCTTTGCCTTCGAGCACCGCGACTTGTGTGCCGGTGATCGCGGCGTTCGCCCACGCGGGCGGCTCGGCAACGACCGCGCGATCGGTGGTGTCGAACAGCAGCGGCAGCGGCGCAGCGGTCAGCGCGAGCGCGGCGATCACGAGCACGAGCTTTCTGCTGAACCGCTCGGCGAACCGCCCGGCGATCCGATCGAAGCCCGCACCTGCGTGCGCAGCGGCAAGGATCGCGAACGTCGCGAGGTGCTGCTCGGCCTGCACGAACGACAGCAGGAGCAGCGCGCCGGCGAATACGGCGATGCGGAGCTGCGGCTTACCGAGCGCCGCGAGCACGAGCACCGGCGCGCCGATGTAGATCGCCGGCAACCATGCCTCGGGGCTCGAGCGCGGGATCACGAGATCGATCGCGCGCGAAAACGCTAACGGGTCGCCGGTGAGCCGGAGGCCTTCGCTCATCGCCGGCAGCCATTGCACCGCGCCGATCGCGAAGCCGAGCGCGGTCGCGACGCCGCTCCAGCGCAGGTGCCGGCGCGAACCGACAACGCCGAGCAGCACGAGCGCGTGCGAAAACACGAGCAGCTGACCGGCAAGCGCGACGAGACCGAGCAGTGCGGCCGTCGCGATCGTGCAACGCGCACGCGCTGCGCGCGAGCTCGCACTCGCGATGCCGCTCGCCGCTACCGCGAGCCACGGCAGGTGTGCGAGCGCAGGCAACGCACCGCGAATCGCCGCGCTCGCGATGATGGCGCTCGTCGCGATCAGTGCGCCCGCAACGAGCGCACCGAGCTCGCTTGCACGCAGCCGTCGCGCCCACACCGCGACGCCGAGCGCGAGCCACAGCACGTGCACGATCGCGAGCACGTCGAGTGCGCGTGGCGTCGCCGCGATCCAGCCGGGTGGATATGCCGCTGCGTGACTTGGCTCGCCGAGCAGCGGCACGCCGAGCGCGGTGCCCTCCCACCACAGCGGCAGCTCGCCGTGCAGCACCGCGTCGGCCGCAGCGATCCGCGGCGGGGCGATCTCGGTGTGATAGCGAACGTCGTCCCACGTCTGCCCGCCCAGGACGACGGGCGCGTACACGACGAGCACGATCGCGACGAGCACGAGCGCGAACAGCGATCGCTGCACGGCGCGACTATAGAGGACGTGTAGTTGACACCCGAGTCTAGTGGGGCGAAAACCTCGCCATGCGCTGGCTCGTGCTCGTCGCGGTTTTGGCGTGCGCCTGCCGAGGTAAGAAAGACGAGGCGAATTGCGGCGCCGTCGCGACGCGGCTGTTCACGCTCGCTCGCGAGGACCTCGCAAAGGCGAAGGTCGATCCCGCCACCGCGCGGTCCGTGGCGGATCAACTACCTGCGATGCGAGACTCGTTGACGCAGATTTGTACAGATGGGAAATGGTCTACGCAGGTGCGTAACTGCATGGTCAGTGCTGGCGACCATCTTGCGCTACAGACGTGTCAGCAACATTTGACCGACGAGCAACGTCGGGCACTTGACCGCGCCGCTGCCGGCGAGACGACCTCGCATTAGACGTGCTAATAACATCGGACCAAGGCGATGGAGATCGACTTTCAGTACTCCCTCCCGGACCCTGACGCGAAGAGCCGGCTCGAGATCCTCGGCCAGTACTTGGCGAACAAGCACGGCATCGCAGTGACGTGGCTCGACGGGCAGCGGGCCAAGTTCTCCGGCAAGTACCTCGTCGTCAGGATCGACGGCGAGCTCAGCATCGGTAACGGCCGCGCGCAATTCAAAGGCGAAGACCCGGGCTTTTTGTGGCGCAACCGCGCCAAGGATTACATCCAAGGCAAGCTCGCGAAGTACCTCGATCCGGCGCTGCAACCCGCGCAGCTACCGACCTGTTGACGGCGCTGAGCGCGTCGTTCTCGTCGAGGAAATGGGATCCAACCCCATTTTTGCGTTTTGGCGTTGGGTCTAGTCGCGACGAACTGAACGCGTTGAGTAGAAGAAAATGGGGTCCGACCCCATTTTTGCGTTTGGCGTCCGACGAGCTGAACGCGTTTGAGCGCAGCTCCAGTCGACGATCACACGATCGAGTTAGCGAGCGGTCGCGAGCGACTTCAATGCAGCCGCGACAGCGCGGTCGGCGTCTTGCGGCGACATGCCTTGCCGCTCGAGGCGGCGTTGCAGGCGCTCGATGATGCTCCACACGGACAGGTCGTTTTGAGCCTTCATGTTTGATCCTCACGTATGAGGGGTGATGTCGGTCTAACAGTGGGGGGACCGCCCTCATTCCCAGAGACAGATCACGGGTTTTCTGGTTGCGCGATCGCGTTGGGCCGCCTGGTAGTCCGATGTAGGTTCGCGCTGTGAAGCTCGTGACCTGGAACATCAATTCGATCCGCATGCGGATGGAGAAGCTGCTGACGTGGATCGGCAACGAGCGTCCGGATGTGTTGTGCCTGCAGGAAACGAAGGTCGAGGACAGCGGCTTCCCCGTCGAGCAATTGCGTTCGCGCGGCTACGAAGTCGTCACCTACGGCCAGCGCAGCTACAACGGCGTCGCGATCGCAGCCCGCTCACCGCTCACGCTGACCGACGTCGTGCGCGGCTTCGGCGACGGCGAGCCCGATGACGAAGCGCGGTTGATCGCGGCGACGGTCGACGGCATTCGCGTCGTCTGCGTCTACGTGCCGAACGGCGGCGAGCTGACGAGCGAAAAGTTTCCGTACAAGCTCGCCTGGTACAAACGGCTGCGTCGCTTCCTCGATCGCACCGCGAAGACGACCGATAGCGTCGTCGTGTGCGGCGACATGAACGTCACGTGCGACGATCTCGACGTGCATGATCCCGCGAAGTGGGCCGGTCAGATCCACTGCAGCCCCGACGAGCGCGCCGCACTCGCCGAGGTGATCGCGTTTCCGCTCGTCGATCTGTTTCGCAAGCACACCCCCGCCGGCGGCGTGTACTCGTGGTGGGACTATCGCGGCATCGCGTTCTTCAAGAACCAGGGCCTGCGCATCGACTACATCTTCGCGACTCAACCCGTCGCCGATCGGTGCACCGCATGCACGATCGATCGCAACGCGCGCAAAGGTCAAGACGCGAGCGACCACGCACCGGTGACCGCGACGATCGACTAAAGACGCTTGCGGCCGGCGGAGCAATCACGCGCATGCGATCGCGACGATGGCCAAGCGCGGCGCTCAGTGCTGCTCGAGCGCGCGAACCTTGCGCAGCTCTGGGTGCGACGCCGACAGTGACGCGACGACCGGCGGCAGCGGCATGGCGACCGGCTCCTCGACCACGACGACCTCGGCCTCGCGCTTCGCGAGCTCGCGATACGCGACGACCCAGCGGCTCACCGCCGTGCCGGTCGATGTCGCTGCGGTGATCAGCATCGTGATGCCGAGGATCGACGGCAGTGCGTCGACGTTGCCGTAGATCAGCGCGCCGAACGTGCCGCCGACGACGAGCAAGATGCGCTCTGCACGCTGCATCATGCCGCCCGACAGCTCGATGCCGAGCCCTTCGGCGCGGGCGCGTGTGTAGCTCACCATCATCGATGCGCCGAACGCGCCGAGCACCGCGAGGAGCCACGGCGTCTCGCGCAGAAACCACGCGTAGCCGGCGAACACGAATAGCTCGCCCCACCGATCGCTGACCGAATCGAACAGCGCACCGGTCGCAGTTTGCTTGCCGCTCAGGCGCGCGAGCCGACCGTCGAGCACGTCGAGGATGCCGGCAACCGTGTAGAGCCAGACGGCGGCGGCGAGGTTGCCGAGACCGGCGGCCAGGCCGGTGATGCCGCACATGATGAGCGACACCGCCGTAACCAGGTTCGGTGACACCCGGCCGAGCAACGTCCGCTCGAGCGGCCCCATCATCCAGACCAGGAAGCCGGCCAGGAACGGGCCGAGCAACTGGTTGTGTTTGACGCCGGACAACTGGGGTGGCCGACCGATCGCATACAGCCCGCAATACACGATGAAGGCTGCGAACATGGACGCCGCGAGGATCAGCGCGGGCGCGAGTAGATAAAACCTATCCACGTTTTCCTAAGAGAAGTTGGGCTGCAGAGACGAGTTATCACGCAAACGTCTGATCGTCGATGGTCAAAGGGTGGCATCAGCCGTCCAACATGTCGAAAAAACAGCGAACCGGAGTATGTTTCGAACCTTGAACACACTTTCGAAGGCGATCGCCACCGCGTTAGGCGCGGGCTACTCGCCGATCGCGCCTGGTACGTGTGGAACCGCTGTGACGGTGCCGCTCGTATTCGCGCTGGCACCGCTCCCGATCTGGCAATACGCGGCCGTTGTCATCGCGATCATCGCCGTCGGAATCTGGGCCGCCGACCGCGCAGATCGCGCATGGGGCACGCACGACAGCGGGCGCATCGTGGTCGACGAGGTCGCGGGTTACCTGACGACGATGGCCCTCGTCGATCGGGGGCACTGGATTCCGCTCGTCGTCGGCTTCGTCGTGTTTCGCGCGCTCGACATTGTGAAGCCGCCTCCGATTCGCTGGCTCGATCGCAACGTACCGGGAGGTTTCGGCGTCGTGATCGACGACGTGGCCGCCGGCGTGCTCGGAATGGTGATCATGGTCGCACTCGACCGTTTCGGCGCGCTCGCGTACCTAGCCGCATTATAGTCGGCGCATGCGCCGCCTCGTCCTCGCCTCGCTGCTGCTAGCGAGCGTCGCGCACGCCAACGGCCGGTCACCGCAGACCGTCGGCATCTATCCCAAGCCGGGCGAGCCGCAAACGATCTACCTCGCGACGACGTTCGGTCTGCTCGAGACGAAAGACGAGGGCTGCACGTTCCGCTGGATGTGCGAACAGAGCATCGGCTACGGCGGCACGTGGGATCCGGTGTACGCGATCGGCTCCGACGGCACGATCTTCGCGACCACGCCCGACGGCCTGCGCATCAGCCGCGACGGAGGCTGCACGTTCGAGACCGCGACCTCCGCGCTGCCGATGGGTGCGCCGAATCGCCTCGTCGACATCTGGATCGACGCGCTCGACATCGGGCCGACCGGCGAAGTCTGGGTCGCCACCGCAGAGACGGCGAACATGAACGACGTGTTCGTCTCGACCGACAACGGCGTGACGTTCACATCGCGCGGCATGACGTCGACCGAGATCTGGTGGAAGAGCGTCAAGGTCGCGCCGAGCAATCCCGCGCTCGTCTACATCACGGGCTACAAGCTCTCCGGCACGCCGACGACGTACGCGCACCGCAGCACGAACGGCGGCACGGACTGGACGCCGCTGCCGCTGACCGGCGTCATGTTCGGGCCGTCGTGGGTCGTACGCGTCAAAGCGGTCGACCCGACGAATCCAGACATCGTGTACCTCGCGTCGGAAGGTGCGAATCCACCGGCGGGCGATCGGCTCTATCGCTCGACCGACGCCGGCATGACGTGGACCGAAGTGCTCGCGACGACCGCGTCGATCCACGACGTCGTGATCCGCGACGCGCAGCACGTGGTCGTCGCGACGCAGATCCGCACGACGATGTCGATCAAGGGCGGAACGGCGCATCAATCGAGCAACGGTGGCACCTCGTTCGAGCCGATGGCGGGCGCGCCCGAGCTCGCGTGCGTCGCGAACCGTGCCGACGGCACGCTGTTCGGCTGCGGCGCGAACTGGGAGCCCGACTTCAAGGCAGTCGCGCGCTCGACCGACGGCGGCGCGACCTGGGAGAAGGTGTGGCGGTTCGTCGAGATCGCGGGCGCGGTGCAGTGTCCAGATGGCACCGTACAGCGCGACTCGTGCGACCTCGCGCAGTGGGACTGCCCGAGCTGCTCGACCGATCTCAAGCGCCAGTTCGGCGCGAAAGGACCGTCGTGCGGCGCGCACGCCTCCGACCCACCGATCGATCCGCCGCCGAAGAAGGGCTGCTGCGATGCGAGCAGCGACGCCGCGGCCGGCAGCGTGCTGTGGATGCTCGTGCTCGCGTGGTGGCTCACGCGTCGGCGCTGAGCATTGCCGCGCGTAACTCACGTGTCGGCGCTGAGCGCGATGCGCGCGTGACTCACGCGTCGGCGCTGAACGTGCTGGCGGCGACCGCGCGATCGTCGAGCACGCGCGGCGGGTGACTCACGCGTCGGCGCTGAACGTACTGGCGGCGACGGCGCGATCGTCGAGCACGCGCGGCGAGTGACTCACGCGTCGGCGCCGAGCACGCTGCGCCAGCTCGGATAGCGCAGCTCGACGCCGAGCTCTTCCTTCATCCGGCGATTCGCGATCCGCCGATCGGCGGTGAGCATGCCCGCGACCTCGGGATCGACGGCGTCGGCCGGCACGCGCGGCGGTGGCGCCAACCCCAAGTGCGCGGCGACCGCATCGGCGACCTCGCCGATCGGTGCGGGATCATCGTCGGCGACGTTGACCGGGCCGGCGAGCTTCGACGTTCCTGCGCGCACGATCGCCTCGACGAGATCGACGACGTGGATGCGGCTGACGTGCGCGCTGCCATCGCCGACGATGCGATACGTGCCCCCGCGGATCCGCTCGACGAGGCCACGCCCCGGGCCGTGGATGCCGGCAACGCGCAGCGCGATCGCATGACCACCGAGCTGCGCCTCCGCAGCTGCGCGTGCACGACCTGCGCGCGTGTGCGGTGCGATCGGCGTCGACTCGTCGACCCACGCGCCCCGCGCCGGGCCGTAGACGCCGGTCGACGACACGTAAACGATGCGCGCCGCCGAGTGCGCGACCGCGAGCAGTCGCGTCATCTCCGCGACGGGATCGTCGCCCGGCGGCGCCGTGCACACGACGATCGAGTTGTCAGGGATCAGGCCCGCGACGCTGCCCGCGTCGGTGAGGTCGACCGCGACGCCGCGCACGAAGCCCGAGTGCAAGCGCCCGCCCGGCGGGATCAGCGCCTGCACCGCGGCCGACGCGTTGCCCGGATCGCGACGCGTGACGATCACGTCCTCGCCGCTGCGCACGAGCCGCTCGGCAAGCATCCCGCCGGTGTAGCCGGC
>DATDCH010000568.1:0-11220 GCA_036524455.1 Kofleriaceae bacterium | reverse complement strand
ACCGTGTGGTCGTGATGAGGATCGCCGTTACCGAAGCAGGCCGTGAGCGTTCCACACACCAAGAACCGAAGAGACGAACGCATGAGGATCACTTTCCGCCGAGCGAGGTGCTCATTCCACACAGCATTCTAGGGTATGCGCGTCGCGACCGCGGGACTAAACCGCGGCGACGCGAAACTCCCGTCGGGCGGTGGCCAGACCTTGCACAGCCTGGTCTTCACGTCGTCGCAACTCGCTGTTCCCTCAGCGGTACAACGAGTCGTACGTGGAACGCGGAGCGCCAGGGAGCTCCGCGTCGATAGGGGATCCAGGCGCTACAGCTTCTTGCCGGTGAGCTGGAACGTCGACGACGTGCTCGAGTAGCCGCGCACCATCACGTGGATCGGCGCGGGCTGCGCGAGCGAAACGCGGCAGCTCTCCGCCGAGCCGTTCTTGTACGGGCGGCAGTCGTACTGCGTCGCCGTCGGGGCACTGCCGACGCGCACGTAGATATCGGCGTCGTTGTTGCCCGTGATCGCGAACTCGTAGTTGCCGGCCGCGACGGTCGGCGTGTTCCAGCGCATCTCGGCGTTGCGCGCGACCGTGCCGCTCGCGTTGAGACCCGCCCACGGCATCGGGTTGCCACCGCCGCCCGGCGTGAACGTGTTGTCCTGCTCGCCCGAGACGAGCACGACCTGGTCGGAATCGATGTTGACGAAGATCTGCTCGAACGTCTTGGGCGAGTCATGCGCGACGAGGCCGCGGAACATCGCCATCGTCGTGTTCGACAGCTCGTGGAAGAACGCCGGCATCGCGTTGTTGACGAGGTCGAGATACTTGTAGCCGGTCGTGTCGTCGGGGTTGACGAGCATGTGCGCGCGGTTGAGCGCGTCGTCGACGTACGCGTACGTGTCACAGCCGTTGAGCTGGATCACGACGTACTGGCCCTGCACCCAGCGGCCCGCCGACGCCATCGCGCGCACGTTCGTGCCGAGACCAGCGTGGCCGTTGTAGACGATGTAGTCGGCCTTCGGCGTCAGGCTCTCGTAGCGCGAGCGGAACGCGGTTTGCGACAGACCGGTGCGAATGTTGTCCGTGAGCAGCGCGACGACGCGGATCGACTTGCCGCCGGGGAGCGTCGCGTTGAACTCGACGTCGGGCGCCATCACGCCTGGGCTCGATGCGAGCGTTGCAGGGATCGTGGTGAGACTGCGCGTCGCGAGCTCGGCCTTCATCGCGCCGAGGAAGCGGTTGTACGCGGCGATGCCGACGTCGGAGTTGGCGGTCGCGCCGTCCTTGTCCTTGCCGAAGATCACGACGACTTCGAAGCGATTGTCTTCCCAGACCTTGTGGTACTCGGGGAACTTGCCGGTCGTCTGGACCGGGCTCGGCGATAGCGTCGCCGTGACGGTGTTGACGTCGGTCGCAGCGATCGAGCAGCCCGAGCGGTTCGGCCGGTAGTAATAGAACATCGTGCCGCCGTCGACGTCGTGCGCGGAGAAGTCGACACACGTGGTGCCGTACTTCGTCGCGAACGAGGTCTGGCCCGCACTCGACACGTCCAGCGGGTTCTTGAGCTGGATCGTCGCGGGCACGTTGTTGCGATTGCCCCACGCGACGAGCATCTTCGCGCGGTACTTGATCTGCACGCGGCCGTCGGCGGTCGTCGAGCGGACGATGTTCGAGTAGGTCGCCTTGTCGATGCGACCGACACCGTTCATGCCGTTGAGCTGGCCGACCGTGTAGAACATCTGCGACTGGATCGTCGAACGATCGTTGAACGACGAGGTGGTGAGCAGGGTGCCGTCGAACTCGAGGTCGACGAACACGGCCTGCGCAGAGGAATCGTCTTTGCCGTCGATCTTGACGCCTTCACCCTCGTAGGGGTCGACGGAATCGAGGCATGCGGGAGCGGCGAGCGCCGCGAGGATCAGAGGAAGTCTCATAAGATGGTGCGGGTGCTAGCTCGCGGCTAACGCGAGTGCAAGCACCAGTTTTCTGAGACACCCTCAGGCTACTGGGTAACTACGCAAGCCCTCGTTCGGATAGCGCAAGGATGATCTTTTTTGCCGACTCGTCGCGCGACTCCCGGTCGGTCTGGACCTCGACCGCGGGCGCTTCAGGCGGCTCGTACGGATCGCTCACGCCAGTGAAGCTCGCGATCTCGCCGGCACGCGCTTTCGCGTAGAGCCCTTTCACGTCGCGCGACTCGACGGTATCGAGCGGCGCGTTGACGAACACCTCGACGAAGTCGTGACCCGCGTCTGCGGAGAGCTTCGCGAGCGCAGCGCGTGTCTCGCGATACGGCGAGATCGCTGCGACGAATACGAGCACGCCGTGCTTCGCGAGCAGCCGCGCGACGTACGCGATGCGATGCACGTTGACGTCGCGATCGGCGCGCGAGTAGCCGAGGCCCTGCGAGAGGTAGAGCCGGATCTCGTCACCGTCGAGAACCTCGACACGGCGGCGCGCCGCGAGCGCTTCGCCCACCGCGCTTGCGAGCGTCGACTTCCCGGCGCCCGAGAGGCCGGTCAGCCATACGACGGCGCCCGGAGGCGCCAGCGAGCTGTCAGGCGAGCCAGTGCCCTTGGGGTGCATCAGTCCGGAACGAGCTGCAGTGCGATGCGGAAGCTCGCCTCGGTCGGCTCGCCGTCCTTGTCCTTCGGAACGGGGAAGCGCCAGCTCGCCATTTGACCGGTGATGCAGTCGTCGACCTCGTTCGCGAAGCCCTTCGCCGCGCCCTTCACGGTGCGGCCCGTCTCGTTGACGGTGAGATCGAGCGTGACCTTACCGCGCGCGCTCGCGTCCTTCTTCAAGTAGTCCTTGTAGCAGCGCTTGAGGCCGGCCATGTACGCGCTCTGGATCTTCGACAGCACGATGTCGGCCGACAGGCTCGAGTCATCGAACGTCTCTTTGTCGGAGACCGCGATGCGTCCCGTCGGCGCCTTCTCGACCTTCGGACCGCCGGCCGTCTCGGTGCCACCGGGGCCGGTGATCGCCGGACCCTTGCCGGTACCGACGCGCGCATCGCCATCGCCGCGTGGACCGCGACCCTGGCCGCCACCGACGGAGACGGTCTTGCCGCCTTCGCGCACGTCCGCGATCTGCTGACCGAGGTCGGCGCCCGGGCGGCGCTTGCTCATGTCGCCTTCGCTCGTGCCGTCCGCACCTTCGCCGGTGAGGAGGTCGGCCATCGCGCGCGCGTTCTCTTCTTGCTGCAGCTGGACGTCGGCTGCGTTGTCGCGACCGCCGCCCTCGGGCTCCTTCTTGATCGTCGGAACCTTCTTCTCTTCTTTTTTCTCTTCGGCGGCAGCACTGCCGGTGTCGACCGGCGCTTCGATCTTCGGCTGCTCGAGATCGACCTTGTACTCGTCCTGCGTGAACGTCAGGTTGTACGCGCGATCGGCGATGCCGGTACCGGTCGGCACGTCCATCGTCAGCGCGATGATCACGATCGCGAAGTGCACGATGATCGATGCACCGAGGATCACCGACAGCCGCGGATCGAAGCGATCGGCGAACGTGCCGCGCACCGACGCAGGCAGCATCGGCTTGGGCTGACGCGGCGGCTCGGTGACGAACTGGAACAGGATCGTCAGATCACCGAGCGACAGCTTGCCGCGCGAGTTCTCGGACAGCGGCACTTGCCAGTAGTCGCCGTGATTCTGCGCGCCGCGCCCCTTGAGCGCGTCGAGCGTGTTGACCTGATCGCCCGACGACAACCGGCCATCCATCTTGTTGAGGAAGCGCAGGGAGTACTTGCCTTCGTCGAGCGCGAACAGGGTGAGCTCGAGTGGCAGGCCCTCGACCGGAATCGAGAAGGTGTTCTTCATCGACTGGCCGATCGTCACCGACGTGCGCTCCCGGATCAGGCGCTCCTCGACGATCTTGCCGCCGAGCAGAATGCCGATACGCAGGATGCGCTGCCGCGGCCCTTGCGGCTGCTGCGCTGCTTGCGGAGGACGCTTCGAGGCCGCCATCAGAACGGCGCCTTCTTCACGCTAGAGATGATGAGCGGCATGAAGTCCTGCTTCAGGCTCTCCCATTCGTAGTCGATGTTCTTGACCGTGAGCACGTAGACGACGCTCGGGCGCGGCACCTTGCCGCACACCTGGACGAGCGTGTCGATCACGGTGACGGGCTTGCCGTTGACGTACTCGATGTGGAACTTGCCCTGCTTCTTTTCACCGCTGGCGTCGTCGTCCTGGCAGCGCTCCGGGCTCTGCGCGAACGCAGCCGGAGCCGAGAGCGAAGTCGCGACGATCAGCGCGAGGGCGGCGGGGGCACGCATCGGCTTAATCATGGAACACCTCGTCGTCATGGGCCAGCTCACTTGGTTTTGGATGCCTTTTTGCGGCGGCTTTCTTCGCGTTTGATGAGCTTGGCGACGTCCTTCATGCGCTCGTCGTATAGCTTGATGTCGACGCCCGGCATGTTCTTGTACTGATCCAAGAAACCCTTCGCCGCGTTGAGGCGCTGGAGCGTGTCGAGCGCGCCGCCCGCCGACGGGAACGGATCCGCGTCGAGGTAGAGCAGTCCGAGGTTGTAGTACGCGGGCCCGTAGTTCGCGTTCGCCGCCATCGCGCGCTTGTATTGTTGTTCGGCGGCGAGGATCAGCTGATTGCGTTCGTTGGAACCGGCCGGATAGTCGCCCGAGCGACCGCGATACGCGGAGCCGAGCGACGTCAGCGTCACCGCGTCGTTGCGGTTGAACTCCTTCGTCAGCCGCTCGAACGTGCCCTGCGCTTCGGCGTACTGCTTGTTGCGCAGCTGGTGCACGCCGAGGTTGACCCACGCGCTCGCGAAGCTCGGGTTGAGCTCGACCGCCTTGCGATACGCGAGCACCGCTTGCTCGGGACGGTTCGTGTGGTCGTAGACGAGACCGAACACGTAATACACGTTCGCGTTCTGCTTCGCGGTGGGCCGCTTGAACAGCTCGTCGAGCACGAGCTCCGCGGTGTCGTACTGCTTCTTGTGGTAGTAGGCGAACCCGACGTACGCGGCGGCATCGACGCTCGACGCATCGATCTTGAGCGCTTCGCGCGCCGCACGCAGCGCACCATCGGCATCCGGCGGCGACGCCATCAGCGCCTGCTTCGCGGTTGCGAGCTGTTGATCGACCTGCGACTTCGCCTGCGCCGGATCGGGATCGAGGTTCGGGAACGTGACCGGCGCTTCGACCGCCGCCGAGCCTGCGCCGCCACCGCCTGCCGGATCACCTGCACTGCCCGCTCCGCCACCCGCGCCACCGCCACCAGCCGCACCACCGCCAGCTGCGCCACCGCCGGGATCGCCGGTGTCGTTCATCGACGTCGGATCGCTACCGCCCGCCGCCGAGCCTTTGCCCGCGGGCGTAGTGTCGCCCTTCTTGCTGCCACCGCAGGCAGCCAGCAGCGCACACAACATCAGCGCGCTAAGCGACCGGAACATGGATCTATAGACGCGCGAGCCAGCGTCGCGATCTTCAGGGCGATCTGCCGAGTAAGCCGTGGACATCATGGCGCATCCGTTCCCTGCACCAGCTCCTGGCGCAGTGCCTTGTACTGCTCGGGGAACTCGCGTGCGAGATTCTCGAGCGCCTTCTGGCTCCACTGGTTGGACACGCCGCCCTTCTTCGCGAGGTCGGCGACCTCCGCCCAGTTGAGCCGCGCTTCGTCGAGGTCCTTCTTGAGCGCGGCATCGCGCTGGGTCTCGAACGCCGAGATCGCTGCGTCGTTGTTCTGGATGATCTTCGGGATCGGAATGTTGCCGATCTTCATCGCGCGGTCGTACTGGATGTCGCCGAACCGCACCTTCGCGGCCATCGTCGTCTCGAGCACGCCGTACACATCGAGGCCGATGTACTTGTCTTCGGCCTGCTTGCGCAGGTCCGCGATCTTGTTCTGCTGATCCGTGATCTGCTTCTTCGCCGTATTAATATTCGTGCTCGTCGCCGCCGTCTTGATCTCGAACGGCGCCCACGTCTTGTCGTAGAACTCTTCCGCTTCTTTGAGCGCGTACTCGGCGGCCATCTTCGCGCCGGGTGTGTTCTTCACCGCGCCGCGCTGCTTCCACGCTTCGATCGTCTGCTTCTCGGCAGCCTTCGCCTGCGGCGTGCGGCCCTTCTTCCGGTTCGCCTCGGCGGTGTCGTAAAACGTCTTGACGTAGTCGTCCTCGTTGCCCGGATCCTTGCCGAACTTACCGCGCCACTTGTCGAGCGCTGACGTCATCGCGTTGATGTCACCGCTCTGGCGATGAATGCCGGCGATCGACCACTGCGCGCGATCCTGCTTGCGCCGATCGGGCTCGATGCCCTGGTACTGGCCATAGAGCGTGACCGCGCGCTTGAAGTCACGGCTCACCTCGGCGGCGTACGCTGCGTTGTAGACCGCGTCGAGACCGATCTGCTCGAGCGTCAGCGGCTTCTCGCCGGGTAGTGGCGCGGGCGGCTGGATGCCCTTCTTCTTCGCCGTCTTCGTGGTCTCGTACAGCGAGAGGTACGTCTTGATCGCCTCGTCGTACTGGAACGACGCCTGCTGGCTCGCCGCCGTCAGGCGCATCGCATCGAGGTAGTACGGGCTCTCGCGGAAGTTCTTCTCCGGCCGGCTCGTGAACTCCTTGAACAGACCGATCGCCGTCTTCGGCCGATCGGCGAGCTTGTAGCTGACCGCCGCGTTGTAGAGCGCGACCGGCAGATCCGGATCGGTCTGCTGCGCGGTCTTGTAGAACCGGTAGAACGCCTCGGCGGCCGGGATGAACTTCTGCTGCTTGAACAGCTCCGCAGCGCGCGAGAAGTTGAGCGAGCGGTTCTGATTCATCGCGAGCTGGATCGCGTTGTCGTCGCCGCACTTCGCGTTGATGAAGCGCTTGTTCGTCGCCTCGATCGCGTCGAAGTTACCCTGCGCCTCGTAGATCGCGAGGATGCCGTCCTTCGCCTTCGCAGCCGGCGCGAGCTCGCCTTTCTTCGCGGGCGCGGCCGAGCAGAACTTGTCCATCACCTTCGTGAATCGCGCGATCGCATCGTCGACGTGGAAATACGCGAGGCTGATCAGCGCGGCGTTGATGCCCTGGCCCGGCGCTGCCGCCGGGTCCTGCACGATGTTCTGGTAGTTGTCGTACTCGGCCTGCAGCTCGAGATAGAGCGCCGGAATCGGCTGCGGCTGCCACGGCTGCGGAATCGTCTTGAGCTCGGCGACCGTCGGCACTTTCAGCGGCTGCAGCTTGCCCTCGGCGACTTCTTTGTCCTTCGCCGCTTCGTACGACGCGAGCACCGAGCGCGCTGCATCGAGGTAGTAGGTCTGGCCGAGGTCGCGGTGATCGCGCACCCACTTGTACTGCACGATCGCTTCCCGATAGCGCTCGCCGTAGAACAGCGTCTCGCCGAGCAGGAAGTTGAACTCGTACATATAGTCGCTCTCGGGGTACGTCGAGATGAACTGGCGGTACATCTCCACCGCCTGGTTGTACATCGCGAGGTATTCCTGCTTCAGCGCGGCGTCCTTGCTGCCGCCCGCTTCGTAGTCCTTGCGCAGCTGCGTCGCCGCCGAGTGCGTGTTGCGCGCGGCCGCATACAGCGCGCGCTCCGCGATGCGGCGCTGGTTCTCCATCGCCTCGCGGTCCTTCTCGTTCGCGGCGTACCAGGCCGTGCCCGGTGCGTACTTCGTCGCGAGCTCGCCGGCGGCCTTGTCGGCTGCGAACTTGTCGCCCTTGCTCTCGAACGCGTTGACGATCTTCTGATGGACGACCGGGTTCTTCGGGTTGAGCTCCCACGGTGGACCGATCGCAATGCGATACGAGTCGACCGCTTGATCCCACGCCTGGAGATCCTCGAACGCTTGGCCCATCGCGACCCACACGTCGCGCACGTGCGGCTCGTTCTCGCGGCCCTTGTAGAAATCCTTCGCGCGCGTGAACGCCTTCGTCGGATCGGTGTCGGTCTCGCCGTTCCACGGATCGGTGAACGCGACCGCGATGTACTGGATCGACTCGTCGCGTAGCTCGAGCGGCGGCGTGTTACCCGCAGTAACCGTCGTGTCGTAGAGCACGACGCTCTTGTCAAAGTTGTCGATCGACTCCTTGAGGAAGTCGCGCTTGTAGTAGCTCCACGCGAGCTTGTAGAGCGCCTCGGCGTACAGCTTGCTGTCCTGGCCACCGTTCGTGACTTTCGTGTACGCGGCGATCGCGTCGTCGATCTCGCCTGCCACCGCGAAGTGGTAGTCGGCGATACCGCGGACCCACGCGTGGCGGATCAGCTCGACGTCGGCGTTCGGATACGGCTGGCAGTCACCATAGACCTCGCGCAGCGTCTTGGATTCGACGCGCTTGATCGCTTCCTTTTGATCGGGCTTCGCCGGCGGCTTGTCGTTCCACTTGTAGCGATTCGCACATGCGAGCGCGAGGAAGAGCTGCAGCGAGCGACGCTCGTCCTTCGTCTTGCCGTAATACGCGAGCAAGTAGATCGTCGACGGAGTCTGCCGGTAGTTCGGGAACTCCTTGAGGATGGCTTCCCACTGCTCGAGCGACTTCGAATAGTCGGCGATGATCGCTGCCGCATCAGGACGGTTCGGGTCGGGCGGCATCTTGTCCGCCTCGGCGAGCCGGCGATCGACCTCGGCATCCGCCTCGTCGAGATACAGATCGGCGAGCCGGAACCGCGCGTCGGGCGTGAACGTCTCGTGCTTCGGGTGATCGACGAGGAACTTCTCGAGCCGCTCCTTCGTCACGAGCAAGCGCTTGCCCTGATCGGACTCGGCATTCGCGATCCGTTCGGCGTAGCGCTTCTCGAGCTCGGCGGTCCGCGAGTTGTACTCGTGACGCGCGATCTGGCGCAGCCGCGCGTCGTGGTTCTTCGCCGCTTGGAGGAAGTCCTCGTAGTCGGCCTCGACTGCCTTGAGCTCCTCGAGCTCTTGCGGCGACAGCTGCAGCGCACCAGCCGGTGCCGCCGTGGGCTGACCCAGACCCGGACCCGTCGCCGGATCTTGCGGGACGGGCGTAGGCTGATTGCCCGGTTGGCCCGACGCGACGCCCGCGACGCCCGCGAGCAAGAGCGCGATGAGAGGCGACTTCTTCACGGCGTGCCTCCCTTCTTCGGCGCCGTTTTCGGTGCCGTCTTCGGTGCCGTCTTCGGCGCGGTCTTCGGCGCTGGCGCGGTATCGGGTTTGACGACCGGCGCTTGCTTGTCCTTCGGTTGATCACCCGCCGGCTTGATCCGCGTATCGGTCGGCCCGCCCTTGTCGGGGCTCGTGCCTTCAGGTCCCGGCGCCGGTTTGGTCTCCGGCTGCTTCGGCATCGCCGGCGTGGTGCTGGTCTCGTCGAGCACGAAGCGGAACTCGTCGCGCAGCTGCTTGAGGTCGCGCGCGCGCGCCAGGTTCAGCCGCTTGAGATCATCCTCGGTGTCCTCGCGCTTGGACCACGCGACATCGACGTTGCCGACATCGCTGCGCACGACCACGTCGTAGAGTTTTTCCCTGACCGCCTTGAACTGCGTGCCGAGCACCTCGCTACCGACGGTGCGGGCCTCCTGCTCGTACTGGGCAAGCTCCTTGCGGTACTCGGCGATGTTGCGGCGCTCCTCACCGATCATCCGCTTCACGTCTTCGAGGCCCTGGCCGACCATCGCGTCGATCTGTTGATCGGCTTGCTCGAGGCTCGCCGCGATCCGCGCCGCTTGGTCGGCGAGCGCGCCACCGCGACCGCCGAGGTTGCGATGCTCGTTGTCGAGCGCCTGCATCGTCTGCCGGCGCAGCTGCCGCGACCGCTTCAGCTCTTCATCGCCGACCGGCGCCAGATCCTTGCCGAGCACGACCTCCTTGCGGATGTCTGCGAGCTCGTCCTCGATCTCGCGCGCCTCTTTCGTGACCTGGTTGAGCTCGTCCTGCAGCTTCGCGCGCTGATCATCCGGCAACGACGGCGCGTACGTGCGTAGCGCGACCGCCATCGCCTGCATCGACATCACCGCGCCTTCGACTTCCTGCGCGGTCTCGTCGATCTTGTCGTAGCCGGCCTGCGCCTCCGCCGTGCGTGCGCCGTGAGCCTGCTCGGGATCGCCGATCGTCTGGTACTGCGCGAACAGCGCCTTGCGGCTGCCATCGCTCGAGCCGGCTTGATCGTGGAGCTGGCTGCGAATGCCGACCAGGTCGTGCTGGATCGCCGCGATGCGCATGCGACGCGACGACAGCGACGGATACAGCGTCAGCCGATCGCCGGTCGCGATCACGCCTTCGAGGCGCACGATCGTTGCTTCGGCCTCGCTCAGGCTGCGCTGGACGCCGGCGAGATCGGACTCGACGTTGACCACGCGCTGCACTTCGGGCTCTTCACGCAGCCACTGCGCGGCCGCTTCCGGAATCGGCGCCGACGACGCGAACACGCGCGTGTTGCGGCCCGAAATCTGATCGATGAAGCTCGACGGATCGAGCGTGCCCTTCACCATGTTGTCGAGCGCGACGTGCGCCGGCTTGTAACGGTCGTACGTCTCGTTGAAGATCTTCTCGGCCTTGTCGTACTCGGTCAGCGGATCGCTGCGCTCGTCGGCCGACAGCGTGCCGGTGATCTGCGCCTGGCGGATCAGCTGCGCTTTGCGCACGCGCAAGTTGCCCTCGAGGATGCGCACGGTCGGCGACGTGGTCGCATTCGGGTCGAGCCGGTTGAGCAGCTCGAGCGCGGTGAGCGCCTTGTCGTACTGCTTGCTCTTGACGTAGACCCACGACACTTCGTAGAGCGCGGTCGGGAACAGATCGCTGCCTCGATCGACGAGCAAGTAGCTGTCGATCGACTTCGACGGCTGCTCGCGCTCGTAATACACGCGGCCGAGCGCGAGCTGCGACAGCTCGATCACGCGGCGATCGGTGTTCGTCTTCGGCTTGCGCGTGGTCAGCTCGGTGAAGATGTCGGTCGCGCGCGAGAGATCCTTCTGCGCGATGTAGACCGTGCCGAGGTAGTACGTCGCCTGCGCGTCGTACTCCGAGCCCTTCGGCACCGCGTTGAACATGCCGATCGCTTCGTCGTACTTGTTTTGCGCGAAGGCCCACTTGCCGCGGATGTACGGCACCGCCGCGGTCTGCGACGTCGAGCCGAGCTTCGTCAAAGCGTCCTCGGCCGCCCGCGCCGCGTCTGCATCGGGTGTAGGGGAATTGCTATCGAGGATCGAGATCTCGACGAGGCGCATCAGCGAGGGCTGGTAGTACTTGCTGCCCGAGCTCTTCGTGACTTCCTGGAAGTACCCGCGCGCCGCGCCGCGATCGCCTTTGTGATAGAGCGACT
>DATDCH010000567.1:0-7735 GCA_036524455.1 Kofleriaceae bacterium | reverse complement strand
GGCTTAGAGCCGCGAGACCCTTCGACGGTTGACGCGATAGTACGGGGATCAGCGGCGGTGGCCGCGGCGGGTGGGGTCGAGAAATGGGAGGCGCGTCGTGTCCCAGAACCGGACACTTCGGCGAACGAACGAACCGGGCGGCATGACCAACCTCGGCGCGTGCGCGGCCCCGGAACGTCTCGTCCCGAAAAACTAACCCCGGAACGTTATCCCGCGTCCCGAAAAACTAACCCCGGAACGTTTTTCGGGGGACCCATGTTCTCGATACGACACGGATTCGGTCGGAGCCGGACGCACCTTGTCGCTGGCTGCATCGCCGGCATTTACCGCGCGCGGTCGCGGGCATCGGCATACGATCGAGGCATGTGGCGAACCGCGATCATGAGCCTCGCTTTGGCGGCGTGTGGAGGGGACCCGACCCTCGAAGGCACCTACGAGGGCAAGACCACGGTACCCGGGATGGACTACCCGCCGACGTGGTCGCTGACGATCACGAGCCACATGATGGCCGACGGGGTCGTGTTCGTGCTCGGCTCGTGGGGCATCAGCGGCATCGGCCTCCAAGCGGGCGGCGAGATCAGCGGCACGTTCGACGATCCCGATCTGACGCTGACGTTCGCATCGGCAAGCTCGGCGAACTGCGGATACAACGTGAGCGCGACCTGGCAAGGCGACGAGATCGAAGGCACCTACTCGGCGATGGCGTGCTTTGTCGTGGCCGAAGGCAGCTTCTCGCTGTCGCGTAAGTAACGGTGGCTACACGGCCTTAGCCGTCGTTGCAGGGTCTGGCCACGGACCGCGTGTGTTGGGTATGCACACGCAACGCGAAGTCCTGTTTCTCGACACGCGCCACTCGCCGCTTCCGCGCGCTATGCGCGAGCAGTACCTGTTGGATCTGCAGGGCTGGGTGATCGCGATGTGCAGGCTCGCCGTCGCGACCCACGGCGACCGCGTGACGCTCGATCTGATCCAGGCGCTCTACGGTGCGGGCGGAGTGGCGGGCGACTTCACGCGCTGGCAGTCGATCGGTCCCCACGCGAGCATTCGCCGCGAGTTCCAACTGTCGGACGACGCGGTCTCGATCCTGTTGCTCGCGTCCGCGCCTCGGTTGTGGGGCGCGCTCAGCCACGTCTATGCGTCGATCACGCCGAGCTGTCTGTTCAGGCTCGATCAAAAACTGCTCGAGCTGCTGCTCGATGACCGCGCGGCGGTGGCGCGCGAGCTTCACCGCGGGGCTCCACTCATCCGCACCAAGCTCGTCTCGGTACGCTCGACGGGGTCGATCGTTCCGAACGGCGCGGTCGTGCGCCGCCTCATCGGCAGCTGATTACGCCGCGAGCTCGCTGCGCAGGCGGACGACGCGATCGTGCATCGCCTTGCGCGCCTCGTCGGGACCGACGATCCACGCGTGACGGCCGAGGTTCAGCACCCAGCCGGTCACCCACTCGAAGCCTTCGCAGTCGACGAGCAGCTCCGCCGAGCCATCGTCTTGCATCGTGACTTCGCCGACCGGCCAGTTCGCACCGACGCGCGTCACCGCGAGCGGATCGAGCTGGATGCGCACCGTGATTGCATCGGCGCTCGGCACGTAGAGTCGCTCGCGGCGGTATGCCTCGAGATCGAAGTCGGCGGGACGATCGAAGCGTTCGCCGGTCGTCTTGAGCGCGGCGATGCGATCGATGCGGAACGTGCGGACGTCGCCGCGGTTGTGGCAGTGACCGACGAAGTACCACTCGCCCGCGTGGTGCACGATGCCGTACGGATCGACGGGGCGATGCTCCGACTGATGGCGCGACGCCGAGACGTAATCGATCTCGACACGCTGCCGCTGGCGCGCGGACGACACGAGCGTGCGCAGGTGCGTGGTGACCGCTGCTTCCGGCTCTGCCACGACCGTCGACGTTGCGAGGTTCTGCGCCTCGTTCGCGTCGCGGCCGAGCGCGCGGAGTAGTTTCTGTTCGGACGACTGCATCGCCGAGTCGAACGGCGCGATGCCGCTCTCGCGCAGCGCGCGAATGCCGAGCAGGAGCGAGCAGCCTTCGGCGGCCGTCAGGCGTAGCGGCCGCGTGAGCCGGTGCGCGAGATCGACGAACACGCGGCCTTCTTCGACGGAGACGAGCAGGTATTCGCCGGGGTCACCGTCGGGCGGGCCGACCTGCGAGAGCAGATCGAGGTCAGCGAGCAACTCTTCGCGCTCGGCGCCGATCTGTTTCGCGAGCGCGTCGACCGTGACGCCCTCGGGATGTTTCGCGACGTACGGGACGATGAACAGTAGGCGCCGCAGGCGCTGCGCGACATCACGCATCGGCAAGCTCCACTTCGTAACGTTCGCTGATCGCGTCGAGCTCGGCGGCGATGCGCACGCGCAACTTCTCGCCACGCGTCACCTTGATCGCGCCCTTGGCGGCGAGGATGCGCATCGCGGCGAACTCGGGGTTCGTGCAGTCGAACGTGATCAACGTGCTGTCGCCGTCGACGCGCTTGACCGCGGTCGGCCCGAAGTCTTCGTTCGCGATCTCGGCAGCCTCCGCCGAGAATGCGAGCTGGACTTCTTCGGGCGGCTCGCTCGTGAACGTCCACGGCGAGCGCGTCGCGTACGCCTTGACGTCGAAATCGGTGGGCCGCTCGAAGTCGGCCGACTTCGGCTTCGGCGCCATCTCGGCGTGGTGAATGCGATCGACGCGGAACGAGCGAATCTCCTTGCGCAGGTGGCACCAGCCGACGACGAGCCACGCGCCCTCGCGATAGACCATCGCGTAAGGATCGAGATCGCGCGACGAGATCATGCCGTTGGTCGCGGCTTGGTACTTCATCGAGATGCGCTTGCGCAGGCGCGTCGCAGCTTCGAGCGTCGCGTAGATCTCGCCGAGCTCGGGACGGGCGGGCGCCTGCCGCTTCTCGGGGAAGTGGACGAGCACCGTCGGCGAGTTGTTCGCGGGCCGCGGGAACTCGGTCGGCGTGTCGGGCAGCTCGGGCAGATCGAACGCGAGTTTCTTGAGCGCGAGGTCGACGATCTTGGGATACGTGCCGCCCGGCATCGCGTGCGCGACCGACGCCGCGAGCACGAGCGCGGAGATTTCGTCGCGCGTCAGGTGCACTTCGGGCATCTTGAAGCGCTTGAGATCGATCACGTAGCCGCCGTCTTCGAGCGAGTCGTCCTCGTCGGGCGTGACGTAACGGATCGGCACACCTAGATCGAGGAGGTCGGCCTTGTCGCGCTCGAACGCGCGCAGCCCCGCTTCGATGTTGAGCGTCTGGTACGCGGGAAACTGCTCGCGGATATCGCGATACGTCACCGGCGTGCGCGCGCGCAGCAGGATCATGACGAGATCGAGCAACCGCTTGCTGCGATCGCCGCGCGTGGACGCGTCCTCCGGCTTTTGCGGCTTCGGCTTGAGCTTCGCTTTGTCGGCGGGCTTACCGGCCCGCGCGGCCGAGGACGACAACGACGCGCGCGTGGCCGACTTCGGTGCTGCCTTCCCCTTCGTGGACTTAGCGGTCCTCATCCGGCGAGGTCATATCATACGAAGACGCGCTGTAACCGGATCAGTGGGCTCGCGTAGTCGCTTTCAGACGGAGGCACACATGATCAAGAACAAGCTTATCGCTGCAACGCTGCTGTCGTTCACCGCCTGCGCGTCGGATACCGACGACAAGATGATGGATGACCCGATGCCGACTGCGTTCAAGTTGCGCATCGACAACATCGCACCATGGACGGTGCTGAAGTCCGGAGTGCAGGCGACGAAGACGAACGGCACGACCGGTGCGCTCGCGATGGGGCAGGCGTACGAGATTTCGTTCACGGCCGGCCGCAACCAGCGCGTCAGCTTCGCGTCGATGCTCGGCGAATCGAACGACTGGTTCTTCGCGCCGGGTCCCGACGGCATCGCGCTCTACGACGCGCAAGGCAACCCGGTGTCGGGCGACGTCACGGGCTACGTCAAGCTGTGGGACGCGGGCACCGAGATCGATCAGGAGCCCGCGGTCGGCGACGCGGTCGGCCCGCGCCAACCGGCTCCCGACTTCGGCGCTGCGGATCCAAACCCGACGGTGCGCGAGCTGTACGGCCAGGTCACGCTGACCGACGGCTCGAAGTTCACGCTGCCGTCGATCGCGTCGATGATCCGAGTGACGCTGACGCCCGGTGCGAACCGCACGTTCACGCTGCGCATCGAGAACGTGTCGACGACGTCGACGCTCGTCACGTCGGTCGGCGGTCGCGACATCCACGTGTCGCCGCCGGTGTGGGCGCTGCACATCGCGCCGGCGCCGCTGTTCACGCCCGGCGAGGCCGATCGCGCGCAGGGCCTCGAGCTCGTCGCCGAGTCGGGCCGGTTCCCGACGCTGCAGGGTTCGATGCGCGCGCTGGCTGGTTGGCCGACGCCGATCTCACCCGGCGTCTACGCGGTGCACGATGCGCCCGAGCCGCTCTACGCGCTCGGCCTCGTCGATCGCAACCAAGGTCTCGAGCGGCTCGCCGAAGACGGCAACAACGGCGTGCTCGCCGACGCGATGATGGGCATCGCCGCCGGTGGCATGGTCGCCGATGCCGGTGCATTCGAAGTGCCGGCCGATCTGGACATGCGTGCACCGGCGCGCCCGGGGCAAGCGTACGAGCTCACCGTCGCGGGTCTGCCCGGCGAGTATCTGTCGTTCGCGACGATGTTCGGCATGAGCGACGACTGGTTCTTCGCCACCGTGCCCGAGGGCATCGCGCTGTTCGACGCGTGGGGCATGCCGATGACGGGCGACGTCACCGATCGCATCGCGCTCTACGATGCCGGCACCGAGGTCGATCAGGAACCGGCGATCGGTCCCGACACAGGGCCGCAGCAGCCGGCGCCGAACACGGGTGCCGCTGATCCGGTCCGTAATGTTCGCGAAGTGCCGCAGGCGATCTACGGCGTGCCGGCGAGCGGGCACCTCAAGATCACGCTTCTTCCGCAGTGAGCTTCGCGATCACTTCGCTGCGCAGCTTCGTCAGCTCGGGCCTCGTGAACAGCTGGAAGTGATCGGGGTTGAGCCGGTCGCCGTACTGCTTGCCGACGATACGCAGCGGCTCGCACGTGCGGATTCGCTTTGCGATCGCTTCGGCGTCGAACGGCTTGCACATCCAGTCGGTGGCGCCGGTGAACGCGAACGTCGGCGTGGTGATCGCTTCGAGCGCGACCATGTAATCGACGCCGCGCATGCTGGTCCAGCGGCCCTGCATCGCCCAGCTCGTGAGCTGACCGACGTAGCTCGCCGATTCATCCGCGGTGCCGAGGCGCGCCGCTCTGATCGGTGCGCGGCCGAACAGCGCGGTGACGCCGCGATACGCGGCCATGATTGCACGCCGGCTCGTGGTCTCGCCGAGCCACACGCTCGTCGCGGCGAGCACGAGCACGCGCGGTTGGCGAATCTTCCCCGTTCCGAGCGCGGCGCACGCGACGAGGCCGCCGAGCGAGTGACCGAGGATGGCGATGTCTTCAACGCGGGTGCTCGATGCCTCGCTGACGAGGTTCAAGATCGCCGGTAGGTCGAGCTCGACGAGATCGTCGAAGCTCCAGTCACCTTCACCGGCGTACGGTGGTACCGAGTGGCCGTGGCCGCGAAAGTCCGCGACGTAGACGTCGAGCCCGCTCTGTGACAGCGCCGCCGCAAACGAACCGTCGCGGCGGGCACCGAAATAACGTCCGTCCGTCATCATCGCGTGTAGGCACACGACGGCACCGCGCCGCTCGCCTTGCGCGGGCACACGATCGACCCGGATCGTTACCCCGTCGGCCGCCCGGGTCCCCAGCTCCTCGTGCATCGCGCGTACTATAGTCGTAGATCGACGTGACGACGGAGCTCGCCGAGCTGGAGCGATACGAGGTACGGCGGGCCCTCGGGTCCGGCGGGCTCGGCGTCGTCTATGAAGCGATCGATCGCGAGTCCGGCGCGACGGTCGCGATCAAGACGCTGCACGACGTCACACCCGAGGCACTGTATCGCCTCAAGCGCGAGTTCCGCCTGCTCGCCGGTCTCGAGCATCCGAACGTGTGCAAGCACTACGAGATGTTCGAGCACGCAGGGCAATGGTTCATCGCGATGGAGTGCGTGCGCGGCGAGCACTTGTTGCATGCCGTGCGCGACGACATGGGCGACTTCGACGAAGACAAGCTGCGCGACGCGATGGCGCAGCTCGCGGAGGCGCTGTGCGCACTGCACGAGGCGGGTCTCGTCCATCGCGATCTCAAGCCGTCGAACGTGCTCGTCGAGCCGAGCGGACGTGTCGTGCTGCTCGACTTCGGTTTCGTCGAAGCGAGCTTGGCCGAAGGCGTGCCGCAACGCAGCCAGTCGATCGTCGGCACGCCGGTCTACATGGCGCCCGAGCAGGCCGTGCAAGCCGACGTCGGTGCGGCGGCCGACTGGTACAGCTTCGGCGTCATCTTGTTCGAGGCGCTGACGAAACAGTTGCCGCACGACGGCGACACCGCGCTTGCCGTGATGCTCAACAAGCAGCGCATCGATGCGCCACTCGCGTCGAGTCTCGCGCCCGACGTGCCTCCAGACCTCGATGCCCTCGTCGGCGAGCTGCTGCGTCCCGATCCGATGCGGCGCCCGTCGGGCAACGGCGTGCTGCGTACGCTCGGTCGCCGCGAGATGACATCACGCGATAGCCGGCCCGCGCTGACGTCGTCGCCGTCGTTGTTCGGCGCATTCGTCGGCCGCAGCGAAGAGCTTGCGGTGCTGCGCGGCGTCCTCGGCGATCTCGAGCGCGGTCGTGCGATCAGCGTGCTCGTCGAAGGGCCGTCTGGCGTCGGTAAGTCTTCGCTCGTGCGTCACTTCAGCGACGAGGCAATCGCGCAGGGCGCACTCGTGCTCGCCGGCCGCTGCTACGAGAGCGAGTCGGTGCCGTACAAGGCGTTCGACAGCGTGATCGACGCGCTCGCTCGTCACCTGCGCCGACTCTCTGATGTCGAGGTCGCGGCGCTGTTGCCGCGTCATCCCGATCTACTCGTGCGCATGTTTCCCGTGCTCGGCACCGTACCGGCGATGAGCTCGGCGCCGACCGGGCGCGTCGCGGTGAGCGAGCCGCACGAGCAGCGCAACCAGGCATTCGCGGCGCTGCGCGAGGTGCTGCACCGGATCGCGGGCCGCCGCCCACTCGTGATCACGATCGACGATTGGCAATGGGCCGATGCGGATAGCGTCGTGCTCGCGCGCGACCTCGTGCGTCACCGCGATAGCCCGCCGCTGCTGCTCGTGCTGACCACACGCCCGTCGGAAGACGTTGAAGGCGCGGCACGCCTCGAAGCGATCGTGACGCCCGACACGCGCCGGATCCGGCTCGAGTCGTTCGTCGAGGCGCAGGCGATCGAGCTCGTCGACCAGTTGCGGCGGTCGTTCGCGCCGTCGCTCCAGCTCGACCTCGTCGCGATCGCGCGCGAGACGCGCGGTCATCCGCTCTATATCTCCGAGCTCGTGCGCTACGCGGCGACGCGCGGCAACGCCAGCGAGGCCAACAAAGCGATTCACCTCGACGAGGCGATCCTCGCGCGCATCGCGGAGCTGCCGATCGAAGCGCGCGCGATCGTCGACGTACTGTCGGTCGCGGGCGAGCCGCTGCCGCTCGAGGTCGGGCGCGACGCCGTTGACTTTCAACCCGCGCTCGTCCAGCGCAACGCCGCGATGCTGCGCGTCGCGCACCTCGTGCGCACCGCAAACGCCGACGGTGCGCTCGAGCCGTATCACGACCGTGTCAGTG
>DATDCH010000566.1:0-21252 GCA_036524455.1 Kofleriaceae bacterium | reverse complement strand
CTCCGAGCAGATCTCGCTGGCCGGCAAGGAGGCCTCCGGCACCGGCAACATGAAGTTCACGCTCAATGGCGCGCTCACGATCGGCACGCTCGACGGTGCGAACGTCGAGATCCGCGAAGCGGTCGGCGCCGAGCACTTCTTCCTGTTCGGCCTCACCGCCGAAGAGGTGCTCGCGAAGAAGCGCGACGGCTACCGCCCGCGCGACGTGCTCGATGCCGATCGCGAGCTCGCGTACGCGCTCGAGCTGATCGGTAGCGGCCTGTTTTCGCGCGGCGATCGCTCACTCTACGCACCGCTGCTCTCCGACCTCGTCGAGCGCGACCCGTTCCTCGTGCTCGCCGACTTCCGCGCATATGCCGAGTGCCAGCGTCGCGTCGCTGCTGCGTGGCGAGAGCCGGCGGCGTGGACGCGATCGTCGATCGTCAACGTCGCGCGCGCAGGCTACTTCTCGTCGGATCGCTCGATCCGCGAGTACGCGGAGAAGATCTGGCGCGTGGGGCACTCTGTGACCGCTACGGCTCGTCCCACTCGTACGCGAGCTCCGTGACCGCAACGCCCGACAGCTCGATCTGCTTGCTGCCAGCCGGTTGACCACCGAGCGCCTCGTAAAAGCACCGCGCGTCGAAGTTGTTCTCGATCACCCAGACACTCATCGCGGCCATGCCGTGCGCCGACAGCCACGCACGTGCTCGGCCAAACAGCATCCTGCCGAGCCCTCGCCGCTGCGCGCGGTCTAGCAGATAGATCGCGTACACCTCGCCGCGACCGGGCTGGCCGCCGCGATCCGGACCGGCATCGCAGAAGCCGACCAGCTCACCTTCGTCGTGCACCACGAGATGCAGCCCTTCGCCGGTCATTAGAATCTCGCGCCGCTTCGCCGCTCGCTTCTCCACGTCGATCGCGACGAGCACCTCGTCGGGCAAGATGCCGCGATAGCTCGACCGCCAACTCTCCGCCGAGACGCGCGCGATCGCGTCGGCGTCCTCGAGCACCGCGTCGCGAATCACGAACGACGACATCGCTAGTCAGCCCCGTACAGCTGCAGGCCGAGCATCGCGAGGAACCCGCACGTATCGCCTTGGCACTCGTAGCCGCCGCTGATGATCGGGCCAACGCCGGCGCGCGCGTGCGGCCAGTACGCACGATCGCCGCCGAGCCGCAGCGAGCCGACCAGCAAGCCGACGTTGCGTGCGCCCGCGAAGAACGCGTGCTCGTAGTCGGCGCGGATGCCGACGTGGAGCGGCCCGGCGGGTTGCTCGTACCAGGCGCCTGCCGCGACGCCGAATTCGGCATCGGTGAGCAGCGCGCCACCTCCGGAGAGTCCGAGGACGGCACCTCCGAAGCGAACCGCAACGCCGAGCGGGCGCAGCGCGATCGAGTAGCGCGCGTTCGCGATGCGTGCAGTGAACGCGCCGTGGAAGCCGATCGGCCGCGGGCGGGCGAGCGCGATCGAGAGATTGCCGCCGAACCGCGTGACCTTCTCGGCGAAGCCGCGCGAGATGCCGGCGGCGATTTCGATCGCTTGCGTCCAGCCGCGCGGATCGCCGGCCAGGCGCCCGGAGTAAACCGGCGCGACCCCGTGGACCGCACCGGCGACTCTGCTGTCGAGCCATGCCTGGATGTCTGCCTCGACTTGATCATGGTTCGGCTCGTGGAGCAGATCGTGCGCGAATCCGTCATAGAGACGCAGCGTCTTGTCGCCCGACGGTGCGCGCTCGATCAGCGCACGGCTTCCCGACGGTGCGGTGAGCTTGTCGGCCGTGCCGTGCAGCGCGAGCAGCGGAAGGCTCAAGCGATCGATGTCGGCCCAGATCGCCCGCATACCGTCGACGAATCCGGCTGCAGTGCGCGCCGGGCCCGGCGGTTGCGAGATCAGCTCGTCCTTGCCCATCGCCGCGGTCACGGCGGGGTCCGTCGAGAAGTCACGGTTCGCAGGCTTCAGCGCCGGCGCGCTCGGATTGATCGCGGCGATCATTCGGGTCGCGGCGATCAGCAGCGGCGGCGCATCGATCGCGATGCCGGGTGCCGACAGGATGAGTCCTGCGAATCGCCGCTGACGTACCTGCGCGGTGCGCGTGGCGATCGCGGCGCCCATGCTGTGACCCAATACGAACACCAGCTTGCCGGGCTCGCGCTGCTCGACCATCGTCAAGAAGCGATCGAGATCGTCGACGTAATCGGTCCACACTGCAGGCGACACGCGCGGTCCTGCCGAGCGACCGTGGCCGCGCAGATCGAACGCGTAGACCGCGTAGCCACCGGCCGCGAGCCGCGATGCGAGGTGCGAGTACCGCGCGGAGTGATCCTTGAGCCCGTGCATGATCACGAGCACGCCTCGCGTGTCGCCTGTCGCAGCCCAGTGGCGCGCGAGCAGCTGCGTGCCGTCGCGGGCGACGAACGTCTCGGTGGTCGAGCCTGCGGGCGGCGCCGGGTCGGGCCGCAGCGGCAGGTTCGGCGCGTGCGCGCAGGCGGCGAGCCCGAGCACGAGCCCGATCACGATCACGGTTTGCGCGCGCATCACGGCACGATTTCGTCGGCGCCGATATCGTAGCCGTCACCGAGCGGCCGCTTATCGCCGTCGAGATCGTAGATCACGCTGCCTGCCGGATTGCCCGCGTCGCGCGCGGCCGAAGTGGCCATGAGATGAAAGTCGTTGTTTGCCTCGTCGACAAATCCAGCCGGCCCGGCGATGTTGCCCATACCGATCGGCGGTGTGCCCGAGAACAGCGAGTAGGTCGCCGTGCAGCCGGGACAGATCTGCGGCGATGGAATGACAGCATTGACGTTGTCGGTGATGATCGAGGCATCGATCGCGAGCGTGTCCGAAGCGATGCCGGGCGCCGTCGAGCTGGACGCAGTATTGAACGCGACCGTCACGAACGCGATCACAGATTGACCGGTGAGCTGGATCAGGCGCAGGCCGCCGTAGGGACTGTTGGTCGCGCCGTTGCGGACGACGAGCGTGCTGATGAGGGTCGTAGTTGATTTCTGCACTTGAATGCCACCGTTGCGATTCCCCCGTACGACCGAGCGCAGCACTTCGATCGACCCATCGTTCGAATTGATGCCTTCTTGGTTGTTCTCGATCAGTGAATCCCAGATATGCAGCGCCGCCATGTTGTTGGGCTGGTGATCGATCCCGCGCTGCAGATTGCCCTGGATGGTCATCCGCGACAGCAGCGCCGCCCCTTGCACCCGCACGCCGTCATTGGTGCCGTTGCGCACGGTGATGCCTTCGATCACGACATCGGTGCTCGCCTGGAACTGCACCGTCACGGGATTCGTCGAGCCGTTCGAAACGGCCGTGAAGAAGGCGCCGTTGGGGTCCGCGTCCTCGCCGGAGAACACGATGCGCCCACTGGTGTCGGTAACTGCCAGGGCCGGCGAGCCCGAGCTCATGTACTCACCGTCGCCGACCCGAATGGTGCGGCGGTTCGCGGTCATCTGCTGCATCGCGAAACTGAACGTGCGGCAGGGCGAAGTCGCCATGCAGTTGCCGCCGTCGGTGCCGGTCGGCGACACGAAGATCGATTGACCGTTGCCGACGCAGACGCCGTTGTACTCGGTGCAGATGCCGTTGCACTCGGCATCGGCCCGGCAGCCGCGGCACTGGTGGACCACATCGTCGCATACCGGCAGGTTGGCGTTGCTGCAGTCGTTCGAGGTCACGCAATCGAGCGAGGCGTCGATCGAGGCATCTATAAGTGCCGCGACGCAGGTCGGCGGTGTCTGGGTCGTGTCACAGGACTGCCCCTCGGGGCACTCGCCTGCGGCCGAGCACGGGCCACCGGCCATCGGTGACGGGCTGTAGCAGGCTGCGAGAACCATCGCGACGCCGGCCAGTACCCTCACCGGGTCAGGTTAACACTGTTAGACGGTCAGCCCCTTCTTGTAGGCGAGTAGCTCCTTTTGGGTCTTGAGTAGGAGCTGGTTCGTCTCGAGGAGCTCTTTTGTGCGCATGCGTACTTGGTTTGCAAGGCGCTCGCGCTCGCGGGCTTCCTTTTCGAGCATCTCTTGATATTTGACCTGCACGACCGCCTCGTCGGTGACGTTGCGCTGGATCTCCAGCGCACCGACGTGGTTGCCGGCCTCGTCGGTGATCGGCACGGCCGACAGGATGAAGCGCATCTTCTGGGCTTCGCCTGCGATGTTTCCGGATATCTCGTCGAGGCGCACGTGCCGGTTATCCGCCCAGCACTGCTGGGCGATGCACTCGTTGGCACAAATGTTCAGCTCCAGGACCTCGTAGCAGTGCTTGCCCTTTAGGCCACGGGCGACGCTACGGGGTAGGAGTGCATAAAACGCGCGGTTGAAATCGACGATTCGCCGCTCCGTGTCGACGATAAAGTAGCTATCGACGATCGCGTTGTTCACCCGCTTGAACTCGGTGAGGAACTGCTGGAGCGCAGGCGCGACGTTGTCCATCCCGGACGAATGGTAGCAGTCCGGCCAGTGCTGGCATACTCTCCCGTAAGATGGCCAGACGGGGTGGGCCGAGCATCTCGGTCAAGATGATCCTTACGACCACGCTGTTGATCGTGGTCACGGGCGTGGGCGCAGGTTTGCTCAACGTCATGAATATTCGCCGCGCGTTCGACGAGTCGGCGATCAAACGAGTCGAGGTATTTCAGGAAGCTCGCACTCAGATCGGACAAATCGGTACGCCGCTGTTCGCGCGCGCGACCGAGGCGCTGGTCCTCGAGAAGGGGCGCGACAAAGAAGTCCTCACGCTCGTCCAGAATGCCGTCGGTGGCGACACCCAGGACATGGGCAACGGCAAGAAGGACTACGTGCTCAAGCTCGCGTACGTCCTCGATCTCAACCAGAAGGTGATCGCGCACTGCCACGAGGGCACGCAGCTCGACTGCAAGGTGTTCGAGGAGCACGCACCCGTCACTGCGGCGCTCGGTCAGATCACCGTCGACAGCTGGCAGAAGGCGCTCGGCCTGTGGAAGGAGAACGCGGCCAAGAACGCGGGCGCGCTTGTCGAGTTCCCACTGACGTCGGGCACGAGCGAGTACAAGGTGTTTGCCTACCCGATCTTCGTCGGGGAGCCGCCGACCGCCGCCGGCGCCATCGCGGCCGAACCGCCGGCCCCCCGCCAGGGCTATGTCGTACTCGGCTACGACCTCGCGCGGGTCACGTGGTTCAAGCAGGAAGCGAACGAGCAGAAGGCCGAAGCGGTGACGAAGGCCGCGTTGTACACCGGCGCCGTCGGTGCGCTGTTTGCGCTGATCGGTACCGTGCTCGCGATCTTCCAGGGCCTCTCGATCTCCAAGCCGATCAAGCAGCTCGCCTGGAAGGCCGACCAGATCGCACGCGGTGACCTCGATGCCCGCGTCGACGTGGTCTCCGGCGACGAGATCGGCCTGCTCGGCGAGAACTTCAACTTCATGGCCGACCAGATCGCCATCCTGCTCCAGCAAACAGCCGAGAAAGCAAAGATCGAACAGGAGCTCGAAGTCGCCAAGGCGATCCAGGAAACCCTGGTGCCGAGCGACGCCCCGGTAAAGAAGAGCACGCTCACGTTCGCGGGCTTCTATCAACCGGCCGCGCAGACCGGTGGTGACTGGTGGACGTGGGCCGAGCTCGTCGGCGGCAAGACGCTCGTCGTGATCGGCGACGTCACCGGCCACGGCGTACCGTCCGCGATGATCACCGCCGCCGCGAAGGCGTCGTGCGACGTCGCGCGCTACGTGCACAACGACGACGTCACGGTGACCACGCTGCTCGAGATCATGAACCACGCGATCTTCGAGAGCGCGCAGCGCCGCTTCGTGATGACGTGCTTCGCGTCGATCATCGACACGAAGGCACGCACGATCACGTACGCGAACGCAGGCCACAACTTCCCGTATCTGTTCCGCCCGGGTGAGGGTAAGGGCGAGTTCGGCTCGCTGATGATTCGCGGCAACCGGCTCGGCGACGATCGCAACTCGAAGTACGAGGCGAAGACGACCGAGCTCGCGATCGGTGACGTCCTCGTCTGGTACACGGACGGCATCGTCGAATGCGAGAACGAGGCCGGCGAGGAATACGGCGAGAAGCGGTTCCGCAACTCGGTTCGCAAAGCAGCGGCGCTCGACGCCGGAGAGATGCGCGACGCGATCATCGCGGACGCCGGCGCATTCTTCGGTGAAGCGATGCGCAAGGACGACATCACCATGGTCGTCGGGAGGATCCATTGAGAGCCGTACACGCGATTTTCGTCGCGGCGACGATCGCCATGATCGCGCCGGCTGCGGAGGCCGCCGTCCAAGACGACTTGCGCGAAGGTGACAAGTTCTTCGAGGACAGCGACTGGAAGAAGTCAGCGGCTGCCTACGACCGCGCGATCAAAGAGGCGCCCAGCCAGGTTCCTCCAGAGGCGTACGGTCGGCGGGCCGCGATCTACATCATCGTCAACGACTACAAGGGCGCGCTCGCTTTCATCGAGAAAGCGAAGCGGCAGCACCCGAACGCGCCTGAGGTGCTCGAGCAAGAAGCGCTCATCCTATGGAAAAGCGGCAGCAAGGACGACGCGATCAAGGTGGCCGAGAAGGTCGTCAAAGCGCGGCCGCAGACGTTCACGAACCAGCAGCTGATCGGCGAGTACTACTTCCAACGCGACTCCGTGAAGGTCGCGGCTGCATACGAGGCGTACTTCGCGAACCGCCCCGGCGACCTCGAGAGATATGACGTGATGCCGCGCATCCGGCTCGGCTTCTCGTACCTCGCGAACGCGCGCTCGGTGCTCGGCGACGGCGACGAGGCACGCGCGAAGCAGCTCTACACGAAGGCGAACGAGCAGTTCGAGCTGCTGCAGCGCAAACACGCCAAGGAGAAGCATGCGTCGGTCAACGCGGACCTCGGCCAGTGCGCCGCGAACGCGGGCCTCGCCCGCTGGGACCAGGCAATCAGCGTCTGCGAGCGCGTGATCCAGGATCCAAAGCGGATCGATGGCATTGGATCGGTTTGGTACAACCTCGCGACCGCATACCTCGCGCGCAAGCAGACGAAGAAGGCGCGCTCGGCAGGCAACGAGTTCACGCGCGTGCGCAAGAACGAGGCGCGCGGCTACATGCTGCTCGGCGACACGTTCTTCGAGGATCGCGAGTGGCAGAGCGCGCTCGACCAATACCTGCGCGCGGAGAAGGCACTCAAGCCGAACCAAGCGCGCGAGCAAGCGCTGCTGTCGATCCGGCTCGGTAAGACGTATCGGCGTCTGCCGGCGCCACCGAGCGGACCGAACCCGTATCTGACGCAAGCGATCGACAAGCTGACCGTGGCAGCGAATGCGAACCCCGACAACCTCGAGGTCGCCACCGAGCTCGGCGCGACGCTGCTCGAAGCGCGCCAGGACGCGGCCGCTGCGGCGCGGACCGACCGTCTGCTGTCGAGCCCGGAGATCGCGAAGGCGACGCCTGACCAGGTCGCGGCGCTGAAGATGATCAACGGCAAGGCGCTGTTCAACCAGAAGAAGCTCAAGGAGTCGCGCCAACGGTTCGAGGAGGCGCGCCAGCTCAAGCCGGCCGATGTCCAGATCTCTCGCGCGCTGGTGCTCACGATCAACGAGCAAGCATTCGCCGAAGGCAAAGACTACAAGACGGCGCAGACCCTGCTCGAGGAAGCACTCAAGATCGACCCGGCGTCGACGACGACGCTGACGAACGTCGCGGTGCTGACGATCGAGCGCGGCGACTGCGAGACCGCGCGCAGCCAGCTGACGAAGCTCGATGGCGTGCGCGGCCGCGACGCGGTGGTCACGCAGCGCTTGCTCGCGCGTAGCTACCTCTGCCTCAACAAACCGGATGTGCGCAAAGCGTCCGAGTCGTTTGCGGCGGCCGAGCGCGAAGCCAAGAAAGCGAACGCGCAGCTCGCGCTCGCCGAGATCTACACCGAGTGGGCGCCGCTGACGTGGGACGCCGATCTGCAGGGTGCCGTCGAGAAGCTCGAGATGGCGGTGCAGGTCTCTTCGCAGCATCCCGACATCGCGCCGGCCGCGAAGCGCAACCTCGCGCTCGCGCGCTACAAGCGCGGCTGGAAGTTCATGCGCGAAGGCAAGGCGAGCGAAGCAGCGGCCGACTTCGACGGCGCCACGCGCGACCCGAGCGTGCTGAAGGGCACCGAGGCGCTCGCGTTCGAGTTCTCGCTTGCACTCGCGCAGCTCGACTCGGGCCGCAGTGCGGATGCCGCGAAGCTGTTCAAATCGATCGCGGCGAAGGGCAACCAAGGCGCGTACCTGAAGGGCGCGTACGCGAAAGTGGGCACGCAGTTCTTTGCGGCCTACGCGAACTACCGCAGCACGACAGGCGCGGCGCGCCAGCAAGCGTGCGAACAGCTCTCGAAGCTCGAGGGCGAGATCGGCGGGCGTGCCCGCGAGCTCGTCGCGTCGTGTTGGGAGAGCGTCGCCTACGACCACTGGAGGGCGGGTCAGTGGGCGAACGCGCAAAAGGCGATCGCGGCTGCCGAGAAGTCAGCGAACGGCGAGCAGAAGCGCCGACTCAGCGTCGATCGCACCGCGATGGCGCTCGGCAAGGACAAGGTCGACGAGCTCGAAGCGCTCGGCGGCAATCCGGCCGAGTCGCTCGTCAACCTCGGCATCGTGTACGACATGTTGGGCAAGCCCAAGGAGGCCTACGACGCGTGGAGTCGCGCGAAGGCCCGGGGCGTTCAGTCGCGTGATCTGCAGAAGTGGATCGACGCGAAGAAGAGGATTTATGGTTATTAGGATCCTCATTGCACTGCTCGTGATGACGGGCGCAACGTCGGCTCAGCCGGCGCCGGCGAAGATCACGATCGGCATCTACGCTCCAACCGTCGAGTTCGGTACCGCACAGGCGCGCCTCGCGTACGTGCAGGGCCTTGCGAAGGCGATCGAACAGAACACCGGCATCAAGGCCGAGGCGCAATCGTACGCGAGCATCGCCGCGCTCAAGAAGGACAACGTCGACTTCGCGATCGTCGATGGCGTCTGCTACGCGACGAACCTCAGCTGGAAGCTGCTCGCGAACGCGAACATCGGCGGCAGCACGTCGCGTACGTGGTCGCTGTACTCCAACGCCGGCGACTCGATGCAGGCACTCAAGGGCAAGAAGCTCGCGTTCGTCGCGGCTGGCTGCAACGACAACGGGTTTATCGACAACGCGATGCTCGAGAGCGAGGTCGACTCCAGCTTCTTTAGTGCGCGGCAGGGCGAGAAGGATCTGACGGCGGCGGTCGCGTCGGTGTCGTCGTACAAGACGGCGCAAGCCGTGTTCGCCCCGGCGGGCGCGGCGAAGGGTCTCAACAAGCTGTTCGATACGGCGAACGTGCCAAACCCCGCGTTCGTCGAGGTCGGCGCCAAGCTGCCGGCCGGCACCAGCGAGAAGGTCGCCGCGGCGGTGATTGCCTACGGTGGCTCGGGCGCCATCAGCAGCTGGACGAAGCCATCACGCGAGGCGTATCAGGGCCTCGCCGGCCGGCTGTCCCCGGTCAAGAAGGCCGGCGTGTTCGCGAGCCCCGAGGCTGCTCGGCTCGACTCCAAAGATGTTCTGATCGATCCCGTGTCCCTCAAGGATCCGGCGTACGTCGCCGTGCGCCATCACTTCCTGCGGACACCGGGCGCGCGGATGGATTAGGCATCCGCTGCCGACCGCTGCCTGCGATCGGGCACTAGCGTCCCCTTCAGATCAACCGACTATGTAGTGGCGGTCGGTTGATCTGCGGCCGCGAAGCGGCTGACGCAAGTAAGCAGCGGTTTTCGATCGCGAGCTAGCGGCCCTGCGTCATCTTGAGCATGACGAGCGGCGTCTTGAAGATGATGCCGAGCTCGGTGCGCAGAAACGTATCGAACCGCTCGAGCGACGCGGTGTACGCGAGGTCGTAGAGCAGCTTGATCCGCATGTCGTCGGCGAGCGAGCCCTTCGTCTCTTCGAGGCCCCATGGATTTTGCAGCGTCGGTGCGAGCTTGCCGATCTCGCTGCCTTCCGGGATCGAGCCGGTGTAGCCGAGTGAGATCTGCGCGAGACCGGTGATGCCCGGCTTCACGTCGCGCATACGTTCCTCGAACAGCGGAATTGCGTACGACAAGTCTTGCAGCAGCTCCGGACGCTCGGGGCGCGGCCCGACCAGGCTCATCTTGCCGCGCAGCACGTCCCAGAACTGCGGCAGCTCGTCGAGTCGCGACTTGCGCAGGAACTTGCCGACGCGCGTGACGCGCGGATCGTCCGCGCCCGCGACCACGATGCCGGTCTTCGCCTCGGCATTCGGGATCATGGTGCGGAACTTGTGCATGTGGAACTCTTCGAACTGCAGCCTCTTGATGCCGTTCTCGTTCGAGATCTTCTTGAGGCTTCCCGCGCGGCGCTGGCGGAACAGGATCGGACCTGGCGAATCGAGATAGATCGCCGCTGCGATAAACGGCATGAGCGGCAATGACACAGCGAGGCCGATCGCACCACCGAGCATGTCGATGACTCGTTTCGCGATTCGAACACTGCGACGCATGGGCCGCGTACCATGCACATCACGAGCCTGCTAATGTGGCTTACATGGCCGCCACGATCCGGCTCAGCGTGCCCGGCACGTTACGTTACCGCGACCTCGCGGTGCGAATCGTCGCCGAGGCTGCGCGGCTCGTGTCGTGCTCGGCGCAGCGTGCGCCGAACGATCCACTCGATCACGACGTGCGCGATCCATTCGATACCGCTGTCGTGTCGGCGTTCTCCGAGATCTTCAACAACGTCGCGATCCACGCGTACAAACGCGCAGGTGGCGGCACGATCGAGATCGCGATCACGCCGAACGATCGCGAGCTCGTGATCGAAGTGAAGGATCACGGCAGCCCGTTCGACATCGACGAAGTGGCCCCACTTCCGAGCGAGCTCGACGCCGATGCATTGCCCGAAGGCGGCATGGGCATCCATATTGCCAAGACGATGCTCGACGAAGTGACTTACGAAGCCGGACCGCCGAACTTATGGCGATTGTGTAAGCGACTACCTGGAGGAGCCCGTGCCAGCACCCGCGTTTGAAGTTCAGCGCTCGAGCGACTCCACGAAACTCAACGTTCGTGGCTCGCTCGATATAAACACCGCAGCTCAGCTCGGCGAAGAGATCGATCGAATCGTCGTCGACAAGCCGACGCTCGTGGTCGTCGACCTGTCGGGACTCGACCTGATCGACAGCTCCGGCGTCGCGGCACTGGTGAAACTGTACAAGGGCGTGCGCTCGTCGGGCGGCAACGTCACCATCAGCGGCGCGCGCGATCAACCGCTCGCCATCTTCAAGTTGCTGAGGATGGACAAGGTCTTCAACCTGTAGTGCTGCGCGTCCTCGCGATCACGAAGATCTTCCCGAACTCCGCCGAGCCGCTCGCCGCGCCGTTCAATCGCCAGCAGTTCGCCGCACTCCGCGAGCACTGCGACCTGAGCATCCTCGCGACAATCCCGTGGTTTCCGGGCGCGGGTCTGCTCTCGAAGTGGTCGACCGCCGGCAAGCTCGCAAACGTGCCGCGGCGCGAACGCATCCACGGCATGGACGTCACGCATCCGCGGACGCTGTTCCTGCCGAAGCTCGCGATGGCGACATGGGGCCCGCTCTACGCGGCATCGATCGCGCCGTCGCTCGCGCCGTATCGCAACAAGGTCGATCTCGTGCTCGGCACGTGGGCGTACCCCGATGGATTCGCGTCGGTGATCGCCGCGCGTATCCTCGGCGTGCCCGCCGTCGTCAAGCTGCACGGCTCCGACATCAACCTGATCGCGAAGGAACCGGGACCGCGGAGGCTGACGTCGTGGGCGCTGCCGCAAGCGGCGCGTGTCGTCGCCGTCAGTCGCGCGCTCGCCGACGAGGTCGTCGCGATGGGCGTCGATCGCGAGCGCGTCGCGATCGTGATGAACGGCGTCGACGGCGAGCTGTTCAAGCCACGCGATCGAGCGGCCGCGCGTGCCGAGCTCGGGTTGCCCGCAGGTCCGCTTGCGGTCTACGTCGGCAACCTCAAGCTCGAGAAGGGCGTGCTCGATCTCGGTAAGGCGTGGGCAAACGTCGCGCGCCACGTGCCCGATGCGACGCTGCTCGTGGTCGGCGACGGACCGCTCAAAGACCAGCTCGAGAGCATGACAAAACCGCCCCCGCGTCACGGAGGTGAGCGGTCCGGCGTAGCCGGAGCGCTCACCGAGCGCGTGCGCCTCATCGCACGCCAACCACTCGATCGCATTCCGTCGTATCTGGCCGCGGCCGACATCCTGGTGCTACCGAGCCATTGCGAGGGCACGCCGAACGTCGTGCTCGAAGCGTTGGCGAGTGGACGTCGCGTCGTCGCGACCGCCGTCGGCGGTGTGCCTGATCTGATCACGAGCCCGACACTCGGCACGCTCGTGCCGCCGCGTGATCCGGATGCGCTCGCGGACGCGATCATGATCGCCTTACGCGAGTCTTACGATGCGAACGCCGTCGCGCGCCTCGGTGCACGCGGTGGCTGGGCAGCGAGCGCTGCCGCACTGCATGCCGTGCTGAAAGAGGCTGCTATGGTCCACTGACTATGCGGCTCGTCAACGAGCGTCCCGACGCGGAGCGCAGCAAGCTTCGTCGGATTCGCGGGGACGACAGTTGGTACGAGTCCGAAGAGTCGACGCGCAAAGGCATGGTGCGCGAGCTCCAGCGCATTCGTCGGCGCACGCGCGTGAGGCCGTGGCCGGTGCTGCTGATCGCCGTGCTGATCACCAGCGGGCTCACGTACAAGATGGCCACGCGTGCGCGTACGTACGGCGCCGAAGTCGTGCTCGCGTTGCGCGAAGGCTCGTTTGGCACGCGCGAGCGCGTCGGCATGCCGCTCGACGAGCTCGAGGAGCTTGTCACGAGCGTGCTGATGCCCGACCAGAAGCTCGAGGAGCTTATCGAGCGCCGCAACCTGCATCGCCTGCGCAAACGGCTCGGCATGCCGTGGGCGATCAACGAGCTGCGCGAGCAGGTCGAGATCGAAGTCTGGCGCAACTCTTACATCTACTACGACCCCGAGAATCCGAACCGCGATCCGTCGGCGCGCATCGGCATCACGGTCACCGATGAAGATCCCGATGATGCGTTCCTGCTCGCGCACGACCTCGCGACGATCGTCGTGCAGTCCGTGCGCGAACGCCGCTACGAGTACGCCCTGCAGATCTCGAAATCGATCGAGGCCGAGCGCGCGGCGATGTCGAAGCGGCTGTCGCTGCTCGAGTACGAACGCAGTGAGGTGATGGTCGCGTTCAGCAAGGCGCGGCGCGCCCACAAAGAGGGCCTCGCGCAGGCGCTTAACTTGCGCCTCACGGAGATCGACGCGCAGCAAAGGGACGCCGAGAAGTCGATGACCGAGCTCAATACGAGCGAGGATGCCATCGCCGACCGCATCGCAGCGGCAGGGCTCGATCTCGTGATCGAGGTCGTCGGTGAGAAGCGACCTAACCGTCCGCCGAGTCGAGGCCTGCTCATCACGATCATCGCGGTCATCGTCGGCATCGGCTCGCTTATCGGATCGGCGCTCCTCATCGGCGCGTTCGACTCCCGCGTGCACGATGTGGAGGATGTGGAGCGGCTCGGTTTGCCCGTGCTCGGGCATGTCCCCGGATTCCCTGGCGACCGCGTGGGCTCGCTCGAGGCACGTGGTGTGCAACGTACTCGCATACCTTCGTTTAGGAGATGGCGGTCAGAACGATGACTCCAAGAGACAGACTGCAACGACTTGTCGATCTAGGCCGGAAGACCGCGCGGTACTGGTGGCTCATCGTCATCTTCGCCGTCGCGGGCGGAGCGCTGTCGCTGGCATTCGCGCTGATCCGGCCGAAGAACTATCAATCCTACGCGGTGCTGTTCTACCAAGAACGCATCCGGTCGGGCCTGCTCGCGAACCGCGAGGAGCAGGTTCAACGCAACATCGGCGATCGCTATCGCGAGCTCCTGCTCGCCCGCGGTCAGCTCGCGCAGATCGTCAACGATCCGCAGCTCAACCCATTTCCCGACGAGGATGACGTCGAGCTCGCGATCGACAAGCTGCGCGAGAAAGTGCGCTTCGAGTCGCGCGGCGCGAACGCGTTCCGCATCACGTACACCGATACCGATCCGGATCGCGCGAAGGCGGTCGCCGACAAGCTGACGAAGATGCTGCAGGACAAGGACGAGTTCCTGCGCAAGGACCAGGCGCGCGTCACCGTCGCGTTCGCGATCAAGCAGAAGGAGGAAGCGGCCGTCGAGCTCGCGAAGTTCGAGCTCGCCCTCGCCGAGTTCCTCGCGAAGCATCCCGAGTTCGCGCAGGAATCGAATCAAGCGGCGGCGCAGGGCAGCTTCATCGGTGAAGGCGCGGCGATCCGCGGCGTGCAGAACCAGAAGTCGACGCAGAAGAACGAGAACGCGCGGCTCTACGCACTCGAGCGCCAGCGCCAGCGCGTGCAAGCCCGGCTCGACGCGCCACCCGATGCGCCGCCGATCCGCATCCCCGCACCGCAGACGCCGGAGAAGGTCCAGGCCGAAGCTGCGGTCACCGAAGCGCGCAGTCGGCTCTCGGCCGCGAACCGCGAGCTCGAGGGCCTGCTCGGCCGCTACACCGAACAACACCCGAACGTCGCTCGCGCGAAGGAGCGGGTGGTGACGGCGCAGGCCGAGCTCAAGCGCGCGCAGTCTTCGGTGCCGCCCGACGTCGAAACGACGATCGCACCGGCCACCGAAGCCGATCGCGAGAAGCTCAAGAAGGAGCTCGCGCGGCTCGAGCAGCAGATCGGAGAAGAGCAGAAGCGCGGCAAGGGCGGAGCGTCGGTGCTCGACGCGACGACGAACTGGGTCGTCAAGCTCGAGACCGATCACGCACAGCTCCGCCGTGCCGTCACCGAAGGGCGTGAACGCGTCGAAGCACTCTCCGACAGCGTGTTCCGCGCGCAGATGGACGCGAACCAAAAGCTCGCCGACACCGGCGCAGTGCTCTCCGTCGTCGACCCGGCGTTCAAGCCGGTCAAGCCGAGCGGCCCGGGCAAGACGCTGATCCTGCTCGCAGGCCTGGCGCTGTTCCTCGCACTCGGTGCCGGTCTCGCCCTCGGTCTCGCGGTGATCGACGACCGCGTCTATCGCCGCACCGATCTCGAAGAGCTCGGCATCGCCGTACTCGCCGTGATTCCGCCGGCGAACCAGCGAGCGATCGCCGAGAACCAGAAGCATGCCAGGAAGCTCAAGAAGCAAATGCGAAAGGGCGCGAAGCGATGACCAAGCGGACCTCTGAACATCCGCCCGTCATGGCGGCACGCGGCGCACCGCTACCGCTCGTGACGCAACCGATCCATCCGATCGATGACGGCATGCAAACCCGGCTCGACAACCCGCTCGCCCGGATCGATCCGGCGCTGACGATGCCGGCTGTACCGTCGCGCGTCGGCGACAACGCGGTCGTGTTCGGCAGCGCCCACGCGCCGAAGGCAACCATCATGTCGTCCTCGTCCAAGCCCGTGTCCGCAGGTCCGCCGCCCGAGATCGGGTTGACGCAGCACGCGCTGCCGCCCGACGAGGCGTACGACCCGCGCCTGTCGATGGTGATCGATCCCGACTCGGAGCGCGCCGCTTCGTTTCGCGTGCTCCGCCATCACCTGCTCCAGCTCGGCCGACCGCAAGTCATCGTCGTATCGAGCGCGCTGCGAGGCGAAGGCAAGACGACGACAGCGCTCAACCTCGCGCTCGCGCTCGCCGAGTGCGGCCGCAGCAAGGTGCTGCTCGCCGAGACGCACGTGCGCCGGCCTCAGCTCGCGGGCGCATTGAAGCTCGTGCCGCCGTGGTGCTTCGCCGAGCAGCTCGCAGCCCATCGCCACCAACCGATGCTGCCGTGGAGCCTCGTCGAGATTCCGCAGCTGTGGCTACACGTCGCCGCGATCAATCCGCGGATCGAGAAGACGCAGTTGCTCGACGCGCCGGCATTTACCATCGCGATGGAGCGGCTGCGGCTCGGTGGCTACGAGCACATCGTGATCGATGCGCCGCCGGTCCTCGGTTCGGCCGACGTGAATCTGATGGCCGACTCCGCCGACGCGGTCGTGTTCGCGCTACGCGCGCGGCAGACGAACACGCGGGACGTGCGGCGCGCCGTCGATCAGATCGGCTCGAGCAAAGTCGTCGGTACCGTTATCGTGGAGTAACGTTGCACGCCGCCAGCTCGTGAAGCTTGCGGCGCGCAGCTTCCCACGCGGCATCGTCCCGCGGCCACGATGGCGTGCCCTCGCCCGGCGGGTACTTGCCCGGCATGTCGCCGAGTGCGCGCGGCACCATCTGCTCGACAAGCTTGGCCGTGTCTTCCGGTTTGCATCGCGCGGCGAGCTCGATGAGCTGGCGGTCTTGCATGCCGCGGCGGATCGCGGCGAGGCGCAGCGTGGGACGGCACGGCGTGGTGTCGTCGCCGGAGAGTGCGAGCACGCCGTCGAGGTTGCCGTGGTCTTCGCCGTCGTCGAAGCTGATCGCGTCGTCGAGCGAAAACCCGCGGCCGGGTAGCGGCGCGCCTTTGCGGTTATGGCGGTCGTGCCAGTACAGCGCGTCCCAGATGTACCAGACCGGCACGTTGTAGCGATGACCGATCCAGCCCCATGTGCGCGGGCCCGGCGACAACGCGTCGAGCAGGAACGAGCCCGCGCGCGGCGGCGCACCGTTGTACGTCCAGCGCGGAAACGTGTCGGTGCGCTTCGGCTCGAGCGTGATGTAGAGATCGACGAGGTCGGCGAAGTCGGGGTGCGGCTTCGAGGTAACCGCATACAGGAACGTGCTCGGGCCACCACCAGCCTCGCGCACCGCGGTGGCGAGCTCCTTGACCTTTGCGCGTGCGTCGGGCTTGCGCGGTTCGTCGATCGGAATCGCGAACGGCAGCTTGCCAGTGCCCCTCGTGAGCTCGATCCATGCGCGCACGTCCGCTGCGGCTGCGGCGGGTTCCTTCGGCAGGCGCACCGGGACGTACGGGAAGTCGCCGAGCAGATCCTTACGTGCGGGCCACGCGGCCGGTGTCAGATCGACCGAGAGCACGACGCCGTAGTCGTGGAACATCGCGATGCACTTCTTCTCGTGCTCGCTCGGCGCTTCGATCGTACCGGTACCGAGCTTGGCCCATGCGAGCTCGCGCGGATCGTAATAGGCCCACACACGGGGCGGCTGTTCGGGCAGCGCGAGCGGGAGAATCGTGAGCTCGACCGGCATCGCACGACCGTCGATCAAAATCTGGCCGCTGAACGTTCCGGCGTCGGCATCGCGCGCGACGACGACCTCGAAGAAGTATGTCGTCGCAAAGTGCCGGCCGGCTGACTCGATCACCGGGATCAAGCTGTCGGGGTACCGCCCGGCTCCGTGAGTCGCACCATAGATGCCGCGCGTCGACGAACGTTTCGCCGTCACGGACTCCATTGCGTAACTGCGTAAGGACACGCCATTCGCCTTTACGTGAAACCACGTAGTGTCGGGGTTGCGGTGCCGGACCTGGAACGCGACGGTTTCGCCGCGAGCGGCGACGAGCCGCAGTGTGGTGCCGTCGAAGAACGGCGATGTCCTCGGCAGCGGATCGGTGTCGCGCAGTCGCAGCGCCTCGCTGAGGACTTGGTGATCGGCTCCCGGATCGGCAGGCGCCGACCGTTTGCACGCGGGCGCGAGCGCACACGTGACGATCGCGCACAGGGCCGCTGAGAGAGGTGAGGTTGCTCGCGAAGGCATACGGCGAGTACGGTTTGCGTTCATCGTGAGCACGCCGATCATCGCTTTCGCAAAGGACTGGCACGAGGATCCAACCTCGAACCATCACGTCCTTCGCGAGCTTGCGAAGACGCGGCGTGTATTGTGGCTGAACTCCATAGCAACGCGTAAGCCGAAGCTGTCGAGCTCGCGCGACCTGGGCAAGATCGCGCGCAAGGTTCGCGAGTTCGCGCGCGGCCCCGTCAATGTCGAGACTGACTTGTGGGTGATGAGCCCGCTCGCAGTTCCGCTGCCCGGCTCGGCGAGAGCGCGCGCGATCAATCGTTCGGTGCTGCGCACGCAGATCGCGGCGCTGCGCTATCGCATGGGCATCGAGCAGTTCCAGCTGTGGACGTTCTTGCCGAACACCGCCGATTACGTCGGCACGCTCGGCGAACAGTGCGCGATCTATTACTGCGTCGACGAATGGTCGCTGTTCAGCTACCTCGATCGCGCGCAGACGATCGCGGCGGAGCACGCGCTGTTGTCGAAGGTCGACGCCGTGTTCGCGATCAATGGTCCGCTCGCGGAGGCCAAGCGCGCACTCAATCCGCATACGTTCGTGTCTCCGCACGGCGTCGATCACGCGTTGTTCGCGGGCGCACTCGACGATGCCACGGTCGTACCGCCAGACCTCGCGTCGATCGCTCGGCCCCGCATCGGGTTCTACGGCACGCTCCGTGATTGGGTCGACTTCGAGCTAATCGCGCACGTCGCGCGAAAACGCCCGCAATGGCAACTCGTGCTCATCGGGCAACAGTTCGCGGACTTGAGCGCGATCAAAGGCCTAACTAACGTTCATCTGCTCGGCCAGAAACTGCATCGCGAGTTGCCCGCTTATTGCAAAGGGTTCGACGTCGGCATGATCCCGTATCGAATCGACGAGCGCATGACGTTTGTCAATCCGCTCAAGCTGCGCGAGTACTTGTCGGCAGGTCTGCCGGTCGTGTCGACACCGGTGCCGGAAGTCACCCGGCTATCGCACCTCGCTCACGTGGCCGCGACGCACGATGACTTCGTCGCTGCGACCGATCGGGCTCTGCACGAGTCGTCGCCGGCGGAGCGCGGCAAGCGTTCGCTCGCGATGCAATCCGAAACCTGGGCGGCGCGCGTCGCAAATGTCGCGCGCACTGTCGACGAGATCAGCGAGAGGAAACACCAACGATGAGCAAGCGGTTTCGCGCCGGTATGGTCGGCGCAGGCAACATTTGCGAGTTCCATGTCGCAGCGGTCAAAGCGCTGCCCGATGTCGAGCTCGTCGGCGTCACTGACCTCGATCGCAAGCGCGCGCAAGCGAACGCGGAGAAGTGGGGAACAACTGCGTTCGATTCGCTCGAACAGCTGATCGACGCTGGCGCCAACGTGATCCACGTGCTGACGCCGCCGGCCTCACACGCGAAGATCGCGCTTGCCGCTCTCGCGCGTGGATGCCACGTGCTCGTCGAAAAACCGATCGCTGAAGACGAAGCCGACGCGCTCGAGATCGGACGCGTCGCGAGATCCAAAGGCCTTGTCGCGAGCGTCAACCATTCGCTGCTCTACGATCCGCAGATCAAGCGCGCGCTCGAGCTCGTCAACGCGGGCAAGCTCGGCGACATCGTCTCGGTCGACATCCTGCGCGGCTCCGAGTACCCGCCGTACGAAGGTGGACCGCTGCCGCCCTGGTACCGCGACGCCGGCTATCCGTTCCGCGACATCGGCGTGCATTGCCTGTATCTGATCCAGCAGCTGCTCGGTCCGATCGAAGACGTCGCTGCCGACTGGCGCTCGCTCGGTGGCGATCCGAACCTCGCGTTCGACGAGTGGCGCGCGCTCGTGCGTTGCAAGCGCGGGCTCGGCCAATTCCAGCTCACGTACAACGTCAAGCCGATGCAGTCGCAGCTGATCATCCACGGCACGAAGGGCGTGCTGCGCGTCGATCTGTTCGCGATGTTCCACGGCAAGCGCGGCTCGACGCCACTGCCGAAGGCAGCCGAGCGCCTGCTCAACGCATTCACCGATTCGATCCAGCCGCTGATGGACGTTCCGATCGGCGTGTTCAAGTTCGTCACGAAGCAGGTCCAGGCGTATCAAGGTCTGCGCGATCTCGTGCGCGACTTCTATCAGCGCCTCGACGCGGGCGAGCCGCCGCCTGTGTCCGTCGAAGACGCCGCGACTGTCGTGCGCTGGGTCGAGAAGGTCGCGCGCGAAGCCGACGCCGACCACGAGGCTCACCTCGCGCGCTTCACGCTGTCCGACAAGGTGCCGTTCCTCGTCACCGGTGCATCGGGCTCGGTCGGCCGCGCGGTCGTCAAACGGCTGCGCGATACCGGTCATCGAGTGCGCGTGTTCGTACGTCGCATCCCGGAGCGGCCGCCAGGAGATCGATGGCTGCCCGAAGGGGTGGAGTACGTATTCGGCAACCTCGGCGATCCAACTGCCGTCGATCGCGCCGTGGCAGGCGCCGAGACCGTGATCCACTGCGGCGCCGCGATGAAGGGCGGCTGGCCCGAGCACAAAGGCGGAACCGTGGTCGGCACGCAGAACGTGATCGATGCCTGCAAGCGACACGGCGTGAAGCAGCTCGTGCACATCTCGTCGATGTCCGTCATCGATTGGGCGGGCTCCGCCGAGTGCAACCGTCCGGTCAGCGAGTCCGCGCAGCTCGAGCCGCGGCCCGACGAGCGCGGCGCATACACGCGTGCGAAGCTCGAAGCCGAGCAGCTCGTCACGCGAGCCGCCGCGACCGGTCTACCTTGCGTGATCCTGCGCCCGGGCCAGATCTTCGGCGGCGGTATCCCACTGATCAATGGCGCGGTCGCACGCAACGCCGGCGGTCGCTGGCTCGTGCTCGGCGACGGCAAGCTCGAGCTGCCGCTCGTCTACATCGACGATGTCGTCGACGCGATCATCAACGCGATCGACAAGCGTCTCATCGGCGGCGACGTCATCCAGATCATCGATCCCGAACACCTGACGCAAGAGGACGTGCTCGGTCTCGCAGGCGGCGACAAGCCGATCTTGCGCGTACCGCGCGCGCTCGTGTTCGCGCTCGGCAAGCTCAGCGAGTTTCCGCTCGGCGCGCTCGGTAAGCCGAGTCCAGTCGCGAAGTATCGCCTCGAGTCAGCGCTCGCGCGCCTGAACTACGAAAGCGGTCGCGCGCAGGCGTTGCTCGACTGGAAACCGCGGATCGGCGTGCGCGAAGGGATTCGTCGCGTCAGCGTCGAGCCAGCGCGCAACGGCGAGTCGAACCACCGCAACGGCGAGCCGCGCACGGCCGGCAACGGCGCCGCCAAGCCGGTCGACGCCGCCGAACCGCGCGTCGCGCGCGCTGTGTTCTAGCCGTCGCTACCCGAACCGGCACCGGGCAAACACCGGCGCGCGATGTTCGAACGCCTCGCATGAGCGAATAAAGAAGTCATGCGCAGTACGCAGCAGGGGTTCACGCTCATCGAGGTCATGGTCGCCGTCGTCATCGTCGGCGCTCTTGCGGCGGTTGCAATTCCGCAGTTCGCCGCACATGCATCGAAGTCGAAGGCGAGCGAAGCGAAGCTCGAGCTCCAGAAGATCGTGCACAACGCGGTCGCGTACTTCAAC
>DATDCH010000565.1:0-4653 GCA_036524455.1 Kofleriaceae bacterium | reverse complement strand
GCACGTTCTTGCAGGCGATGGCGATCGAGGCCGAGCGGCGCGGCGAGCGTCGCGTCGTCAGTGCGTACCCGCTCGCGGCGGGCGACACGACGACGCCTGCGTTCGCACAAGCGGCGCCAGTTGCCGCCGCCCCGACACCTGGATTTGCACCGAGCGGCACCGCGTTCGGCATCGAGCGACGCACTCCGCGCGGCGCGTTCCTGTGGCCCGCTGCAACGACGGCCGCGCTCGGCCTCAACGCTCCCGCGCCCGACGGCGATCAGTCGATCTCGGTCGCGGCTCTCGAGCTGCTCGCCGCGCAGGCGGTCGCCGAGCTCGGCACATTTACCGCGCTCTCTGGAGCGCTCTCCGATGTCGATCGCATCGCGATCGGCGACACGCCAGCGCGCGCGACCTCCACCGCCGGCCCCGCACAAGGTGCGGGCCCGACGGGATCGGTGACACGGGGCGAGGCGCGCGACGAAGATCTGCTCGAGAGCGCGAGCGCGCTCGTGCCCACCGCGCGGCGCGAGAAGTTCCAGTCGCTGTATGTCGCGCTCAGCAGCGTTCCCGTTGGGCCCTCGGGGCGCACGTGGTCGCCGGCCGCCCGTGCAGCGCGTGCGCTCGCACTCGCGGGTCGCGGCGAAGACACCGTGAGCGCCCGCGAGCGTGCGACCGTCGCGTGGGACGTGCTGCCGGTTGTCTACGGTGCCGATGCAGAGGAAGTGGTGTCGACCGGCGAGGCCGCGGCGCGCGCGGTGCGCCGTCGCGAAGAGCTGCGCGCGCTCGATCCGGTGTTCGTCGATGCGCGCCCGGGACTGTCGTCGCTGTCGGCGCGCGCCGGTGAAGCGCTCGGTTCGTACGTCTCGGCGCCCGCGTCCACGCCCACAGCGTCGACGGCTTCGTCGTCGCGCGAGGTCGGTGCCGTGCTGCGGGCACCGACGGCAGCGCCCGAATTCGTGCAGACCGGTCGCGGCAGCCGAGTCGGCGGCGGCGAGGTCGAGATTCCGGCGTGGTTCGAACAAGCGGCTCGCAAGATGTTCGAGTCGAAGTCGAGTGTCTCCGACGGCATCTCGCTCGCCGAGCTCACGCTCGTGTCGGCAGCACCGCCAGGACGAGTCGCTGCGTCGTCGCGCGGATCGGGTGCGGCTGCACCCGTACCGGCAGCGGTCTCGCCGTCGGCGGCGGCCGGCGCGGAGAAGGAACAGATCGACATCGAGAAGGTCGCGAGCGATGTCTACCGAGAAGTTCTCGTCCTCATGGATCTCGCACGCGCACGGAACGGGGAGCCCTACCTATGAGTGAAGACAAAAGCGGCAGCAAGTTTTACCCCGTGCCGGGCGGCGGAAAGGGTGCCGAGAAAAACGTCGACGGCAAGGTGCTGATCGGCAGTCTCGACGAGCCCAACGATCCGAACCTATTCGTCGAGGCACAGTACAACCCGAAGGAGCTCGAGATCGCGAAGAGCGTGCCCTGGTCGAAGGTCAACGAGGCGAACAAGTCGAACCAGAAGTCAGATCAGAGTCAGGGCGTGCACATGGAGTTCACCGGCGCCGAGGGGCGCTCGATCTCGCTCGAGCTGCTGTTCGACAGCTACGAGACCAAGGACGACAGGGTCTCGAAGTCGGTCGCAGCGCTCGAGAAGCTCGCGTCGGTTCGCAAGCCGGGCAATTCGAAGGAGGAGTTCAAGCGCCCGCATCGCTGTCTCGTCGTCTGGGGCAGTGCCGTCAAGATGAGCTGCGTGATCGACAGCCTGTCGGTCAAGTACACGATGTTTAGCCCCGAAGGTAAACCGCTGCGCGCGACCTGCGTCTTGAAGCTCAAGGAAGCGGACGTGGTGTCGACGGCGAAGAAGAAGAAGTGAAGTCATGGCGGACTCCACCTCAGCACCCAACTACAAGCTGAAGATCGGTTCGATCGATCCGGAGGAGATCAAGCCGGACTTCTTGTCGTTCGTGATCGAACGCGACATGCACCAGCCGGATATGGCGGCGGTCGTGCTCAGCAATCAAGGTGGTCAGTACACCGCGACGAAGATCGGCGACGTGGTCGAGATCAACGTCGGCGATGACAGTGGCGAGCCGATCTACAAGGGCGAGGTCGTCGGCGTCGAGCCGACGTACAAGGGTGGCGAGAAGTCGCGGGTGCTCATCCGCTGCATGAACCGTTTCCATCGCCTGCTGCGCCACCGCAAGTCGGTCACGTTCACCGACAAGACGGACCAGCAGATCCTGAGCCAGGTCGTCGGCGATGCGGGTCTCCAGCTCCAGTGGAAACACGAGAAGAGCATTACGTATAAGCACGTCTACCAGCACAACCAGACGGACATGGAGTTCCTGCGCACGCGCGCAGCGCGCATGGGCTGTCACGTGTGGTGCGTCGACAAGACGGTGCACGTCAAAGAGCCAGATCTGCAGCAGCAGTCGGCGCTCACGTTGTCGATCAGCGCCGCGAACGGCGAGAACGAGGCCACGATCAAGGCGTTCACGCCGCGGCTGTCGTCGGCGGCGATCCTCAAGAAGGTGACGGTCAAAGGCTGGAACCCCGAGACGAAGGAGCTGATCGTCGGCGACTTCTCGGCGCAGAGCTCCAAGCTCGGTCCGCAGAACGCGGTCGCCGCGTCGGGCGAGCTCGGCAAAGAGGAGACGTTCACCGTCGATCATCCGATCTGGAGCAAGGAAGAAGCGATGGCGCTCGCGAAGGCGCGCCTCGTCGATTTGTCGCTCACGTACATCACGGGTGAGTGCGAGGTGATGGGCACGTCGAAGGTCGACCTTGGCAAGGTCGTCAAGGTCCAGGTCAACGACGAGCCCGATACCAAGGCCGAAGACCCGTTCAACGGCAACTACTACGTCATGGGCATCACGCATCGCTTCGTGATGTCGAAGAGCAAGGACGGCGGCTTCGCCACGATTCTTCGCCTCGCGCGCGACGCTCAAAAGCAGGAGCCGGGGGCATAGTCGTGAGGGCAGGCGGACCGCGTCGAGAGTCGCTGGACCACCTGCAGTTCGGGGTGCACTACGGCATCGTGGTGCAGAACAAGGACCCCGAGAATCTCGATCGCGTGAAGATCCGCCTGCCATGGCTCGATCACGGCGACGTCGATCAGACGCACTGGGCGCAGCTGCTCACGCCGATGGAGGGCAAGAAGTTCGGCTGGTACACGCTGCCCGATATCGACGACGTCGTCGCGGTGATGTTCATCGCCGGCGACACGAGTCAGCCGGTCATCGTCGGCGGCGTGTGGAGCAAGCCCGACTTCTCGCCCGAGCCGAACGAGGACGGCAAGAACAACTTCCGCGGCTATCGCAGCCGCAGTGGTCATCGCCTGATCTTCGACGACTCTGCGAAGACGAAGGTCGTGTTCGCCGACAAGACCGCGAAGAACATGATCGGCGTCGGCAACTTCGACAAGGACGGCGCCGGGCCGAACGTCTGCGCGGCATATAAGCCGCCGATGTCGGGCGCGGGCGGCGTGGCAATCGCGTCGATGGAGGGCACGTTCGAGCTCACCTGCAAGGACGGCGCGCTCAAGGTCACGGCCGATCAGAACATCAAGATCAACGCGAAGACGACGATCGACATCAAGGCCGGCGGCGACCTCAAAGCCGAAGGCAGCTCGGCTGCGAAGCTGACGTCGAGCGACAACAGCAACTACGACGGCGCGAAGGTCGACATCGCATGACGATGTTCCCGATCGATCGCGTGATGCCACAATCGCTGCGCGCGGCGAAGCTGCGTGGCGTGCATCTCGCGATCGTCGTCGAGAACACGGAAGGTGCGGACAACCCCGGCTACCGCGTGCGCGTGAAGTACCCGTGGATGAACGAACAGGAGAAGTCGTTCTGGGCGCGCATCGCGATTCCGATGGCCGGCAAGGAGCGCGGCACGTACTTCCTTCCCGAGGTCGACGATCAGGTGCTCGTCGTGTTCGAGCACGGAGACGTGAACAAGCCGATCGTGATCGGCGCGCTGTGGTCGAAGAAGCAAGAGCCCGTCGAGGTCAACCAGACCGGCAAGAACAACACGAAGCTGATCAAGTCGCGCGCCGGTCACCGGATCATCTTCGACGACACGGACGGCTCCGAAAAGATCACGATCGTCGACAAGACGAAGAAGAACAAGATCGTCCTCGATTCTGCGAACAAGGTCGTCAAGATCGAGAGTGCAGGTGACATCGAGGTCAAAGCGAAGACCAACGTCATCATGCACAGCAACGCACTCAAGGTCGGCATCACCGACACGCTTACGATCAAGGGGCAGCAGGTGCTGGCGCACGCGGGCGCGACGTTCGGGCTCAAGGCGTCGAGCGGCATCACGATCAACGGCTCGCAGGTGCAGATCAACGTCGCCAATTCGCCGGCGGCGCAGGTGTCGGGTTCGGGGGCTGGCTCGCTCGGTGGTGCGGCGGTCGAGAAGGCGAAGGATCAGATCACGGAGCAGACGCGCGGCGGTGGTGGCGGTGCGGGCGGCGGCGGTGCGGGCGGCGGTGGCGCAGGTGGCGGTGCGGCAGGTGGCGCGAGTAGCGCGAGTGGTGGCGGTTCGTCGTCGGGACAGCCGGCCAGCGGTGGCGGTGGTGACGCGAGTGGTGCGGCGAGCGGCGGTGCGACGGGCGCGAGTGGCGCGAGCGGCTCGGCACAAGGCGGCGCGAGTGGCGCCGGTGCAGGCGCGAAG
>DATDCH010000564.1:0-9285 GCA_036524455.1 Kofleriaceae bacterium | reverse complement strand
TATTCGGCGCGCGCGGTAGCGGGCGTGAGCTGGACTACCTCAGCGTCGGCGGCGGCGGCGCAACAACAACATGCCGAGCAGCGCGAGCGGCGCGAACGCCGTCGGGTCGCTCGAGCCGGTGTCGCACGCGCAGCCGGCCTTGTCGCCGGTAAAGCCGCCCGGTTGGCACTCGCCCGCGGCGCACACCTCGTCTTCGGCGCACATGTTGTCGGCTTCGTCGACGCTGCCATCACAATCGTTGTCGTCGCCGTCGCAGGCCTCTGCGGTTGGCTGCGCTGCATCGCAACCGGTCCACGAACCGGCGACGCACTTCTCTTCACCGTTACCGCATGCGCTCGAGCACGCGCGCGTCAGATCTTCGTCGACCTGACCGTCGCAGTCGTTGTCGGCACCGTCGCACGACTCGGCAGAGGCCGAGCCGGCGATCTGCGTGAGCGCTTGCATCAGCTCCTGCTGGTTGTCGACTTGGAAGTAACAGTTGTCTGTCGCCGCGGCGTCTTCGCTGTTCGGGTTGCAGTTCGGGCGCTTCGTGCCCGCGGCAACCGCCATGCGATTGAGCGCGATCGCATCGACCTCGGCGCCGAAGCCGACGATCCACGTCGTCACGCCGGCGGCGGTGAGCGCTTCGACCGGCGCGGTGCCATCGAAGCGGGTCGTCGGATCGTAGGGCACGCAATACTGCCAGCCGTCCGTGATCAGCACGAGGTGGCGAGGACCGAGCGCGGTCTGCAGCGACGACAGGTTCGCGGCGACTTCGAGCGTCTGCGCCATCGGCGTGTAGTTGCCAGAGGTGGGCGGCGCGGTGGTCAGCTCGCCCATGATCGCGGTCTTGTTGTTGAGCGCGGGCGCGACGTCGAGCGCGCCGGCACCGCACTGGTTCGGCTGCGGATAGGTCATCAGACCGAACTCGGCCTTTGCCTCGTAGGTGTCGAGCAGCTGGCCAAGACCGTTGACCGCGATGCTCCACTTGGTCTGGTTGGCGATCATGCCGGTCTGCATCGAGCTCGACTTGTCGAGCACGACCATCACGCGAGCCGGCGTGCACGAGTCCGCGTGCGCGGAGTTAGTCGAGGCAAAGAGCGCCGCGGAGGCGAGCAGCGCAGAAGACAACAAACGCAACATAGTGCGGGCGGCCTAGAGCAACGGTGATGCCAGTGCAAACGCGAGTGCGCGCCGGCCGATCTCGCGGTCTTACCAGCGCCCGATCACCGGCTACTCGAGTAGCCTTCCGCCGCTAGACCTGGCCTCTCCAGGCGTCGCAAAGAATTGTTTGCACCCGCGATCAATTTGCGCACCGGCTCAGCGCGGGACGAGCTGGCGGAGCTGCCACGCCTGCAGGTGCAGGTGCTTTTGCGCCTGCATCTGGCGCTGTCGCATCTGGTACCCGGCGATGGCCGCACCGGTGATCAGGGCGATGGCATACAGCGCACCGACGACAATCGTTCCCGCCGCCTCGGCACCCGACACGGCCGGCGCGCTGAACAACACACCGTCGGGACTGACCGACATCGTGACCGACAGCGCACCGACCTGTTCGAGCAGCAGCGGAACCGTGACCGCGCCGATCATCAGCACCGCGATCGTCACCGGCGAGCCGAGCCACGAGAACCGTGGCGTCAGCACCATCGCCATCGCGAGCGATGCCGCGACGCCCGGCGCGATCAAGATCGGCGAGAACATCCGCGCGAGCACGATCACGATGATCGTATTCGCGATCACGACGAGGCCGGGCTTCGGCAGCTTCGCGCGCATCGCGTGCGTCGCGACCACGCCGTCGAGCAGCAAGAACGCCAGCAGCGCCGGTACGTAGATGCTGTTACTCGGCGCGATCCAGTACAGCAGCGGAATGAACAGCAGCGCACCGAACACGGCAAACATGCCGGCTTTCCCGATCGCCTTGGCATCGCGCACGTCGTCGGCGGCCATCGCCTCGCTCACCTCGCTCGGTGTCGTGCGCGGCGGCTCGAGCATCAAACGCCCGACCAGCTCGGCCGCACCGCCGAGCGCGGGATCGAGGGCGAGCGCGCCTGCGGCTTCGCGCATCGCCGTGCGTCGATTGTCATCGCTGCTGCTCGCTTCGAACGCCGCGCGTGCTCGATCGAGATGATCGCGCGCGAGCTGGCGGCGCAGCGCCAAGTCGCGATCGCCGTCGAGATAGCGCTCGATCCGCTCGCCGAGCTCGCGTGCGGTCTGCGTGCGTGCGGCGCGATCGAATGCCGTCGCCTGCACGCACAACGTGTCGAGCTCGGGCGGAATATCGCGATCGGGCGACCGGGTGCTCGGCCTGGCGTCGGGAGCCGCGAGCGCGTTCTGCATGCCGGCATTACCGCGCGGATGCAGCGGCTCGCCCGCCAGAATCTCGAACAGCAGGCAGCCGAGCGTGTACACGTCCGCGCGGCCATCGACATCCCCTTGCCCGCGCACTTGCTCGGGGCTCATGTAGCCCGGCGTGCCGACCGCCGTGCCGGCGCGCGTCGCGTGCTCGCCGCTGCCGCTGCCGATATCGGCGAACTCACCGTCGTCCTCGCCGATGATCTTCGCGACACCCCAGTCGAGCACGTACACCTCGCCGTAGTCGCCGAGCATGATGTTGTCGGGTTTGAGATCGCGATGCACGATGCCGCGCACGTGCGCGAACTCGACGGCGAGACACACGTCGGCGAACGCGCGCAACACGCGCTGCAGCGGTACGGTCTCGCGATCCTCGAGAATCTTCACGAGCGGCACACCAGCCAGCTTCTTCATCACGAAGTACGGCAGACCGTCGCTGTCGCGGCCGATCTCGTGCACCGGCACGATCGCAGGATGCTCTAGCCGTCCCTGCACCATCGCCTCGCGCAAGAACCGCTGGATCGCTTTGTCGCTCGGCGCCGCCGCACGCATGCGCTTGATCGCGACGTCGCGAGCGACTTGCACATCACGTGCAGCCATCACTTCGCCCATGCCGCCCTTGCCAATGCGGCGGCCCAGCTTGTAGCGCCCGCCGACGATCGCGTCGGGACTCGGCTCGGGTCGATCCGGCCCCGGCAATTCCTCGCCGGTGATCGCGACCTTGATGGTCGGTTGCTCGCCCCTGTCGTCGGTCATACCTCCACGATAACCGAACAACCATTGCGCACGCGCATGCACGACACATCGTCGACGCCGATGGGCAGTGATGGCTACTCGACTAGCCGCGACGTCGAGTCGCGGCACATGTCATGCAGTCCTTCACAACACGCTGATGCATTTCATCGCCAAATGTTCTACGTACCCGCACCGTATGAGCTCGCTTAGATTCCTCCTGACCCTCTCGCTCGTCGCGTGCGTCGCCGAACCGACCGTCGACGACGACATGGATCTCGCGACCGACGACGCGACGCCGATCTCTGCCGACAAGACGGACGCGCCGGGTTGGGAGGCCGCCGCGACGCTGCACGCGAACACCACGCTGCACGACTTCGCAGACGCGGGCGCGCGTCACGTTCACTCACTCTGGGTCGCCGGCACGTCCACCACGCGCGTGCCGCTCACGATCTCCGCCACCGCGGACGACAGCTACGACGTTCGCATCGCGGTGCTCGGCCCCGCCGTCAACGGCGCGCGCGTCGTGCTCGGCGCCGACGGCTACGCAGAGCGCAAGCGCACCGTCTCGGTCACGATCAACGTCTCGCAACCGGGCGAGCACCTCGTCATCGTCGGTTCGCACAACCTCGCGAACCACACATCCTACGCACTCACCGCGACGTGCACCGCCGCGACCTGCACCCCCGCACGCGTCGATGCGCTCGCGTCGCCGAAAGACTTCTCGCTCGTCGGCGACTCGGGCCGCCTGATCTCGATGCAGCTCGGCGACGCGCTGCTCGACTTCAACGGCGACCTCGAAGTCGAGTTGTGGGCGTCGCCGCCGATGCAGCACTGGAACGCCCAGCACGTCGCGACCAGCTACGCCTCGGGTTCGCAGATCAACGTGATCGCGCCGTCCTCGATCCGCTGGGGCGACGACATTCGCCTCGTCCTCCGCGAGCCCGGCGGCCGCGTGCTCGACACCGGCGTCACCACGCGCTTCCTGCCCGTGCCCACGAACCTCGTGCGCCTCGACGCGATCCTCTACGGCGACATCGCATCGCTCCAGATCGCGGGCTCGGTCGGCTTCTTCGAGGGTCAGGCCGACCTGCGCCTGCGCTCCGTCACTCGCAACATCGAGCTCGCGCAGTACACCGCGCACGCCGATCGCCCCGGCCAAGTCGGCAACGGCTTCAACGCGTTCGACGCGACGTTCCTCCCCGACCTCTCGGTCGCCGCCGCCGACGGCGAGCTGCTCTCCATCGGCTCGATCAACGGCAACGGCGACTTCCGCCGGCTCGGCTGCTTCGAGTACTGCAACAATCTCTCGGGTCTTTCGAGCTGCACGGGCGGACCGCGCACCTGCCCGCTATAGTGCGCGCGTGAATCCGTACGAAGAGCTCGGCGGTGCCGAGCCGATTCGCGCGATCGTCGAGCGCTTCTACGATCTCATGCACGAACGCGAGCCCGCGCTCGCGAAGCTCCACGTCTGCACGCCCGACGGCAAGGTCGATCGCGGCTCGCGCGATCGCTTCGCGCTGTTCTTGATCGGCTGGCTCGGTGGCCCCGAGGACTACGTGATGCAGCACGGTCACCCGCGGCTGCGCATGCGCCACGGTCGCGTGGCCGTCAATGTCGCGATGCGCGACGCATGGCTGCGCTGCATGCAGACCGCGCTCGACGAGCACAAGGTCGCAGGGCCAGTGCGGCAGTTTCTCGACGCGCGGTTTGCCGAAGTGGCAGACTTCATGCGCAACGTCGAGGGCTGACGTGAAAGCAACGGTCGCCGTTCGATGAAACCGCTCTGGCGAGGGCGTTGCAATGATCGATGGCGATGCGGCTTCTGTCGGTCCTCGTGCTCGCAACGATGCTCGGCTGCAGCACGACGATGAAAACGCCGGGTACCTCCAGAATTCCCGTCGCATGCGGTCGCGTGTTGCCAGAGCCTTCGGCCGGAGAGGAGGTGCTCATGTTCGTACTGTCGACACTCGCGATCGGCGGCGAGGTCGCCGCGGTCTACACAGCGATCGGCGGCGAGAATCCGTTTCGCTGACCGCGAGGTTCCGTCTCGCTGACGGCGCTACGGATCGCTCGAAGTCGTGTAAGCGGCGTGAGGCTCGTGCGTTGATCGCAATGATGCGCGCTCTCCCGCTGCTGCTCCTCGCGACAGCATTTGGCTGCAGCACGATGCCGAGGCGCGGCCGCGTCATGTACTCACCTCGCGCTCCGAAATCCAGCACCGTCGCGGATGCGCCCGAAACCTGGCGCTGCGGAATGCCCGAGATGCCGCTCTACGGCCAGCTCCTCGTCGGCTTGTTCGCAACCGCTTTGATCGGCACCGCCGTCGGCATCGGTTACGTCGCGATCGGCGGCGAGAATCCGGCGAAGTGACGAGGTCATGACGTCGCGCGACGCTGCGATGACAACTCCTCGGCGGCCGTCGATATCGTCGATGGCGATGCGCTCACTCTTGCTGGTCGCGACCCTTGCCGGCTGTACGCCTACGCCGGTAAGCGCTCCTCGCACGCCGGCGAACTGGGCCAAGCCCAGCGCGCAATACGACTGCGAGCTCGAGTGCGCGTATATCGAGAGTGCCGATGTGCGCGAACGCTGCACCAATCGTTGCGAGCACGCGCCCTACATGATTTCGTGTTTTCCTGGACGCCACCCACCCGATGACGATCCACCGTTTGTCCGTGCCGCCGCGATCACGACGGGGCTCGTCGGCATCGTCGTCACGTCGCTGCTCGCGTTTCGCGTTGTCGAGCTGAAGCCGTAGTTACGGATCCATGCGCTCGAAGTCGGCCCAGATCGGCTTGTGATCCGAGCGACCGGCTTCGACGATCGCCGCGGTCACCGGGATGAAGTGCGCGTCGTGCATGATGTGATCGAGCTGGAAGCGCAGCGTGATGCTACCGACCGGCCACGACCACGTCGGCGTGTTGCCAGCATGGTGCGCAATCGCATCGGCGAAGCCGCGATCCTCGAGGAACTTCATCGCGCGGCCGTCGGTCTCCTCGTTGAAGTCGCCGAGGATGATCGTCGGTAGCTTCGGATCGAGCGCCGCGAAGTGATGCTCGATCTCGGTGAGCCGATTGCCGCGCGTCGACCAGAACCCGACGACCCAGCTGCCACCGTCGCTCATCGGCGGGCGGAGGTGGACGTTGAGCACCTGGATGCGGCCGAGCTTGGTGTCGAGCACGACGCGCCACGCGAAGAAGTAGCCGCCGTGAGTGTCGAGGTGCTGGAGCGCGACGACCGGATACTTCGACAGCAGGCCCATGCCGCCTGCGGGCCAGGTTTCGGGATGCGTGAAGCGGTGGTGCGGATAGTCGGCGCCGAGCCGTGCGACGAGCGCGCGCTGCCACTCCGGGTTGGTCTCCTGGAGCATGACGAGATCGGGATGCGCAGCCGCGATCGCATCGAGGTTTGACTTGTCGCCCGCAACGCCGAAGTTGACGTTGTAGCTCATCACGCGCATCTGACTCGCGGCTTTAGGCTGCGGGACCGGCGCGAAGATCCGGCTGTCACCGCACCCCCCGAGCGACACGAGCAACCACAGCCAGACGACCCACCGCATCATGCGTTAGACGCACGAACGAGCCGCCGGTTGCTCGCCCGGCACCCCGCAACGAACCCGCGGGTTGCCTTCGCTTTTCGCGAAAGCCTCTCGGAAGCTCCTGGTAGTAAACGCGGTAGCGCAGGCGGCCCGACCGCGTGCCGTGATTTGCCTTAGCGCTCTTCGCGGCGACCGGGCGCCCACTCGACGATCTTGTCGGTGCGCGTCTCGAGGAATCGCGCGAGCTTGTGATAGTCGCTGCCCGGCTTGATAAAGCGAACCTCGGTCTTGAGGTTGTTCGGGTTGATCAGCTCCTTGAACGGCACGTAGCTGAGGTCGAGCTGACCGCTGACGCTGACCATGTGACCGTCGAGGTTTTCTTCGACGAGCGCGCGGTAGGCACCGATGCCGAGCTGGCTGCCGAGCATGACGTCGAACGCGTGCGGCGGCGCGCAGCGCGACTCGTAGCCGAGCTGCAGGCCGACCAGCTTTTTCTTGCGGCCGGTGCGCTCTTCGTGGCGCTTCATCACGAGCTGTGCGACGAGCTTGCCGAGATCGAAGCGGCCGAGCGGCACGTGGCCGTGCTCGTCGAGCGGCAGGCTCGCGATGTGCGTTTCCGGGAGCATCTCGGCGAGACCTTCGGCGAGCACGACGGTGCCGTAGTACTTGCCGCGCTTTTCGCGCGCGATGATGAGATCGACGATGCGGTCGACGAGCGCTTCGAGCGACAGGTGCTTGCCCTTGCCGTCGACGGTGAGCGGCCCGGTGATGTCCTCGACGGCGAGCACGAGGTTTGCCTCGCCCGCGATCGCGACACCGTACGAGAGCCAGCCAGCCTTGCGCCCCATTGTCTCGACGATGAAGTAGCTGCTCGTCGCGGTCGCGTCGGCGCGCAGGTTCTGTAGCTCTTTGGCCATCACGTCGACGGCGGTGAAGAAGCCGAACGTGAAGTCGATGCCGCGATAGTCGTTGTCGATCGTCTTCGGCAGGTGGATGACCTGAACGCGACGCGCGTCGGCGGGCAGCCGCTTTTGATACTCGTAGAGGAAGTTCGCCGTCTTCAGCGTATCGTCGCCGCCGATCGACACGAGCGCATCGATCTCGAGATCGACCATCGCGTTGTAGACGTTGCGCAGGTTCTTGGTCTTCGCCGGATCGTCGAGGTCTGCGGGCTTCTCGATGCCTTTGCCGGGATTCGTGCGCGCGGTGCCGATCACGATGCCGCGCGTGTTGCGCAGGCCCGAAAGATCTTTGAGCTCGAAGATGCGGTAGTGCTCGTCGGGCAGCAGCCGCCGTGAGACCGGGTGGTAGGTCTCGAGGTTCGAGTAGCCGTGGAAGAACCCGACGACTTCTCGCGTGTCCTCGAGAAACGAGATTGCGGCCGACGAGATCACGGCATTCGCTGCCGGCGCTGGACCGCCCGAGAACACCAGTCCGACACGCTTGATGTGGTCGCCCTTACGCATGGGCGCGAAGCCTACCGCTACTTCTTCGTTGGCGCCCTGCGCATGATGATCAAATGCCCGCGCCACTTCTTGTCGGGATAGCCAAACCGGAACGTCAGAGGCCGCTTCGGCTGCTGCTTGTAGAGCGCGACCCACGCGGGCGTGACCTCGCCACCCGCCTTCATGTTCGAGGCTTCGTACGATCCGTGAACCTCGTACTCAAAACCAGCAGGCGTGCCGTACTTCGGTGGGAGGCCCGTCGAGTCGGAGACCATCCAGTCGACTTGGTCGGTGATGTACTTGCGCATCGTCGCGAACTCGCCGAATGACAGCAGGTAGCTCGCCGCCTTCGTCATGCCCGCGACCTTGCCTTTCTTCGTGAGGTGCGCGAGCGCGGCGGGCTCGGCAGCGAGGCTCTTGTCGTTGAGGTTCGCCATGACGTGGCGGTAGGTCTGCTCGCGATTGCCGCCCTTCTTCTTGAACTTGATCTCGACGTTCGACAGCTCGCGGTTGCGCTTGCCGACGTCGGTGAGCTTGTCGATCGCGGCGAAGTCGGCGTCGGTGAGGTACTGGATGTCTCCTTCCTTGGTGAGCCGGAAGTAGCGCATCGACGTCGGCTCGTAGCCGTGAATCGCGAGCGCGGAGAGACCGAAGATCAGCTGCGTTGGCAGCTTCGCGCCGCGCATCGCGCCGATCATGTTCATCGTCTTCGAATAGCTCGATCGATAGAGCGCGGTGAGCTCCTTCGCGACCACGCCGAGCTGTGCACGCAGCTGCGCCTCGTTGAGCCGCGACAGCGCGCGTGGATCGCCCGCCGGCTCGAGCGAGAGCGTCGTGATCTCGTCGGCATCGGGGTAGACGGTGAGCGCGGTCGACAGGTCGCCACCCGCGAACGGATACACGACGGTGCGCGGCACGGTGGACGGCACGTGCGTCGCGAAGAACTCGCGCGCACCTGCGACCCAACCGGTCTTGTAGTCGGCTTGTGCCTTGCGCACGGTCTTGCAGTGCGCCGTGACGGTCTTCGTGCTGACGGTCTCCGGCACCGTGCCTTCCGCGCAGGCACCCACGACGAGCAGCGCCTTCGCTTCCGCGAGCAGCTCGCGCGGGTTATCGGCCCGGGCCGGGGACGAACTTGCGACGAGGACGGCGGCACCCAGGACCTGCATCAAACGCATGGCCGCAATCTGCCACAGCGTGTAGCCTTCGCGCATGCGGCTCGCATCGGTTGCGCTC
>DATDCH010000563.1:0-10058 GCA_036524455.1 Kofleriaceae bacterium | reverse complement strand
AACGCCGGTTGCCGAGCCACTGCCCCCGGCCGCGGATTGGACCCCGCCGCCGCCCGCAGCCGAGCCAGCACCGCCGGTCGAGCCACCACCGCCGGCACGCGCGGATCCCGAACCGGCGCCGGCGGCGGCGTCCGCGATCGAGCCGAAGCCGGCATCGCGACAGTCGACGCCGCTGATCGGACCGTCGCTGCTGCAGTGGGTCGGCATCGTGCTCGCCGCCGCGCTGCTCATGCAGCTCGTCGTCCTCGGGTTGCGGCCGATCCGTCGGCTCGTCACACTCCGCCACTTGCGCCGGCCGTTCTGGGAAGAGACCGTCGATCAACGAGTCTCCAATGCTTGGCAGCTCGCGCTCGTCGGGCTTCGCGACGCCGGCTGGCGCGCGGATTCGCAAGAGTCGCCCCGCGAGCTCGCGCAGCGGGTCGGGATCCCCGGCGTCGAGAGGTGCGCGCAGATCCTCGAGCGTGCGCGCCATGGCATCGGCATCGATGCGGAGGACCTCACGACGATGACAGCGTCGGCGGAGACCGCGTACCGTGACGCCCGCAGCCGGCTCGGCCCCATGGCGCGGGCCACCACGTGGCTGCGCTGGCCCATGACGTAACCGCGCGTTCTTGCAGATCGCTGGCCGGGGTCGCAGTACACTTCGGCGTCGGGGCGATGAGGATCCGCTACGCGGCGAAAACAGATCTCGGGATGCGGCGAACGCATAACGAGGACTGCTACGGCATCGTCGAGGACGACGCGCTCGTGCTCGTCGCCGACGGCATGGGCGGGCACGCAGCCGGCGAGATCGCATCGGGCCTCGCGGCTGTCGAGGTCGGCAGCTTCTACAACCGCACGCACGACCGGACCCCGGCTGCCTGGCCGTTCGAGTGCGAGCCCGAGCTCAACGTCCTCGAGAAGCGCCTGGTGTGTAGCTTCAAGCTTGCGAACCAGCGCATCTACGAGGCCGCGCACAGCGAGTCGGGGCGGCGGGGCATGGGCACGACACTTGTCGCGGCAGCCATCGTCGCCGATCAGATCTGCATCGCCCACGTCGGCGACTCGCGTGCGTATCGCATTCGCGACGACAAGATCGAACGGCTGACGCGCGACCACTCGTTGCTCGAGCAGTTCAAAGAGATCAACCCCGAGATGACGCGCGAGGAAGAGGAACGGTTCCCGCACAAGAACGTGATCACGCGTGCGCTCGGGCTCAACGACTTCGTCGATGTCGACGTGCAAACCCACGCCCTGCGCGCCGGCGACGTCTATCTACTGTGCAGCGACGGGCTATCGGGTCACCTCGACGACGAGGAGCTTCTCGAGGTCATCAACGGCGCGACGAACCTCGAGCGCACCGTCGACGAGCTCGTCGAACGCGCGAACGACTCCGGCGGTAACGACAACATCACGCTCGTGATGCTCAAGTGCTCGCCCGACTAACCTGATAGCCTGAGTAGGCTGTGCAGGAGTTGCTTCGGCGTCGCGCGTTGCAGGCCCGCGCGGAGGTTACTCGGGGCACGCTTCACGGTGCAGCGCTCGCCGAGCTGATCCATAGTGTCGCCTTCGTCGATCGCGACGCGTGGATCGACGAGGTGCTCGGTATCGAGCTGCCACCGCCCGACGTCGCGCTGCCTCGCGGCTCGGTCCCGTACCTGCCGTGCGGTGTCGACGAGATCGTGACGATGGTGCGCGAGGTTCCGCTGCGCGCCGATGACGAGCTCGTCGATCTCGGTTCCGGTCTCGGCCGCGTCGTCATGCTGGGCCACTTGCTGTCGGGTGCTCGCGCTTGCGGCATCGAGATCCAGGAGCCGCTCGTGCGCCGTGCGCGTGCTCGCTGTGCCGAGCTAGCGATCGCACAGGTGACGTTCGTCCACGCGAACGCCGCCGAGCTCGACCTCGATGGCTCGGTGTTCTTCCTCTATGCACCGTTCAATGGCGCGATGCTCACGGCTGTCATCACTCGGCTTGCCGCGGTTGCGCGGCGCCGGCCGATCGTCGTCTGCGCCGTTGGCATGGAGCTACACGACATTGCGTGGCTGACGTCGAGGCAAACATCGAGTCGCGCACTAATCGTGTACGAATCTGCGACCCCAGCACGCTAGACCGTCAGGAGCTGTCATCGCGCGCCTCGCTGGCCTCCCGGCGCCACGTGGATACTCGCGCGCGATGCGCGCACTTGCAGTTGTAGTTCCCCTCGTGATCGCATGCGGCCCGACGAGCAATCGCGACAACCCGGATGGCGGCACGAGCGGAGACGGTAAGACCTCCGACGCCGGGCAGTGCGAAGAAGTGGTCGACGTCGTGTTCGTGCTCGATACGTCGAGCTCGATGGACTTCGTGCTGACCAAGCTCGAACAGCAGATCGCGCAGGTCGTCACCGCGAGCAACATGGTGGCGGCCGACGCGCACTTCGGCCTCATCGTGTTCCAGGACAATCACTTCCTCGACAACACGGGGCAGAACGGCGTCGTCCACACGAGTGCGATGAGCCTGCAGACGGCGTTTCGGTTCTACCGGGACAACTTCACGGCGAACAACCGCAACCCCGGCGACGGGCTGAGCGGGCCGACGACGCAGAACCCGATCTGCGAGGAAAACTCGCTCGACGCACTGTACGCGGCCGCGAAGGACTTCCCGTGGCGCGACAACGCGACCCGCGTCGTGATCCTGGCGACCGACGACACGTTCCTCGAGCGGCCGGATAACTACGGCGATCGCGACGGCGACGGCCTGACAAACAAGACTGATTTTCCGCGCGAGGGCCACTATCCCGCGGCGCGCACGCTGAGTGAGACCACGACCGCACTGCGCGACGAGAAGGTGCGCGTGTTCTCGTTCTCGCGCAAAACACCGCCCGGCTTTCTCGAGCGCTGCGGCACGCCGCGCCGCTTCACGTGGGAGCACATCACCGATGGCTGGACCACGACGTACAAGGGACAGCCGCCGATTCCGATGCAGACCGACGGCGGTGATTACGATCTCGCGCAGGTTCAGGCGGGAATGCTGTCACTCGCCGAGACGATCAATGAGGTCGTCCTCGACAGCCATTGCAATCCGATCCTGCTCTGAAGCGCGAGAATCGGGCATGCACAGCGTCTGCACGCTGCCGTGCGCGAGTCGGCGCCGTGGCGTGTGACTAGGCAGCTTGCGTGCGAACAGCTCGACACGGCGAGTGCCGGCGATCACCGACGGACCATAGTCGAGCCCGAGCAGCGCGCGCGACGACGCCAGCTCGCCGGCGACGCGTGTGCCGAAGCGCCGCGTGAGGAACGCAGCGTGCTCGATGCGTGCGCGATGCTTCGCCATCATGACCTCGCGCCACCTGCGCGTCTGATCGTCGATGTCGAGGATCGTGAACCCGCTCGTCTCGAGATTCTGCACCCAGGTTTGCGCGTCGGCGTCGCCGGCCGCGACGTAGACGTTGAACAGCAGCACGCCGCCCTCGATCATGATCCGATGGAGCTCGGCGAGCGCTTCGAGCGGGCGCGCGGCGAGGTGTAGTGCGTCGAGCGAGAACACGACGTGCGCGGTCTCGGGCTCGATCCACGTGGTCTCGTACGAGGCGCACGCGAAGTGCGGTTCGCGGAGCAGCTTGTAGCCGCGCGCGCTGCGGAGAGCCTGGTCGATCGCATATGCGTCGACGTCGATGCCATAGAGGCGTGCACCGGTTTGCTCGGCGAGCCACAGCCCGGGGCCGCCGCGTCCGCAACCGGCATCGAGCAGCACCGACGTCGCGTCGACGCGCTCTCGCGCGAGCCGCGCATGCGCCCGCGACAAGATGTCCTCGGTCACGAATCCACTGGCCCCGACCCGGCGGATCAGCGGCGAGCGCAGCTCGACGGGCTCGATATCGCGGAGCGCGTTCTCGACGTTGCTCGCGGTGACCAGGGAGGGAACGTCGGAGTGGGCCGCCAATGCCGTCATGCTTCAGGTGTAAACGGCCGACCCCGATCGCCACGACAACAGCCCGACTACACGCCGGCAACCACGCGAAACCAGGTGGTCAGGCGGGCTTCTTCTTGAGCTCGTGCAGGAGGATCGCGTTGCCCTCGGTGTCGAGGATGATCGACATCCGGCACACCGGCGAGTGGATCAGCTTCTGCTTGATCACGACGCCCGCAGCGTCGAGCTTCGCGACCAACGCGTCGAGATCGGCGACCTCGAACGCGACGCTGCCGCCGGCGCTCGCGCTCGGTTGGATGTCTGTGGTCTTGAACAGCGCGAAGCAGCCGCCGCCGGGCAGATCGTATTCGGTCCAATCTCCGTTCGACGCGTGGCTGCCGACCTTCAGGCCGAGCGTTTCTTCATAGAACGCACGCGCGCGCTTCGGATCCGTGACCGGGTACATCGTGAACGCGACCTTTGCCAACATGGCGGCATTCTACGTCAGTTGGTTTGCATGAGCATTTGCAGCTCGCGCGGCCATACAACCGCCGCGATGTGCTTGCTCGTGATCACCGGGATGTGTTGCAGCGTGCCGGCCCGCCACCAGTAGAGATTTGGCGTCAACGGGCCCTCGCCCTCGATAAACAGACCTTGCCCACCCGAGAGCATCGTGTTGACCGGCTCCACGGAAAGCTGGCCATCGATCGGTAGGATCGCGGTCGTGAAGCGCGTTGGGAACATCACGAGCGCGCCGTGTGACGTGCTGCCGACGATGCGCGGGAGATCGAGGTACATCGCCGCGGAGCTGTAATCGCTGTCGTTCGAGGACAACACGAGCGGCGGCGGGAGCTCGGGGTCGTGCTCGAGCACCGCCGGAACCGCGGCGCGCAGATTCGCGATCGCGCGCTCGAACACGACGTCGGCAGGCTGCTGCCAGGCGAGATACATCGTCTCGGTGATGCTGAGGATCGCCGTGTCCTGGTCGAGCACGACCGCGAGCCACAGATCGTCGGCGATGTTGCGCGCGAGCGAGAACGTCGCGGCCTCCAGCCGTTGATCGCTGTGGAGCTGCACGCGCAGCCGCGGCGCCGTGTCGCGCCAGCTCAACCCATCCTCGAAGATTTCCCCGGCCCACGCCGGAATCTCCGGCTGCCGAAACCGATCGAAGGACCCCATGGCTCCTAGAGCTAACGACGTCAACGAGCACGATGGCAAGCACGTGATGTGCATCGCAGCGCACGGCCGTGTTGAATTCGGACTGGACAGCCGCACATGAATCAGTAAAGTGGGAGTCGACGCGGGGCTCCGCGTCGATCATGGACACCACTCGCTAGAACCCGACCAGATGCCGCGAACGTCGCGGCATCGCCACATTGGTTGCGTGTTCGCGAGCGGTTCGGCCAGGAGATCACCGATCACCGATCACCCGCCGGCGCTGCGTCACGTGCACGCGACGCCTCACACCGCGGGATTCGTCCTGCATGGAGACCCTTATGCCGAAGATCGATCTGCGCGAGCTATTGAAGCGCACGCTGCCTGCGAACACGAACGTGCCCGACAAGCCGGCCGTGCACGGGCCACCCCGTGTACCCTTGCCGCGTCCTGCTCCGCCGCCGCGTCCTCATCGCGCGCAGCGGCCAAGACGACGGTCGTGAAAGCGCATCAGGCAACCGATGAAAGTCCGCGGCAGTCGCAACCATAGAGGGCTTTGATGCGGTGGCCTGTTGCTCTTGTCTGTGTCGCCGCGTTCACGGCCCCTGCGGTGGCGCAGCGCACAGACGTGATGATCAGAGGTCGCGTCGTCGACGAAGCGGGTGACCCCATCGCCGGCGCGACGATCTTGCTCGGTGACCAAGTCGCGATCAGCGACGACACCGGTACGTTCACGATCGAGGGCCGCGGCAGCCTGACCGTGATGGCCGACGGTTACAAGACGGTAGGCGCGGCGGCAAAACCCGGCATGGTCGTGCGGCTCGCGCAGTCGACCAGCGAGGTCATCGAGGTGACGGGCAAGGCGCCCGAAGAGAGCAAGCCGCTCGCATACACGATGACCGCGAAGGAGGTCGCGACCACGCCTGGCGCGATGAACGACGCGCTGCGCGCGATCACGATCCTGCCGGCGGCGGCGCGCATTCCGTTTTCGTTCGGCGGCGTCGTGCTGCGTGGCATGTCGCCGCGCGACTCGAGCGTGTTTGTCGACGGCGTCGAGATTCCGCTTGCCTTTCACTTCGGCGGCATCACCGGCGTGTTCCCGACCCAAGCGCTGCAGGACATGCGCGTCGTGCCGAGCGGGTTCGACGTGTCGATGGGCCGCACGCAAGGTGGTGTCGTCGAGCTGACCACGCGCAAGCCGCGCGACGATCTCTATCGCATCGGTGGCGAGGTCAGCCTTCTGCACTCGCTGGTCAGCGCCGAGGGGCCCTTCCCGAAGGGCGGCGCGTTCCTCGCCACGCTGCGCCGCTCGTACCTCGACGTGCTGATCCGGCCGCTGCTGAAGGCGAGCGATCCGTTGCCGAGCTATACCGACGGCCAGTTCCGCGCGGTGTGGGGCGAGCCCGAGAAGCGCGGCGAGCTCGCGACGTACCTGTTCGGTTCGCTCGATCGGATCGCGAACTCAGAGGACGCGGCGCAACCGAACGATTCGAACTCGGAGGGCCACGCCGCCGCGAACCTCGGGTTCGTGCGCGCCGGCGCGATCTACAAGCGCAAGCTCGGTCGCTCGCTCTACACCGTGAGCCCTTCGCTCGGCACGAACATCCTGACCCTGTACACGAAGGACTATCCGCCCGACTCAGCGGAGCCGAACATCCTCGACATCAGCCGCCGCTGGTACCTGTTCGGTGGCCGCGGCGAATGGCTACGCGATGATCCGGGTGGCTTCATCCGCGCCGGTCTCGACGTCAGCGGCGGGTACCTCGGCCGCGTCAGGCAGCACAGCCAAGACGACGTGGACGAGCTGCCGCTGCCGCGCAACACGGTGCTGTGGACTGACGCGGCGGTGTTCGTCGAGACGCGGCGCCACTGGCACGGCGACAAAGTGTCGGTGCGCCCCGGTCTGCGCATCGATCGGTTCGGGCTCGGCGAGCAGTGGGGCATCGATCCACGCATCAACTCGCACGTCACGCTGTCGCCGACGTCGACCCTGCGCGCGTCGCTCGGCCGCTTTCACCAGCCGCCGTCACCGGCCCACTTCGACGAGTTCGCCGACAACCTGAACGCGAAGAGCTCGTACGTCGATCAGGCGACGGTCGCGGTCGAGATCTCTCCCGAGGCCGGCCTGCTCGCATCGATCACCGCGTTCGCACATGAAGGGCGCAAGACGCTCGTCGACGTCAACGACAAGAACATCCGGCCGACCGGGCTCGATCTCGAGCTCGTGTTTCGCGAGCTACTCGAGGAACAACTCGGCCTCTACGGGTATCAGGCGAACGTCGGCAAGCAGCGCACGTACGGTGTCGAAGCATCGCTGCGCTACGACCTACCGTCGTACCGCATGCTCGCGAACTTCGCGTGGTCGCGCGCCAAGCGCGAGTACGAGCCGGCGCTGAAGGCGGGCTGGCAGCCGTATGGTCTCGATCAACCGCTGCGCCTCAATCTGTTGTTCGCGACGACCGCGTATCGCTGGAATTTCGGCGCGCGGTTCAGCGCGGCGTCGGGCAACCCGATCTTCATCGTGCCGGCCGGTACCCCGAACGACGGTGATTACGAGAACGAGGACAAGCTCAAGGTGTGGCAGCGGTTGCCGACGTTCTGGCAGCTCGACATACGAATCGATCGCACGTGGGACAAGTCATGGGGCAACATGACGTTGTTCTTCGATCTGCAGAACATCACGAACCATCGCAACGTCGAATACCGTGACAGCTATCCCGACGAGAACGGCGTCTATCGCAACGAAGACGTCCTCGGTCTGCCGATCATCCCGTACATCGGAGTCGAGTTTGCGCCGCGCTGAGCTCGCATCCATCGCCGCGCTGGCGCTCGCCGGCTGCATGAAGATCTATCCGGATCCCGAGCTGCCGGATCTCGTGGTCGAGTGGTTCGATGGCGACTGCCGCGAGGAGACGCCCGAGATCGCGCTCGAGTTGGTCGGGCTCGATAACCCGGCGTCGGGTAAGCAGCTCACGGTTCCATGCGCCGCCGAGCAGACCGCGACGTTCGCCGACATCGCGCGTGAACGCTACCGGGTCGAAGGTACCTTGCTCGATCCCGCAGGCACTCCGCTGAACATGAGCATGGCCGAGATCGACATGCGCGATGGGCTCGACGAGACCGCGTATCTCTACTTCGGCGGGACTATCAACTTCCGCGTGGACTGGACGTTCGACATGGGCGTGTCGTGCGCATCGCTGATGGTCGACTACGTCGCGATCGAGTTTTCACCCGGGATATTCAGCCACCGCGCGCCTTGCTCGTTCGGCGGCGTTTCGGGCACCGCACCCGACGGCGTGTTCACCGTGCGCGCGCTCGCGTACTCCGACGAGACCTTGAGTGTCGTCGCAGTGTCGCCGTCGACGGCCGAGCTCGCGTTCTCGTTCTCGACGTTCACGGAGATCGGCACGCTCGTGATGTCACCGTGCGGCTCGTCGTGTCCCGAGCTGTAGCGCCGCGAAGTTAGCTGGCGAACGGATCGTAGGGATAGCAAGTGATGTTGCCGTCGAGGATCTCGGCGCGCGTGCCTTCGCAGATCATGTAGATCTCTGGCCACGTGGTGCCTTCGCATTGTGCCGCGGCGCGCGTCGAGATCGCGCGGGCTGTTGCCAGGACGTCGGCGGGTGGCATGTAGTTGACCCGGTCCTCCCCGGGAAGCGACAGCTTCGGATCGAGCGTCGCCATCACGAGTCCACTGATCGCGCGCCGGCACGCTTCCACCGGGTCGAGGCTGGGTATCGAGATGTTGGAAATGACGCGCTCGCTCAGCGGGTCGGCGGGGAGCTTTGGCTGAGGTGGCGTGGGAGCGGTCTTGTTGGCCTCGGCGGGGCGAGGCTGCGCCTTCGCCGCGATCGCGTTGCTGCGCTGGACGCCCAGGCCGAGCACGACGGCAGCGGCGGTGACCGCGAGGCCTGCGGCGGGAATGCGCCAGTGCGCGACGAGCAGCGAGGCCTTCGCCGGCGCGGCAGCACGTGCCGCACGCGCGGGCAGCAGCAACAGCAGCGCCGCGCCGAGCGCCGTCCGCGACGGGCGCTTCTCGAGCCCGACCTCGACGCGCGCGGCGAGCTGTTCGCCGAGCCGGCGCCGGCCGCGCGACAATCGCTGCATCACCGCGTCTTCGCGCAGGGCGAGCGCGTCGGCGACTTCCTTGACGGTGCAGTGCTCGTAATAGAACAGCACGAGCGGTTCGCGGTACCGCCGCGGCAGTCGCTCGAGCGCCGCCGCGATCTCGCGATCACGCTGCTGCTCGACGACTTGATCGAACACGGTGCGATCGCCAACGAGCTCGATCGCAGGTGCTTCGCGGCGTGTCGTGCGCCGCCGGCGGGCGTTGAGCGCCACGTTGCGCGCGATACCGCCGAGCCACGCACGCACCCGACTGGAGTCGCGGAGCGAGTCGATCGTTCGCCAGGCGGTGACGAACGTGTCCTGCACGATGTCATCGACGAGCGCGCGCTCACCGGCGACGCAGTAGGCGACGCCTTCGACCATCCGCTGGTAGCGCGCGACGAGCTCGGCGAACGCATGGCGATTGCCTTGCCTGGTCGCTTCGATCGCCTCGGCGTCGGTCATCTTGCGCGGTAGTAACCCGAGCCGGTTTGGACCTGACAAATTTTCTACGCTTTCTGCTGCGACACGCGCATGTAGCGCACTACGCGACGCAAACGGTCCTCAGCATCGAGGACAACGTTCCACAAGCCAGCCGGTCAACTGCGCGACACCGCAGCGCGCGCTCGCGGCACGACCGTTGCTGAGCAGCGCACTGCCGGAAACCTCCTGGAGTGAACTGACATGCGACTGCTCGCCATCCTCGTCCTGTTCGTAACCGCGTGCATCGGTGAAGCGCCGCCCGATCCTGAAACGTCAACGGGAGAAGAGGGCGCCGACGACAGCGATGACAAGTCCGACACCGCCACGATCAGCGCCACGGTCGGCACGACCGCGCGAGTTGTCAACACCGGCGGCATCGGCCTTCGCCTTCGCACCGCAGCGAGCTCGACGGCGAGCGTGATCGTCGTGATGCCCGAAGGTGCGTT
>DATDCH010000562.1:0-4297 GCA_036524455.1 Kofleriaceae bacterium | reverse complement strand
TCGTTCACCAAACGGCTGGCCCGGATCGTCGATCATGTCGTCGATCTGACGCGTGCGCGCCTCGGCGGCGGCATTCCACTCGCGCGCTCCCACACGCGCCTCGCACCGCTCGTCACGTACGTCGTTCACGAGGTCGCTGCTGCACACCCGCAGCATCAGATCGTGCTTGTCGACGTCGCGGACGTGCGCGGAATCTGGGACGAGGATCGCATCGCGCAAGTCGTACGCGCGTTGCTCACCAACGCTGCGCAGTACGGGCGCGAGCGCGGCACCGTCGGAGTCGGCGTGAAGTCGCACACCGATGGTGCGGCAACGATCACGGTGCACAACGAGTTGCAGGGAATACCACTGTCTGCAGCAGCGATCGCGACCATGTTCGATGCCTATCGGCGCGGCAGCGACGACCCGCACATCGGCACGGGCATCGGCCTCAGTCTGTTCCTCGCGCAACAGATCATGCGTGCACATCACGGTTCGATCAGCGTCGAGTCGTCGCCGGTCGGTACGGCGTTTCATGTCGTGCTTCCGGACGCGGTGGTGACATCATGAGCAACCGCAACTTCGATCTATTCGAGGGCCAATACATCCTCGGCGAGACGCTCGGCAGCGGCGGCATGGGCACCGTGCACAGCGCGATCGAGGTCGCGAGCGGACGGCGCGTCGCGATCAAGCTTCCGCATCCCGCGCTCGCTGGCAATCCGAACGTCAGCCGCCGGTTTCGCGCCGAGGGGCGTGCGGGTGCACAGCTCGATCATCCAAACACGGTTCGCGTCGTCGATTTCGGCGGCGAGGACGGCGACCTGTTCCTCGTGATGGAGTACGTCGCAGGCGTCCCGCTCGAGCAGCTCGTGATCGATCAGGGACCGCTCGACACCCACGGTGCGGTCGAGGTGGTGCGCCAGCTCCTCGCTGCACTCGACCACGCGCACGCCTGGGGCATCCTGCATGCGGACGTAAAGACCGCAAACCTGCTCGTCGAATCGACCGCCGACGCCGAGCTCCACGCGCGCCTGATCGACTTCGGCCTCGCGCGGTTTTCGGGCGAGTCGATGCACGACGGCGATCGCATGCTGTCGGGTACGCCCGACTACCTCGCACCCGAGCTGATCGAAGGCGGTCCGCCGACGATTGCCTCCGACCTGTACGCCGCTGGGGTCGTGCTCTACGAGCTGCTGACCGGTTTCACGCCGTTCGGCGGCGGCTCGAGTGACGAGGTCATGCAACGACACGTCGAGGGCATGGTGCTCCCGCCGTCGCTGCGTAGCCCGGAGCAAGAGATCGCGCCGGCGATCGAGGCTGTCGTCATGCGCGCGCTGGAACGCAATCCGCGCGATCGGTTCGCGTCCGCGGCACAGTTTGCCGCGGCGTTGCCGATCACGAGCGCACCGACCATCGACGGTGCTCCACGCCTCGCTCGCGGGAGCATCGTCTCCGCGTATTCCACCGAGGCGATCACGCGCGAGTGGCAGCCAGTCGCGTTGCCCGCCGTGCCGACGAGATCGCTCGTGACCAGCGAGCGGCCGCTGCTCGCACCGCTGCGAGATGCCGTGCACCAGGCGCTCGTGTGCGGCAACGACGACTTGATCGTCGCCTCCTATCTCGAGCTCGTTCGCACGCTCGTCGATTCACACCAGCTGCCGAAGGCAGTCTCCGAGCTCGAACATGGACTCGAGGGCCTGCGGCTCGACCGCGCCGAATCGCCGCCGGCTGCGCTATGGCGACTCCAGCTCTGCCTCGCGGCGCTCTACTCCGGTCTTGGCAACCAGGTCGGCGCTCGTAGCGCGGCGAGCATTGGCCGCGATGATGCGGTGCGCGCAGTTTCGACCGTCGGCCGCGACCGAGCGCGCGAGTTGCTCATGCGGCTCGCACGTCAGCCTCCGAAGCGTTAGCTCAGTTGTCTTCGGCGACCACGATGACCGGATCGCCGTCGTGGAGGCGGCGATACAGCGATCTGCGGTCGATACCGAGGATGCGAGCCGCGTCGGTCTTGTTGTTGTTCGTAGCCGCGAGTACCTGACGGATATAGCGGCGCTCGATCTCGTCGAGCGTGATCAGCTCGTCAGACTGCCCGGTCGCGGTGGGGGTCTCGATGTCCTCGTGCGTGCGGATCTTGAGCGGCAAATCGTTGACGTCGATCACGTTCGAGCTACCGATTGCCATCACGCGCTCGATGCAGTTCTCGAGCTCGCGAACATTACCGGGCCAGTCATACGCGACGAGCTTGCGTGCGGCCTCGTCGCTGAGCGTTGCGAGTGGTCGACCACCACGTGCAGCGATCTTGTGCACGAAGTGGTTTGCGAGGATGCGCAGATCGCCGGGACGCGCGCGCAGCGGTGGCACTGCGATCTGCACCACATTGATGCGGTAGTACAGATCTTCGCGGAACCGCTTGTCCTCGATCGCAGTCTCGAGGTCGCGATTTGTCGCCGTGATCAACCGTGCCGAGAATGGCACCTCGATGTCGGCGCCGACGGGTCGCAGCATGCGCTCCTGCAGTACGCGCAGCAGCTTGACCTGCATGTCGATCGGCATCTCGCCGATCTCGTCGAGGAACAGCGTGCCGCCACCCGCTTGCACGAACAGTCCGTGGCGATTCTCGCGTGCATCCGTGAATGCGCCGCGCACGTGACCGAACAACTCGCTCTCGAGCAGCGCCGGCGGCAACGCTCCGCAATTGACCGCGACGAACGGGAGATGACAGCGCTCGGAGAGGTTGTGAATCGCGCGCGCGACCAGCTCCTTACCGGTGCCGCTCTCGCCGGTGATGAGGACCGTCGCATCACTTCCGGCGACGCGTCGGATCAGCGACGTGACCTCGCGGATCGGTGGGCTGTCACCGATGATCGTGTCGACCGGACGCGCGGCCGCGACGGTCAACCGAAGCTCCTGGACCTCGCGGCGAAGCGCTTGATATGCGACCGCGCGCGCGACGGCAACCTCGAGCGCGGCGAGTGTCACGGGCTTGCTGATGTAGTCGTAGGCGCCGGCGCGAATCGCTTTGATCGCGGTGTCCATACTGCCGTGTGACGTCACGACGATCCCGAGCGTCTCGGACTGGCGATCGCGCAAGCGGGACACCAGCTCGAGCCCAGAGACTTCGCTGAGGTGAACGTGCGCGACGACGATGTCGACGGGATTGCGTTCGAGGTAGCTGAGTGCGTCGCGCGCGGAATGCACGGCTTCGGCGACGTACTTGCGGTCGCGCAGGCCATCGCGAATGAGCTCCGCGAACTCGATGTCCTGGTCGACGATGAGAATGATGGCCACAGACCGTTCTACGCTGCGCGGTTGGCGCGGTCTATCACCAACCGTCGCGTGGGCGGCGTAGGCCCGCATTCGTGCTGTCCGAGGAGCGCGCTCGCCCAACGAAGGGGTGCGACAGGCGCCAACCTGCGAGAAAGCCCCCGGCACGTTCGGTGCACAAGCAGCGCGCATGAAGAAATCGATCAGCTCGCTTCTATTCGTTCTCGTCGTCGGTGGTTGCGCCGCGTCGGGTTCGGCGCGTTACAGCGCTTCGGTAACCACACCGCGTTTGGTTTACGTCAGCGCGGGCGTGCAGGTCATCGAGGACTACGACGAGCCGATCTTCTACTCGTCGAACATGTACTGGCGCTACGACGGTGGCGTTTGGTACCAGAGTCGTTATCACACGAGCGGCTGGGTTCGCGTCACGAGCCCACCCGCGCCGATCCTACGCATCGAGCGCCCGTCGATGTACGTGCACTACCGCGGCGGTGCACACGCCACCGCGGCGGGTCAGGCGCGCGCAGACGACAAGCGCGAGATGAAAGAGGACAAGCGCGAGATGAAAGAAGACAAGCGCGAGATGAAAGAGGAGCGGCGCGAGGCGCAGCAAGAGAAGCGCGAGGACAAGCGCGAAGACAAGCAGGACAGGCGCGAGGACAAGCAGGACGCTAAAGCAGCTCACAAGCCGGGCAACGACAGTCACAAACCGTCGAAGAAGTGAGAAATCGAAGGTGTGCGTCAACGCTCGCCTCTCGTTTGGACGAATCCGGCCGGTGCGCGGAACTACTTCGGTTCGCACCACGTAAACCAGGTACGGTGGCCGTGGATGACTAACGGCGACAAGCGTGACCCGCACCAGCGCAGCTCGACGAACGAGAGCCTGCGTTCGGAGCGGCGGCACACGGATCTCGAGCTGGCAACACGATCCGAAGCCGTTCGCGCAGTCGCGACCGACGTTGTCTTCGAGGCGCGTGAGAAAGCGGACCTCGTGCTCAGCGACGCGCGCGATCTCGAGGATCGCAAGTCGTCCGGTCAGAGCCAGGAGCTCGTC
>DATDCH010000561.1:0-9405 GCA_036524455.1 Kofleriaceae bacterium | reverse complement strand
ACCTCCGCTGAGCAACCGCTCCGCCGCGTGCGAGGTCCAAGCGGCGTGCGTCGCTGCGCCGCCATCCTCGTACTCTCGAGTGGGATCGCGCATGGCGACGAAACGACCTCGCTACGCGAGGGCCTCACGCGCGATCCGACCGAGCCGATGCTCCACCTCGACATCGATACCGCGCTGCGCTCGAACGTCGAAGGCTTCGAGGCCGACGTCAAAACCGAGCACGTCGATCTCGACATCGGACCGCGCACGCGCGCTCGCGTCGAATCGACCGCATGGACGAGCCCGCTGTTCAGCAGTGAGGGTTGGAGCGCATCGCTGCGCATCGTCCACGACTTTAAAGTAGTCCAGGTCGGTGTCGAGGCTGGCTATCACCGCGTCGATAGCGCGAGCACGCGCGGTAGCTACCGCATGGTCGGTGTCTCGCTCACGCGCGTGCAGAAGCTATCGAAGTGGATGACCGCGTGGCTCTCGCTCAGCGTCGGTCAGCGCAAATGGCTCGGCGAACACGGACCGCCGCCCGGTGAAGCGGATGACACCGCGTTCATGCTGAGCCTCGGCACGACGTTTCGCTAAGGCGCGTTCGCCGTGCCGACCGTGCGCGAGTTGCACAGTGTCCAGTCCGCCATCGCTTCGTTCGTGTCCTGCCCATTCGGAATCCGACACAACGTCTTGAGCAGCGTCGTCGAGTCCGCGACCGACGTATCGAGCGCCTGACCCTCGACGAGTGTGATCGGCGCGGAGAAGCCGGTGATCGCTGCGGCGGTGATCGAGCCCTCGTACGACACCGCATCGATCACGACCTGTTTGACCGTGTCGACGATCGCGATGCCATCGGGCCCGCCGTTCTGGATCTCGTCGGTCGTCCACACCGGATCGAGCTTGAGCGCCGCCGACGGCACCGTCACCGACGCACCACCGATCACGAGGTACTTGCCAGGCGACAGCGACACGAGCGGCGACAGATCGACGATCGCATACTCGGTGTTCGTCGCGCCGTTGACGAGCACGACCGCGAGACCCGCAAGCGACGTGCTTCCGCCCGACGGATTGAACAGCTCGAGGTACTCCGAGCTATCCGTTCCGACGTTGTCGTAGTCGACCTCGTTGATCACGATCGCAGGCGCGCCGCCGCTGCCCGCAATCACGATCACGTAGCTCTTCAGCGTCTTCGGATTGTCACCATCATCCGCCGACAGCACCAGCGTATAACGATCACTCGCGGCGACCTGCGCGGTCGATGGGCACCAGCGCCATTCCGCGGACACGCCATCGATCTGGTTGAACATCGCGCCGTCGATCAACGGCTCTTCCTCCGCGATCGTCACCTGCGGTGTGTCTTGGTCCTCGACGAGAATGTCGAGCATCACGCACGGATCGGTCGCGAGGTTGACGACGCGCCCCGCGCCGAGCGGTTGGCGAAACACCGGGACCCCGCCCGAGGCCGGCCGCACCTCGATCTCGATCGTCACCGTCGTGTCGTTCGAGCCATCGGAGGCCGTGAAGTCAAACCCGTGCAGCCCGACATCCGACGCGATCGGCGTCCATCGAAACAGGCCCATGCCACTCGGCGTCTGTGTCACCGTCGCGTTGCCGTCGAGCGCGATGTCGGCCTCTACGCTGTAGACCAGGTTGTCGCCATCGGGATCGACGCCATCGAGCTCGAGCACGAACTGCTGGCCGACGACGGCGACCTGATCCTCGAGGCCGACGATATCCGGCGGCTCTCCGCTGCCGCAGGCGGCGAGGAGCGCACAGACCAAGGGCCAACGGGCCGGCACGGAATCGATTGTACGTCCTTTCCTCGGCGGCGCCGCATGCGATAACGCGCTCACCTGCGATGGATCGCACACTGGTTGTCTCGGCGACGAACGTGTTGGCGCGCGGCTACTTTGCCGTGCCGATCGATCGACGTTCACCGTCGGGCGAGCCGGTGAATGCGCTTTTTGCCGTTGCCCGTGCGCTCGACAAAGCGATCGCGTTCAAGACCCCGGCCCGCGCGGTGGCAGTCATCGAGACTCAGCCGCCTTCTGATGCGTGGCCAGAGATCCTGCGCCAGCAGCTGCCGCGGCTCGGCCCGCTATTGCAAGCGCTCGGCCTCCACGTCGTCGAGGCGCCCGGCGAGCTCCATGTCGTCGCGTCGTACGCGCGCGCGGCGATCGAAGCGGGCGATGACGTGATCGTCGTCGGCACCGACAAGCGCTACGCGCAGCTCGTCGACGAGCGTGTGTGGTGGTACGACGCGAACAAAGACGCGCGCTACACGATCGAGATGGTGGCGAAGCGGTTCGGCGTGCCACCCGCGCAGGTCGGCGAATGGCTCGCTCTCGTCGGCAATCCCGACGACGCGCTGCCCGGTATCGCCGGCATCGGCGCGAAGGGCGCGACCGGGCTGCTCGAGAAGTACGGGTCGGTCGCCGGTGCGCTCGCCGCGATCGATTCGATCGGTGGGCGAGCGGGCAACGCACTACGCGCCGCGGGAGATGCGATCGGTGTCGAGCTCGCACGCACGAAGCTCGATCGCGAGCGCGCGCTGCCCAAGCCGCTCGCGGAGCTCGCGTATGCGGCGCCGGCGGCCGCTCCTCGCAACGCGCTGTATCGCGAGCTCGGCTTCGTCGAGTACCTGGCGTCGGGCGATGACGAGCGGATCGACGTCACCGTTTGCGAGAGCGCGACCGATGTTGCGAGTGCGCTCTCCGCGCTCGGGCGCGAGCCGGTCGCGCTGCACGCGCTCGTCGAGGATCCGACACCCGTGCTCGGCCAGCTGATCGGCATTGCGCTGTCGGCGGGCGGCAAGCGCGCGTGGTACGTGCCGGCCGCGCAGATGGGAGCGTTACGCGCGTGGCTCGAAGATGCGCGCGCGCCGAAGCTCGGGCACGACAGCAAGGTGATCGATGCGGCGCTGCGCAAGCTCGGCATCACGCTCGCCGGCGTGGTCGGCGACACCGCGGTGGCGTCGCATCTCGCGGAGCCGAGCAACTGGGCGACGCACGAGCTCTCGATCGTCGCGAAGCACGTGATCGGTCGCGCGCTGCCCGGCGAAGATGGTGTGCGCGGCGTCGGTCAGAAGCGCAAAGGCTGGGGCGTGCTCGACACCTACGTCGCCGGGCGCCACGCGGCGCTCTACGCGGAGACGGTCGCCGAGGTGTGGCGCGTGATGGCGCCGAAGGTCGACGAGAAATTGCATGCCGAGTACCTCGCGCTCGCCGACACGCTCGTGCGCATGGAGCTCGCGGGAATCGGTGTCGACGCGAGCGAGCTCGATCGTGCGGCCGAAGCGTTCGCGCCGATCGAAGCCGACCTCGAGCGCGAGATCACCGAGATCGCGGGCCACGCGTTCAACCTCAACTCGAGCAAGCAGCTCGGCCACGTGCTGTTCGAGGAGCTGAAGCTGCCGATCGTCAGCCACACGAAGACAGGCTGGAGCACGGCGAACGAGGCGCTCGAGCGGATCGAGCACGCGCACCCGATCGTGCGGCTCGTGTTGCGCTGGCGCACGCTGCGCCGGCTGCGCGACAACTGGATCAACTCGCTGCGCGGCTACATCTCGAGTGATGGCCGCGTGCACGCGTGGTTTCATCACGCGCGTTCGTTTGGCGGGCGCATCGTCAGCACGAGCCCCGATCTCAGCCGCGTGCCCGGCCGCACGCCCGAGATGCAGCGGATCCGGCGTGCGTTCGTCGCGCGACCCGGTCATCGCTTGATGTCGGTCGACTACAACCAGCTCGGCCTGCACGTGCTCGCGCACCTGACGAAGGACCCTGCCCTCGTCGAGCCGCTGCGCCGCGCCGAGGATGTCCACGTGCAGACCGCGGCCGCGGTGCTCGAGCTCCCGGTCGATGCGATCGGGCCGGATCAGCGGCAGATCGGCAAGGTCGTCAACTTCGCCACGTTTGCGGGCCAGGGATCGAGCGCGCTCGCGCTGCAGCTCAACATGACGCCACAGGAAGCGAAGCAGCTGATCGCGCGCTTCGATCGCAAGTATTCGCGCGTGCGCGAGTTCCAGGACGAGCAGCATCGCCTCGCGCGCGAGCGCGGCTACATCGTCACGATCGCAGGTCGGCATTGGCCGATCGGTGGGCTCGAATCGCTCGACCCGCACGATCGCTCGTACGCGGAGCGGCTGTCACGGCGGGCGACCCACGAGGGCTCCGTGTCCGACGTGTCGCGCCGCGGCCTACTCGACGCGGATCGCGCGTTGCGCGCAGCCGGTCTCCACGCAGTGCCTCTCGTGCAGATCCTCGACGAGGTGCTGTTCGAGGTGCCCGAGGCAGAGGTCGCCGACGCCGCGCGGCTGGCGGCGGATGCGATGCGCAACGCGTTCGCGCTCGAAGCACCGCTACGGGTCGGCGTCGAGGTCGGGCCGAACTGGGCCGACCTCCAGGCGATCTAGAGCAAAACCGCGAGCAGACCGCAGCAGAACGACACCACGAAGCTCGCGCCGATCACGATCACGCGCACGTGCGAGAGCTGGTTTGCTTCCTTGAAGCGGATCACCAGATCGGTCGGCGCGGGCTGCACTTCGATCTCGGCGGTGATCCGCTGCTGCTCGATCGGCGACATCGTGTTGAGCAGCCCGAGCAGCTCGTCGCGTGGCATGCGGCAAGTGACTTCGATGTTCATGACAGCGTCGACATGTGCATCAGACGTGCCCCACGGAACCGGCGCAACTCGCCGTCGTCAATCGGGTACGCCTGGGGTGCACACGCAGACTCCCCGTGCGCGTGCGCTACGCTGCGCGGGAGGTCGACAGTTTAGCGACGGCGAACGAGCGCCGAGGCCGCAACTAACAGGCCGCCGAGGAGGGCAATCAGCTTCCAGTGGGCGAAGCCGCTCGATCCCGGGCTTCCCGGTGGGCCTAGCTCGCCCTTCGCCATCTCGATCGTGTACGCGGCGCCGAGTTTGGCGAACTTGATCGCGTGGTCTGCGTTGTTGTTGCTGAGCTCGAGCGTGTCGTCCTTGGTGTGGATCGACTTGTTGCGGTCGCGCATGCGCGCCTCGAACGGCATCGACGCCGGCACACCCGCGCGATACCAGCTCGCGTGATCGGAACAGGCGTAGCCGCACGCGTCGAGGCCCCACGTCGCGCCGACGTAGGTGTCGATCAGCTTCGTGATGAACGTGTTCTGCTCGGCGCTCGTGAAGTCCTTCATGAGCCAGATGTCTTTCTCCGAGCCCTTGTAGTTCGTCATGTCGAGCTGGAGCGCGCCGACGACGTTGACCTTCTTCTGCTTGAAGTCGCGCACCACGGCTTGCGAGCCGCGCAGGCCGACTTCCTCGGCCGCATACGCGATGAACTTGACGGTGCGCGCCGGCCGATAGTGCTTCGCGAGCAGCACGCGCGCGACCTCGGTCAGCGTCGCGATGCCCGACGCGTCGTCATCGGCGCCGGGTGCGCGGCCGTTCTTGCCGCCGAGCATCGTGATCGAATCGAGATGGCCGCCGATCACGACGACCTCGTGCGGGCGCGTCGAGCCCGGAATCGTCAGAATCACCGACTGCTGCGGATAGCCTTGGTCGAACAGCTCGACGGTGACGTCGGATCGCGTCGTGAAGCTGCGCCAGCGATCGCGCAGCCACGTCGAGGCTGCAGCGCCGCTCTCCGAACGGTAGTAGCGGTTTGGCATCGCCGAGAGCTCGCCGATCGTCGCCTTGATCGCCGTGCGATCGAGCGCCGGCAATACCGCCTCGACGACCGGTCGGTGATCGATCGTGTAATCGACAACGAGCTGCGGTTGCGGGTGCAACGCCGCCCGCGCATCGGCGAGCGAGTCGTGCGCCATGAAGCCACCGCAACGACCGAACTCTTCGTGCATCACGTGCGAGATATCGTCGAGCTCGCCGGGCTCGACCGCGAGCACCGCGACGTCGCCGCCCGCTTCGAGAACTTCGGCCGGTGCGCCCTGCATCGCGGCCACCGCACGCACGCTCGTCACCGCATCGCTACCAACCGAAATGTAGACGCGCTCGGGTGCGCTCGAATCACCGCATGCGGCTACCAGCAGGGACACGGTCAGAGCAATGCGCATAGGTGGAGTCTAGCGCGCCGCCGCCATCTCGCTGCTCGAGACCGCCACGAGCTTGGCCATCGCGTCGCGGACCTCCTCGAGTCGGCGCGGCCTGACGAGCCGCGCGACCTCCGAGCCGTCGCGATAGAACACCAGGGTCGGCCACAGCTTGACGCCGAACGTGCGGCCGAGCCGCTTGCCCTTGCCGTCCTCGACCTGGAGGTGGCGCACCTCCGGATGCTCGCCGAGCACCAGGTCGATCAGCGGGCGTGCGAGCTGGCAGTGCCCGCACCAGCCGGTGCCGAATTCGATCACGGTCGCACCGACGAGCATGTCGACTTGGTCTCGTGTCAGGTCGGTCCTCATGATCAAGGGTAGCGCCGGCGCAACAAAATGCTGCGCCGTTGTCGATCTCGGAATCTTGACCACGCAGCAAATGCGTGGCGTCTTGCGTACGTGGAACGCGGGATTGCGAACATTTTGCATCGCGAAACCATCGCGGTGATCGTCGGCAGTCAAACGTTCGAACGCGGCGAGCGCTGTTTCAGCGCCAAGCGCGTGATGCGCGTGGAAGCTAGCCGCGGCGAGCTCAAGGGCGTCGTGCGACCGAGCGAGAGCGGGCGCGCGCCGTATGTCGTGCGGCTCTGGATGCGCGACGAAGGTCTCGCCTACGAGTGCACGTGCCCGATCGGCATCAAGATGCAGTTCTGCAAGCACACCGTCGCGATCGCGCTCGCACACCTCGAGCAGGAACGCGCCGAAGCGGAGCGCGGCCTCGGTGTGCTGCGCGAAGCACTCGGTGCGATCACGCAGCCGGCGCTGATCGAGGGCCTGCTCGTGCTCGCGCGCCGCGACGCCGATGTAGCCGACGCGCTCAAGCGCATGTGCCTCGAAGCGCTGTCTCGCGGTTAGCGCCGCAACGGCGTGACGTACTGCGTGAGGTCGTCGGGCTCGACGACCGTGCAGCTGCGCTTGGCATCGAGCGCGGCGCGCACGATCGGCGCGTCGGTCTTCGCGAGCGCGAACAGCTTGCCGGCGACCTCGTGGCGATGCCACGCGCGACCATGCGCACCGCATACGAGCAGCTCGACGTACGCGTCGGCAGCTGCACGCGCTTCACCCGCTTCGGCAAGCCGCTGCGCGACGAGAAACGCGAGCCGACCGTCGGTCGTGCGCTTCGCGCGAGCCGCACGTGCGAGCTCGATCGCGAGCTTGCCCTCGCCGACCGCGGCGGCGCCCGCGGATGCGGTGACGAGCAGCTCGACGTCGCCGGCCTTCATGGCCTGCTTGCCAAGCGACTCGGCGCGGGCTCGTGCGCGCTTGGGATCTCCCGCGATCATCAGCGCGCGGATCGGCGCGAGGCGAAACGTCGGCTGCGCCGGTGCGAGCTCGATCGCGCGATCCCACGCCTCGAGTGCCTCGGCGACCTTGCCGGCGGCGATCCGCGAGCGACCGAGCGCATCCCAGTGCTCGGCGACCGTCGGTTCCTTCGCCGCGATCACCTCACGCGCGCTCAGCACGGCCGCCGGGCCTTGCAGCGGCTCGAGTCGATCGGCGACGGCGAGTGCGAGCTCGAGCTGCCCGGCCTGCGCGAGTGGCGCGAGCACATCGACGGGTGCATCGGAGACCGCGCGATGCGCGAGCCGCGGTCGATCGGGAAGCGGCGCCGCATCGATCAGGCGCGCGGCCTCGACGGATTTCCCCGCACGCGCCGCAACCGAAACGAGCAACATGCGCTGCAGCGCCTGCGCCTCGTGATCGAGCACGATCCCGTCGAGCTCGCGCGCTGCCTCGGCGCTGCGCCCCAAGCGGTCGAATAGCTCGGCGCGGCGATAGCGAACCGCGACGTCGTGCGTATCGGTCAGGTATAGAAGCGCGGCGTCGGGCTTCGCGTCGTCGAGCCGAGCGCGCGCGAGCTGATGCGCCGCTGCTTTGCCTTTGACCGCGCCCGTGACGTCGTTGCACTGCGCGGCTGCGATCGCATCGTCGACGAGCCCCGCGAGCAGACGGCCGTTCACGCGAGCACGTGCGAGCTGATCGAGCGCGCGCGTGACGCCCTCGCAGCTGCTGACCAGCGCTTTCACGCGCTCGGACGCCTGCGCGGGATCGTCGAATTGCACGTCGCGCGCGGGCTGTTTGCACGATACGAGCAACGCAGCGACGAGGACGTGATGGCGAATCACTCCCACCCTCCACGTTCAGGCTGCGCACAACGGTTTGCCCTGCTCACGTCTGTCCTCTACCTATCCGCCAGTTTGCACGTGTAACCGCCAGGAAACTAATCGGGAGGAGTTGCACGGTTCATGCAACTCCGGCGCGCCGTGCGTCGATCCCTTTTGCTCTCGCTCGTGCTGGTTAGTGTCAGTGCCAGCCTCGCGCATGCCGATCGCTTGATCGACACCCGCGTGGTCGCGCGCGGTGACTACATTGGCCCACAGTTCTCGCCCGATGGGCGCGAGCTGCTCGTCACCGGTCCGCAGCTGCGCGGTTTGTTCGTCGCGACGCTCGCCGGCCGCATCGAGCAACTCAATGACGAGGCGGAGGCCGGTGTGTTCGCGCGCTGGCAACACGACGGCAGTATCGCGTATCGCGCGCACCGCGCTGGTGCTCGCCGCGATCTCGTCGTCACCCGCGACAAGCGCGTGACCGCCGCACAGGCCGCAAAGCCCGTCGCGTTCGCGCAGGACGATCGGATGTACGTCGTCGATCGCAGGAACCAGCTGTCGCGCATCGGTTCGGGCGATCGGTTCTTCGGCGCGGTCGTCGCGCCGGATGGTGACAAGGTCGCGTTCCAAGGCCTCACCACCGGTCTCTACATCTATATCCGGTCGACCGGCGTGCTCCGCCACATCGGCCCAGGCACCGCACCGGCGTGGTCGCCCGACAGCACGCGCCTCGCCTACGAGGTCACCGAAGACGACGGTCACGACATCGTCGCTTCCGAGCTGTTCGTCTACGAGGTCACCACCGATCGCGCGCTGCCGATCACGACGACCGATCGGATCGTCGAACGGCGGCCGAGCTTCTCGCCCGACGGCGCGAGCATCGCGTTCGACGACAATACCGGCGGCGTGTTCGTCGGTCGCCTGGAGGTGCGTCCATGATCCGCGCACTCCTCATCGCGCTGTGCATCGCGCTGCCGAGCATCGCGTCGGCACAGACCAAGATCGTGATCGATCCCGGGCACGGCGGCACCGACCCCGGCGGCGTCGGCACCGGTCTGCAAGAGAAGAACATCGTGCTCGACGTCAGCAAGCGCTTCGAGCAGCTGCTCGACGCCGACACCGCCGACAACGCGGGCGGCGGCAAGTGGACCTCGCTGATGACACGCAGCACGGACGTGTTCGTGTCGCTCGCGGGACGCTCGGCGTATTCGAACAACCAGGGTGCGGATCGGTTC
>DATDCH010000560.1:0-4838 GCA_036524455.1 Kofleriaceae bacterium | reverse complement strand
CCGCCGGTGATTTCCGCAGCGCCGCCTGCGCGTCCCGATACCGAGCCCGAAGCGGTGCCACTCCACGTGTCGCCCGAGAAGGAGAAGACGCAAGGGGGTCCGGGGCTGCAACCGAAGCTGCCGGCACGCAACAAGCCGCGCACCGCGAACACGATCGCGCGTAGGACCGACGACCCGCCGACGAAGCCGATCGACCTCGCGAAGCTCGAGAAGCAGATCAAGCTCAGCACGCAGAACGACGCGCAGACGAAAGTGATCGATCTCAAAGCGAACGACGCGTTGACGAAGGTCGTCGATATGTCGGCGCACCAGGCGAAGACGCGCGTCGTCGACAGCGCCCGGGTGCTGCCGCGTGTGCCACCGGGCGCAGACGAGTCGGCGCTCGACGACGATAGCGAGGGGCTGACGTTCACCGCACCGCCGCGCACGAACACGGCGACCCAGGCATTGCCACCGATGGTGCGCTCGCCTGCGCCGGTCGGCGTGGTCAAGCCTGCGCCGGTAGCGACGCCAGCACGCCAGGCCGGGCCGGCACCGACGGTTCCAGCGGCACGGCAGTCCTCACCGGCGATGGCCGCTCCGGCGCGGCAGTCCACGCCGGCACCCGCACCAACGATTCCAGCGTCGCGGCAAGCGCTCGCAACGCCGCCGTTCGCGACTCCGATCGCGCGCTCGACGCCGGGCGCGCCACCTCGTCAATCGAAGACGCCGCCGGCGACGCCGGCCACGCGCGACGACGGCAAAACGCCGCCGATCTTGCTGACGCGTGACGAGGCGAAGACACCACCGTTGCCGATGAAGGTCGTGGCGCCGCGTCCGCAACAGGCCACGCCGCCGCCGACGCCTGCAGCGATGAGGCGGCCGGCGGCGTCGCCGCCCCGTGTCGTCGAAGACGAGGCTCCGACGACGCGCGCCGACGAAGCGCGAACCACGCGCGTCGACGACGCGTGGGACACGAGCGCCGATGAAGCACCGACGGCGCGCGCGGCCAGCACGCACGAGGCTCCGTCGCGTCCAACGCCGCAGCCGAATGCAGCGGAAATGTGGGCGCGCTCGATCCCATCATCGATCCCGTCGCCGATGCCGGCGACCGCTGCCGAAACGGCGAGAGCCGAACAAGCCGCACCGGTGAGCGAGGCGGCAGACGAGCCCGCGGGACCTGCACCGATCTCGAATCTGTTCGCGAACCAACCGGTGCGCCGACCCAAGACGGCACAGCCGGTCGATCCGCTGGCGGCCGCGTTGGAGAGGCCGATCGGCGTCGGCGATCTACCCGAAGGCGACTTCGTCTATCCGATCCGGCGCAGCGGCGCCGGTATGCTGCTCAAGATCGTGATCGCGCTCGCCGTGCTCGGACTCGGCTTCTTCGCGTTCATCACGTTCTATCCGCAAGACGACCAACCCACGCAAGCCGCTACGATGACGCCGAGCGAGCCTGCGCCGGCGCCGGTGACGCAACCACCTACGCCTGCGCCGGTACCCGAACCGCCGCCTGCGCCGGAGCCGCCGAAGGCCGAGCCTGCCGCGATCGCGGTCGAGCCTGCGCAAGAGGCTCCGCCACCACCAACTGCGAAGGCTACGAAACCGCCGACCACGAAACCGCCGACCACGAAACCGCCGACCACGAAGCCGCCGACCACGAAGCCGCCGGCCGAAGGCGCGACGAAGCCGCCGGTCGAGCCCGGCGAGCCCAAGCCAAAACCGGATCCAGAGGTCGTCGCGGATCCGGGCTGCGATGAAGTTGGCTGCGTGCTGTCGAAGTACGATCGCCCGTGTTGCGAGCGGTTCAAGCCGGCCGATGGCTTCACGCCGAAGAACGTCGTGCCCGAGGAGCTCGATCGCGCGATGGTCAAAGCCGGCGTCGAGAAGATCAAGCCAAAGGTCGTTGCGTGCGGCGAGCAGAACGGTGCGAAGGGCACGGTGAAGCTCGCGGTCACCGTGGACGGCGAAGGTACGGTGAAGGCCGTCAGCGTCACCGAGGCTCCCGACTCGGCACTCGGCGAATGCGTCGCGTCGGCGATGCGTAGAGCGAAGTTCGGCAAGAGCGTGAACGGCGCCGAGTTCAGCTACCCGTTCCAGTTCTAACGTCAACCGCGGTACGCGTTCCCTCGAGTACGCGTTCCCTCGAGAACGCAGCAATCGAGGGGCAATCCCCCAGACGGCCGCGACTCGACTAGCCACCGCCAATCGAGTCGCTTCGCGTAGTTCGCGGTGGCACTCGCGCTGCACTAGCGACGGGCATCATGACGAACATCGACCTCAAAGACCTCGAGACCGTGACCGGCGGCCAAACGACGGTGCGCGCCCCCTTGTCGGGCGACGTCAACCAGATCAACAACGGGTGGGGCGGCACGGTCAACGTGCAGCAAGCGCCCTCCGCCCCGAAACCGACGACGCGGATCGAGTTCCTGCGCCAGAACCCGGAAGCGCGCTGGGCGCCGCCGCCGTGGAAGCCGATGCCGGTTCGCCCGTTCGGTCGCTAGCTCACTGGATCGTGATCGTGACGGTGCCGCACGAGCCGCCGTCTTGATGCGCAACGATCCATCTCGGCTCCGGTCGCGTCATCGAGAACGCGAGACCTGCGCCGGCGTCCGTGCACGCGAGCGGCGCTCCGTCGCCACCGCGTAGCTCGAGATCGCCGACCCACGGTGTCGGGATGCGTGCGGTGAAGTTTCCGCTGCACGCCATGAAGAACCAACCCGTGTCGGGGCCATCGGGCGAGATGCAGGTCGAGCTCGGGCCCCAGTCGTTGGCGCACGTCGAGCCGCTCGTGACGCCGGCGGTCGCGGGCTGCACCGGCGGTCCGAACATCGCGCGCACGGCTGCGAGGTTCGGCGAGCCGAGCACACCCGGCGGTTGATCGACGACGATGCAGTGCGGGCCAGGGCGCAGCACCTTGCTCCACTGCTTCGTCTTCGCGTCACACGAGCCGAGCCCGGCATCGACGCACTCGATGAATTTCTTCGTCTGCGATACGCAGCTGCCTTCATAGACCGCGAGCACGATCGGATAGTTCGTCTCGTGCGTGTCGACGTAGATCCGCGTGAGGTCGATCGGGACGGTGATGTCGAACATCACGTCTTTGCCATCGGGCGCAGCGCACGCGGGGTCGACGTCATCGGCTGCCTGCGAGGCGTCGACGGTCATCGGGATGTCGCCCGGTAAGAGCACGTGCGGATCGTCGGCGAACGTTTGGCCACTGCCGCCGGATCCAGAGCCCGAGCCATCGGTGCAGTCGCCGCCGAGCGAGCCGGCAGATTCGTGATAGCGATAGCCCGACGCGCAGTCCATGTCGGGCTCCGCGCACCAACCGGCGATGCACAGGCCTTCGGCGCTGCATACGCCGACGCCGTAGCCCGTGCACGGTAGCGGTGTGGGTTGACCGCAACCGGCGAGTGCCGCCATCACCATGACGCCGCGCACCTTCACCATGCACCTCCGAGCGACACCATGGCGCCGCCGTTTCCCGCCGGCATGACGGCAACGCCGCGGTCGCGCAGCGACAACCGCAACACGCCGCCGACGACGAACGCTGCTCCCGCACCGACCGCGATACCGCCGATAATTCGATTGCGACTCCAGCGCTGTTGAGCGTCGGACCACTCGATGACGTTCGTCGCGAGTGCGCTGTCTTCGGCTGCCGATCGCGCTGCGATCGCGAAGCCGGCGCCGACGCCAATGCCGATCGCGCCGCTCGTGATCAGCACGACGCCGAACCGATCGCTCCACCATCCGCTCTCGCGGTGGACCTCGAGCGGCGGTTCGGTGCTCGCAGGAGGCGCAGGCTCGAACGGCGCTGGTTCTGCGTCGGTGACAGGCTCGGGATCCGAAGGCGGCAGCAGCGCGGCGCAATTCTCGATGTTCTTGCGCGCGCGCGACGCCTCGCTCGCGGCCGGCTCGGTCGCGAGGAACGCGTTGTAGGTCCCGATCGCGGCGCGGCAGTCGCCGGCCAGGCGCTGCGCCTGCGCTTTGTCGTAGAGAAAGATCGGCTGCGGATCGAGCGCGTAGCCCGCATCGAACGCCTTGATCGCGCTGGTGTACTCCTTGGCGCGAAACAGGGCCTCGCCGCGTTCGAGCTCGGCAAGCGCGGCTGCACTGATCTTGCGATCGGCGAACGCAAGTTGCGGTGAGCTGACGACGAGGAGCGAGCTAATGAGGAAGCAGCGCATCGAGATCATCCTCTTCAGGCTGCGGCGGTGGAGACGGCGTGACGGCGCGGGACGGTTGCACGCTGCGCGCCGCTCGACGTTTGGTCGCGGACTTCGCAGCTGGACGTTTTCTTGCAGGCGGTGGAGAGGCGTGCGCGACGGCGGAACTGATCTCGATGCTCGGCTCGCTTGCGGCTGGTATGGCCGGCGCGGGCTCGGGTTCGATCGGCACGACACTGATCGGCTGGGCAGCCGGTTCGTCGTGATCCGCCGTCGCGCGCGTTTGTTCGATGCGCGTTGGTTCGACGCGGGTTTGCTCGACGGCGGGTCGCCGCGTTCGCTTCGCACCGAGCACGCCCCATGCGGCTAGGCTGACGAACAACGCGAGCGGTGCGGCGAGTGCGATCGCCAGCGGCTTGCGCCACCGCGGCGGCGGCCAGCGGTCAGGTTTCGTGAGCGTCGGTGCTTCGGTGAACGACAGCGACTCGAACGCGAGTGGCGTTGGTCGCGCGGGCTCGAAGAGCGGCGCGATCGGCGGCGCAGCAGGCGGTGGCGGCAGCGCTTCGGGCTCCTGGCGCTCCTTCGGTGTCGTCGGTGGCTCGACGAGGTTCGTCGGGCCGGTGAATTCTGCGATCGCGCTCGGCTTGAGCAGCTTCGTCGGCCCGGTCTGCGGCGGCACGAGCAAGTCGG
>DATDCH010000559.1:0-4991 GCA_036524455.1 Kofleriaceae bacterium | reverse complement strand
CGAGCGCGCCCCCCGGCAGCGACGTGACCAGCTCGCCGCGACGGTCGAGGAGCTCGAGCATGCGCGGATCGTTCGCGCGCGCTGCGGCGTCGATCGCGATGTCGATCACGCGCAGCTGACCTGCACGCGACAGGGAAATCGATGGCTGCGTGTCGCCGCCGTTTTCGCTCGCGTCGATGCGCTCGATCGCCTCCCAGCACAGCGCGAGTGCACCTAGCGCGTCGTTGCCGCGATCGAGCACGAACGCCGCGGTCGACGCGACCTCCTCGAGACTCGAGGACGAGGTGAGCGCGCCGCGCCGCACCGACACCACGCGATCCCACTTACCGATCGCGGCGTAGACGAGCGATGCGAGCTGCGCGATGTGCGGCTTCCACGCGGGCGGCAGCTCCTGCGCGAGGATCACGTCACACAGCACCGCGGCTTGCTCGGCGCGCCCGTAGCGGAACAGCCACGCTTCGGCGAGCTCGACGGCGAGCGCGGTCTTCATGTCGCTCGCCGGCAGTCCGTCGACGCGCAGTTGCACGATCGCGAGGGGCTCGGGCGCGCGCTGGCCGAGCGCCGCCGACAGATGTAGGCGCGGCGCGAGCGGATGGTTCTCGGCGAGCTCGAGATAACGCATCGCTTCTTCGGGCTCGCGCAAGCCATCCCAGCTCGCGAGGGCGGTCCGGACGTTCAGGTCTGCGAGCCGGCCATCGCTGTCATCGCCGACGAGAAGTGCCTCGGCTTCGCTCGCGACCATCACGAGCATGTTCTGGACGAGCTGGCCTGCATCCGGCGCTTCGAGGTTCTTCGTGATCTCCGAAACCTCGTCGCGCTCGTCGGGATCCTGTTGTGTGGGCACGACGTCGGTCTTCGCGGGCGCGGGCGCGATCGGAGCGCGCGCCGGTAGCGGCGGCGGCTTCGTCGGAGGCCGTCGGATCGGAGGACCCGCCATTGAACGACCGATCGTACCGGGTCTGCGAAAGCAGCGCCAGCAACGGGGTTTTCTCTAATTGACCGATGTAAGGCACCCCGCTACGCTGCTCGGCTCATGAGGGCGCGCGCGATCTGTGTTTGCAGCGACGAGGCTGTCTGCACCGTCGTCGGCAACGCGCTCGGCAGCGCTGGCGTCGAGGTCGAGCACCACGCCGAGCTACCGGTCGAACCGGGCGAAGTAGCGCTTTTTGTTGTCGATCGAGCCACACGCGAGCACGCCGCTGACCGCCTGCGCGATGCGGCGGCCCCCGTCGTCGTGGTTGGCGACGACCTCGATGACGACGGCCTGATCACGCTGATGCTGGAGGCGCCGGTCAGCCATCTGGTTCGCGATCCCGAGGACCGCGAGCTGGGAATCACCTCGGAGAAGCTCGTATCGGGCGACCTGTTCGGGCTCGAAAAATACCTGACGCGCGAGGCGCGAATCGGCGAACGCGTCGTCAAGACAGACGCCGAGAAGCGCGCCGCGATCGCCGAGGTCAGCGCATGGGCCGAAGCGGTCGGCGCGCGCAAGCCGATCGTGCACCGGCTCGCGTCGGTGATCGACGAGCTGCTGATGAACGCGTTGCATGACGCGCCGCGCGAGTCGCGGCCGACTATTTCTCTGACCGAAGGCGACCGCCAAGCGGTGCTGCGTTGGGCCAGCGACGATCAAACCCTCGCGATCTCGGTCAGCGATGGGTTCGGCTCGCTCCGCCAGCGCGACGTGATCGATCACGTGCGCCGCGCCCGCGACGAGCGCGGCCGGCCAAACCCGGCGACCACCGACGAACCGGGAGCGGGTCTTGGCCTCTACCTCGTGCTCGCGAATGTCGCATCGCTGATCGTCAACGTCGATCCGGGGCGGCAGACCGAAGTGGTCTGCCTGTTCGACCTCGCCCGCCGCGACCGGCGCGCGATCGCCACCGGTGTGCGCTCGCTCCACGTGTTCCATGCGCCCTGAGCGCTAGAGCACGATCGCCTAGGCCGCGATCGCGACCGAATCGAACGTGTAGAACCGGGAGCACAACGCGGCGAGCGCGTCTTGCGACATCGTCTCCGCGGTCTTCGTGAACAGCTCGTCCTCTTGCCACGCCGAATGGCCAGCGAGCAGCTCGCCGAGCGACGCGAGCTTGACGCGGAACGCGGCCTCGCGTGGGTAGAGCCACTGCAGGTCGCCGAGCAGCTGCTTGATCGCAGCGTGCTCCGCTAACAATTCGTCGAGCACGGCCCGCGGGAGCTGCGGGCCGAGCGCCGGATAAAACAGCTCCTGCTCCAGCGCGAGGTGGGTATGCAGCTTGTCCGTGAGCTCCACGAATGCCGCCTCGTCTCCGATTTGTCTCACCTGCTCGTAGAGGTCTTCGATCTGTTCGTGCTGCGCAGTGAGAAGCTCGAGAGCGTCGCTGATCGGTGTCATGGCGAGCGCGACCTAGTGCAGTGCGCGTGCCAGCGCTACGCGAGCCGCGCGGCTGCGAACACCAGCGGGATCACGACGAACACCGTCGCCCAAGCGATCACCCAAGCGACCTTTGCGCGCGTTCGCGCCGCAGGGGCGATCGGCAGCGTGGCGGCGAGGCGCGGGAGCTCGATCGGTGGCTTGAACAAGCGGCCGGTCAGTGCGACGGAATACATGCCCGCGCCGGCGAGAACCGCGACGAGCCATGGCGTCGGATCGGCGGGCCGCGCGAATCCGATGATCACGAGCACGAGGAACCCGAGCCCACCGAGCGCATACGCCATCGGATAGCGCCGCCGCATCAGCCGCGCGTCCTTGCGATAGGGCAGGGCCGCCTCGCCGAGCATGCTCGCGACCAGCCGCTCGATCGCGGTCGGCGGGCGAATTTCGAGTGTGGCCAACCGTTGACGATCGAGTGCCGACACGTCACGTAGGATCGTCCCCATCACGCGCGGCGCGAGCGCCCTCACACCCGCGATCGCGAGCACGCTCGTACCAGCGAGCGCGATCAGCACCACACCAGCCGGCAGCGCAGCTTCACCGTTGTACAGCCACGGCGCGACGATAATCACCATCACGATCACGACGGTCGCGGCGAACCCGGGCAACGCGCCGAGGATCGCGCTCGACCCCGACGAGTGCGGCTCTTGACCCACGACCTGCGCCGCGGTCTCGCGCACCGGCGCGCCGCCGAGCTTCGTCACCAGCTCGAGCGCATCTCTGCCGCGCGTCACGAGGGACGCCGCCCAGGTCGCGACGGCGGGCATCAGGCATGCCGCCGAGATGCCGAGCACGCCAGTCAGCCCCCAATGGCGAAGCGCGAATTCGATCGGCGTCAGCCCAGCCGCAGACGGCCCGGCGATCGGCGTCGGCAGAAACTCCCGCGTCGCGTACGACACCGCATCGCGATCGAGCAGCACGAGCGGCAGTGCACCGATCGCGACGGTGATCACGGTTGCGATCGCCGCGCGCAAACAGCGCAGCCATGCGGCGTCGAACAGCGCACCACCGCCGATCGGCAGCTGCGCGAGCAGCGCAGCGTCTTGCCGCCAGTACAGATGAAACGGCACGCGCATGAACGCGAGCGCGAACGCGGCGAGTGCACCGGCGAGCCAGGCGCGGCTGGCGGCGAGCGGTCCCGCCGCATCGGCGCGCCAGTGCACGAACGCCCCGAGCGCGACGCCGGCGAGGACCGCGACCAGCCAACCGCGCGATGCGTTGCCGGAGCGCTTCTCGTTCAGTCGCGACCAGCGGATGAACTGCTTGCTGGTCAAGAGCCGGGTTTCTTCGCAGCCATGCGTTCGCGATGCGCGACGAAGTTCGCGCGTTCCCATTGTCTTCGAAGTCGCTCGGCATCTTCGATCGAGCGATGCTTGTAGACACCAGGCGGAAACGAAAGCGGGCAGATCTGATCCGAGAGTGCCCAGGTATGGCGCCATGCGGCGAACAGCTCGGGACTGCCCGGTTTGAACCACACATCCTTCATTTCGGACACGTCGCGAAACTTCTTGACGCCCATCAGTCCTCCTCGAATCCGAACTCTTCAACGATGCGTTCGGCGTCGGCCTTGTCTTTCGTTCGGACGGTCGACCGTTTCATCTGATGAAAGAGTTGATCGGGAGTCACCACATTGACGGCAAGCCCCTCGTAGTCCACACGCTCGCACTCGAGACTCGCATACGTGTAGAGCTCGCCGAGCCGGGTGAGGATGTCGATGTGAAACGGGCCTGATGGCGGCACGTACTGCACGGCCGGGTACTCTCCCAATCGGTCATCGGCCGTGATCTCTTCGATGGTGGGATCATCAAAAACAGACGTGGGCGCGATGAAGATATCGAGGTCCTCGGTTGCTCGCGGCATTCCGTGAAGTGCCAGAGCGACTGCGCCAAACACGATGTACTCCGCCTGCTCTCGTTCGAGTGCGGCGAGCACCTTCCGGGTCAGCTCGAAGTCCATCTTCGCCTAGGGTACCGCCGACGGACGACGCCGCCAAACTCTCACTGCTTGCTCGTCACGTAGGGCCCTCGTCCTCGATCAGCGACACGTACAAGTCCTCGACGGCATTCGGACCCTGCGCGAGCAACGCCTTCACTTCGCCCCCGCGCTTGTCTGCGACGAGCTTTCCCTTGTCCATGATCAGAATGCGATCGCACATCCGCTCGGCGACACCGAGCAGGTGCGTCGACATCAAGATCGCGACCCCGCGATCGGCCACCGCGCGCAACGTGGCGCGTGCCGAACGCGACGCGTGCGGGTCGAGACCGTTGAGGGTCTCGTCGAGCAGCACGAGCTTGACCGGCCCGACGAGCGCGGCCGCGAGACCGACGCGCTGGCGCATGCCGAACGACAGCTCGCGGCACGGCCGGTGCGCGATCTTCGACAGCGAGAGTTGCTCTAGGACGGCCGCGGTTGCGCTCGGCTCGGCACCACGCGCTTCGGCGACGAAGCCGACGTGTTCTTCGACCGTGAAGAACTCGTAGAGCGCGGGCGGTTGATCGGCAAAGCCGACCTTCGCACGTGCGGAGCGCGGCGCGTGCGCGAGGTCTTCGCCGTCGACCTTGATCGTGCCGTGGCTCGG
>DATDCH010000558.1:0-9439 GCA_036524455.1 Kofleriaceae bacterium | reverse complement strand
GCTTACCGCCGACGAAGATCTGCTCGCACGCTACACACTCGCGGCGACGCCGATCGAAGACGTCGCGCACTTGCCGATCGGTTCGCGACCGGCTTCACGCGCGGCGCGGATGTCACTCGAGTCGCTGCGCGCGATCCCGTGGGTGTTCTCGTGGACGCAGAGTCGTCACGGGATCCCCGGCTGGTTCGGCGTCGGCACCGCGATCGAGAAGCTCGTCGCCGACCTCGGCGTCGACAGTGTTCGCCATCTGTGCGAGCGCTCGCGCTTCTTCCGCGCGCTCGTCCGCAACTGCGAAGTGTCGCTCGTGCGCTCCGACATCGATGTCGCACGCGAGTACGCGCGACTCGCCGATCCGGACGCCGCGCAGCTGTTCACGCTGATCGAAGCCGAGCACACGAAGACCGTGCACGCGCTACGCGACACGCTCGGCATGACACCGCAGCTCGCATCGCGGCCCTATCTCGTCGCGTCGGTCGAGCGCCGCAATCCGCACCTCGACGTGCTGTCACACGTGCAGATCGAATCGCTGCGCCGCCGCCGCGCCGGTGCCGGCGACGCCGAGCGACTCACGCGCATCGTGTTCACGACGATTGGCGGGATCGCGGCGGGCCTGCAGACCGCGGGGTAACGAGCAGCATGCCGAGCGCGTGCGCCTCGTGCGCGTCGGTGATCTGGGTCAACGACACGTTCAGCACGGTCACGAGATGCGCGATCACGACGTCGAGGCCGGCGGCGGCGAACGGGCTGTTCGCTAGCAGTGCGGCGGCGAGCGCACGCAGCCGCACGTTGTCGCCCGCAACTTCGATCTCGTAGCCGTACGCGAACATCGGTTCCGCGAGATCGACGATGCGCCAGCCGTAGCCGCCGATGCCGAGGTCGGCGAGCCGGCTGCGCAGCTTCGCGACGAGACCGTCCAGCGGATGCGGTGGCGCGGGCGGCTGCGGCTTGGGCTTTGGCTTCGCGACCGGCGGCGGCGGTGGCTGCGTCGGCGGCCGTTCACGCGCAGGACGCGGCTTCGGCGCGGCACGCGGGCGGTGCACGCGATCGCCGAGGTCCGCGATGATCGTGTTCGCCAGCGTGCTGCCGTCGTCGACGAGCTCGATCGCGTCCGGATCCGGATCGCGCGCTGCATCCGGTTTGATCACGATGACGTCGCCCTCGCGCTTGAACAACGACGACAACGCGCGCGCATCGAGTGGCCGCGAGAAGCATGGGAACTCGATCCCCCGCGCGTCGGTCGGGCGTAGGGTCTGGACGAACAGCGCGTGCGCGACGTGCGCGGCGACCAGATCGGGATCGGGATGCTCGGCCTTCATCAGCTGGCGCACGAGCTTGCCGTGCGCCTGCCAGCACAGCTGCTGGAGTGCGAGGTCGATGTCGAGGCCGTCGGGCGCGAACCCGAACAGCTTGCCGCCGATCGCGAGCTCGTGGGCGGACGTGAACGTGCGGGTGCGATCTTGGTCGGTGACGCGAATGCCGAGGTCCCGGCGTGGATCGCCGGTCAGCCACAACAGGCCGCGGATCAGCGACTTCGGCGCTTTGCGCAGGGCCGATACGTCCGCGCACGCATGGTTGTTGATGCGCAAGCTCGCGAGCGCGTCCTCGGGTGCCTCACCGACTTTGGTCAGCGCTTGCTCGCTCGCGATCCGCAACGCCTTCGCGACCTCCTGCCACTCGTCGTTCTTCTGCGGCAACGACCAGGTGCGATCCGGGACGAGCCGCGCGTCGTCGATCACCGCCATCGTTGGCCACCGACACGGATCTTCGGCCTTGTCGAACGGGTGCATCTTCATGTGCGGCCACACGCCGCGCCAGTGCGCCGCGCTCGGCGCCATCACCGCGAGCCTGCCGCGCGGTGCGGTCACGCCGTTGCCGTCGAGTGTCACCTCGGCGAGTACGCCCTCGCGCCACGGCAAGTCGAGCGAGACCGCCGGTCTACGCGCGCGGTTCGAGCGAGCGACTTGATCGAGCGTGAGCTCCTTCTCGGCGTCGACGACATCCCAGTTGTGCTGGAGCGCGAGGTCGTAGGTGCTGCGCTCGAAGTAGAGCACCTTGCGCGTGTCGTCGAGCGGAAGCAGGTCGGTCGGCTGAGTAACGATCCACACGTCGCCGTGCTGATCGATCTGATCTAGGAAGTCGCGCCACCGGTGCAACGGCAAGAGCACGTCGCGGTCGAGCTTCCGCGCGAGCGCAGCGCGGAACAGGTTTCGCTGCACACCGATCGGCAGCAGGTCGGGCTGGACGGCGGCGAGCACCTCTTTGACGAGCGCGGTCGCGAGTTGCTGCACTACTTCGTTGAACGACACCGGCTCGGCGAGCTCGACGGCCAGATCGATCGACGGCATGACATCGACCGCTTCCGTCCGCTTCTGCACGCCGCCCTCGTAAAGCGTCACCATCGACGACGGCGCATCGACGAGGCCGATCTCGCCGATGCCGAGCTGCTTGCCGAACGTGCCCAGCGATGCGAGCGAGCGTTTGAGCTGCGGCAGCGCGCTGCGCGCCTTCGGGGACGGTACGAGCCCACGTGCGACTCGGCGGCGCGCCTGCAGTCGGACCACCTCGTTGGTCACGTCGATCACCGCGCCCCTGTGTAGCTTGTCGAGGATGCTCGACACGTCGTGCAGCGCATCGGGCACGAACAGGATCGGCTCGTCGAGCTGATGCGGCGGTTCGCCCTGGTCGGGGCCGAGCCAGTCACCGACCCAGGACGCGACCGAAATGATCAGCCGTGGGTGCGCCGCCTGGTCGAGTGAAACGCGCCGGCCCTGCAGCGTATGAAACGCTGGCGCAGCCCTGAGCAGCTTCAGGACGTGCTCGTCGCCGACCTTCACGGCGGCGAGTAGCGTGCGCGCCGGATGCGCATCGCCAAGCAGCTGCGGGCTGCGCTTCGCGATCTCCGCGAGCAGCTGCGGTATCGCGGCGCGGACGTCAGCGTCGATCGCGCGTCGGGTCTCGTCGCTGATCGACCCGAATGTGTCGTCGCAGTGCGCTTCCGGGATCTCGACCGCCGCGATCAGCGGCAGCTCACTAAGGGATGGCATAATCACGGTGAAGCTTCGACTCTCGACCGCCACGCGGATCTCGAACATGCCCGCGAGCACTCCACTCGTTTTCAAGCCGACGACGCCGCGCGCGATCGAACCCGCAACTGGGGCAATGTACTCAGCTGGTACGGTGAGTGGTTGCACCGCACGCAGCCGATGCGCTTCAAGTTTGCGCCGGCGCAGCGCCTTGCGTCGAAACCTCTCGACCGTGTGCGCAGCTGCGACGGCGGTACGCCCGGCGAGCTTGGCGAGCGTGGCAGCGACTTCTTTGCTCGCGATGACCGGCGTGAAGTCCTCGACCGGCAGGAGCTCGCTCTCGATGTACGGCAACCCGCTGTCGAACAGCTCCGCAACGTGATCGACGCTCACGCGGCCGGCCACGCCGAGCAACCGCACGAGCGGCGCCGCGCGCAGCATCGCGAGCAGACTAGCTCCGAGCAGCTGCGTTGGATCGTGCATGCGGATCGCATCGCACAACGCACTGCCGAGACGGCTATCGAGCTCCACGCGCGTGCCGGTGATGAGCTCGGGTGGCGGCTTGCCGATCACCGCCCACGCGAGCGCGCGCACGAGTGCGAGCTCCCACTCCGCGTAGTTGCGCGAGCCAAGCCCACCGTCGTCGACGACTCTCGTCCAGTTATCGTCGGGGACGATCGCATCGCAGTCGATCGCGATCGTGCACGGCAGCCATCGCCCCCTGTAGTCGCGCTCGTCGAGCTCGACGCCGGTGTGGAACAAGCGCAGCTGCCCCTTCGAGCTTGGCGTTAGCGCCGCGACGACGCCGGCCTCGCGCACGACGAACGATCCGCCACCCTGCATCACGAGACTCGCGATCAAGGTCTGGGCGACGTTGGTCGTGCCAAACTTGCGATACGGCACGATCCGGCCCGGCACTTGCTGCGCGAGCGCGATGCGATCGGGCTCGCTGAGCGCGAGGATCGGACGGTTCGCCGGCACGGCCACACCGGGCCTGTTCGGCGCAACGACGCCGATTACCGGCTGCTTCGCGAGGTCGGCGAGCGACATCCACGTCCCGTCGCGGTTCGGATAAGCCGGCGCCTTCGCGAGCGGGCCGCGGACCGGCACGCCGAGCTCGGTGAGCACGCCGAAGCCCTTGCGAAACAACTTGCCGTCGATCTCCGCGTGATCCGGGTCGCGCTTCGCGAGCGCGTGAGCTTCGAGTGCACGCGCGAGTCCGCCGCGCATCGCGCGCTCGACACGTTTGTACGCCGCGTCGCGCTTGACGCCGCGATAGCGATCGCCCGGCGTCACGTTCGGCGAGTCGATCACGACGTCGAACGACAGCGGGCTGTCGAACTCGACGCGATCGAGCGTGCGGCCTTCGAGCAGGATGGCGAGCGCTCCGACCGTGCCTTCGGTGTAGATGCAGACCTCTCCCTGCAACTGCTCGAACAGCTGTTGTGGAACCGCGCTGCCTTCGACCACGAGGCCGAGCGGTGCACGCACGTGTGGCGTCGCCGCTGCCAGCACCTTCACCTCGCGCTGCGTGTGCGCGTAGAACTTCTTGTGCGCGCGTTGCTGGCGGCGCGCCCAGCGCGCGAGCCGGCGCATGCCGCGCACGTCGATGGCGGCGCCTTCGACGAGCTGCGTCGCCGGATCGCCGGCCGGCGCCCACAGCACGTCGTCGAGCCACGGCGCGAGCTCCTCGTCGAACGGCTTGCCGCCCGTGTGCACCTCGGCGCGCCAGTGCGACGTCAGCGGACGCGGCTTGCCGACCGCATTGCGCACGAGCGGCAACTTCGTGAGCTCGCGCAACGGACCGCGCAGCGACGGCACATCGACGTGCCAGTTCGACGTGCCGTGGTCGCCGCCGACGACGGCTGCGATCATGCGCAGCGCGGACGCGCGTGCGTGCGGGTTGGTCGGAGTGATCGCGGCAAGCTCGGCGATCACGCGCTCGAGCAGCTTCTGCGCGCGTTGCTCGGCAGCCGCGATCGGAAACGCATCGCGACGAACCTGCGAGCGCGAGGCATTCGTCGGCATCCGCGGCGCATCGATATAGACACGAAGCGGCAGCAGGCCGTGCTTGGCTTCGAGCAACGCGAGCCCGTACTCCGCAAGCACGACACCGCGCTCGGCGACCTGGAGCAGCCCGGCTGCCGCAGCAAATCGCAGATCGGTGACCGCGATGAATCCGTCGAGCCCCTCGCCGAGGGGCACGCGCAGCACGTCGTGCGACGCGTCGCGGTGCAGCACATCGTCCCCGAGATGCAGCGGGACCGGGATGTCATCACACGCTTCGCGCGCTCGCGCGAGCTCGGGAATCGCGCTGAACACCTTCCAGTCGGTCAGCCGCCGGCGCAGGTGCACGAGCATGCCCGGCTCGAGATGCTCGGGTCGCTCGATCGGCTCGGGCGCGACGTGGCGCAGCGCCGACTCGCCGAGCTGCGATTCAGGCTCGACGAGGATCGCCGGCGTGTAGCGCACGCGCATCGCGCCGGCCTCGTGGATCGCGACGACATCGACGTGCACCGGTCCCATGCCGAGTGCGCTGTTGACGGCCGCCGCGAGTAGCCGCACGTGATGGTTCTCGCTCGCGGGCGCCGGGCTGACCAGCTCGTCGAACAAGCGCGGCAGCACCTCGTCGCGCCACGGCTCGCCCTCCCACGACAGCCACACGTCGTTCGTGTCGGCACGCAGCTCGATGCGCGTCGCCTTCGCGGCGACCGCCGCGCGGATCGCTTCGAGCACCCACGCCGTGCGATCGGCGAGCTGATACTCGCGCAGCTTCGCGATCGCTTTGCCCGCGTCGACGCGAATGCGTCCGGACGATAGCTGCGGCCCGGGCGCCGCGCGCCGCATGCTCATCGGCTGACTCCCACGCGCTCGAGTGCGTACTCGACGATCTTGCGCGACCGAGCTTCGGTGAGCAGCCGATGCTGGAGCAGCACCGCGCGAGCGAGGTGCGACGCCGCGAGGATCGGATCGCCGTCCCGAGCCGCGCGCACCTGCGGATGCGCGACCGACAGCACGACGACGCGCTTGCGCAGCAGCGCGAACGGATCACGCGCCGCCTCGTCTCGATCGACGACATGCACGAGCTCTGCGTGCTTGCCCGCGATCACGAGCCGATCATGGCGCGCACCCGCGAGCGTCGCGAACACGATGCCGGTCGGAGATCGGTGCACGGCGTCGAAGATCTCGCCGAGCAGCGCGACCAGCGCGACATCGCCGTCGGTGTGCTCGATCGGCGTGATGCTCGTCAGCTCGTGCTCGACGGCGCGTACCGTGCGGCCGAGCACGACCGCGAGCTCGTTGTTATCGCGCGAGAGCAAGACCGGCGCGCCTTCGGCCGCCAGCACCTCGGTCAGCGGCGTGGCGTGCTGGCTCGTCCACACCGTGCCGTCGAGCTCCGTCACCCGCACCGAGCGCTTACCGCCGACCGGCTGTGCGATCGGAAAGTGCAGATCGTTGCGATCGAACGGTAGCTCCGACAAGAACATCGCGGAGAGCAGCTTGCGATGTTGCTCGTGATCATGCGCCTCGGCGGCCTGGCGAAGCGCACCCACACACGCCTTCGCGAGATCCTCGCGCACTACCTGCCGTGCGACCTCGACCGCGCGATCGTAGTGCACGTCGCGCCGCACGTCGTCGCGGCTGATCGTGTGCCCGAGCCGTGCGTCCTGGATCTTCGCGGACACGCAACCGAGCAGCGGCCGCGGCGTCTCGTACAGCATGAGCCCGTGGTTGAAGAAGCCGAGGTACGGCGTCGCCTCCTCGGTGACGGCGGCGACGACGGTGAGCTGGTCGTCGTCGGTCGTGCGGCGGACCTCGACCAGAGCGCCCGCGATGCCCAGCGGCCGATCGATCCGCTTCGTCGACGTGTCGCCCGGCACGCGCACCGCGAGCTCGATCGGCACCGAGGCATGCCGACACCAGCGCACGAGCGACGCCTCGCTATCCGTGACGAACTGCGCGACCTCTTCCTTGGCCAGTGCGATCTCGAGCTCGACGGTCGTGCCGTGCTGCGTCGCCGGCCCGGCGTCGAACAGCTCGTAGCTCAGGTCGCGATAGAGGTGCAGCGTGAGCCGGCGACCGTCGCGCGCAGTGTGCACCGCCACGACTTCGGGGTTCGGTGACAGCACCGACATGAAGCCGATGCCGAACTTGCCGATCTTCGTGCGGTCCTGTTCTTTCGTCGAGCGGAACAGCACGAGCAGCTGGTTCTCGACGACCTCTTTCGTCATGCCCTCGCCGCGATCGCGCACCGACGCGCGCATCCGCTGCGCGGTTTCCTCGTACTCGAGCTTGATCTCGACATTCGGCGAGCCGGCATCGATCGCGTTCTGCACGAGCTCGCGGAAGAACGCCTTTGGGTCGGCAAACTGCGCGATGACGTCACCGACGATCCCCGGATCGCGCGGCGCCTCGGCCGGAATGTCGAGCGCGGAGTCGCGGTAGGGATCCGTCACGGGCCGATCCACGCGCGCGTGTTCGTGATCCGATCGACGTAACCCTCGAGCTCGTCGAGCGCGGGGTTGTCGTTGCAGTGCGCGTTGTCGATCTTGTGCGTGCGCGAGCCGCGCGTCGCGGTGAAGATCGTGTGCGAGGTATCCGAGCAGATCGAGAATGACGTGCCGAACGAGCAGGTCTTCGACGATCCGATGGTCTGACACTCCATCTTCTGCGGCAGCTCGCCGAGCCCGTCGCGCTCGAAAAACCGCGAATCGTCGAGGCGGCGCGATAGCTCCTTGAGCTCGCCGCGCGTGACTTTGCCGTAGCGCTTGCCCATCGCGATCACGTGTGCGGCGCCGGTCCACTCGACGCGGCCATCACCGGCGATCACGACTCTGTACACGGGACACGCACCGAAGCACATCGTGCGCTCGAGCTCGAACCGCAGCGCGACCGGCTCGACGACCGGGCGGCTCGGCACGCGCGCGGGCTCGATCGGGGCGGGCTCGGCGCCGGTCCAACACGCGCCCATCACCAGCGCGGCCACGAGGACGCGCCACATTGTTACGGCACGAGCTCTTGGAGGAACGCCATGCCGTCGGCCTTGCCGGCGATCAATCCAGCGACGAGCTTCGCCGTCGACCGCGCCATCGGTGGACCATTGGTGCTGAGCTTTTTGAGCTGTGCCTCGCTCGAGGTCTTGCCGGCATCCGTGCGCGCGAGCGTGATGAACGCGCCCGCGGCGACGAGCCGGCGCATCGCGAGCGTCTCCGAATTCGCCATCAGCGAGGCGAGCTTCTCAGGCGTGTTCGTCTTCGCGTACGCCGCGGCGAGCGCCGGCAACATCGCGACGCGCACGTCGTGCGAGGCATCTTTGAGCAGCGGCTCGAGCAGCTGCGCGGTGAGACCAGGGTCGCGCTCGACGAGCCCGATCGCGGCGGCCGCCGCCTGTGCGCGAATCTTCTCGGCGCGCGATGCGAGCGCGCGCTTGAGGCGAATCGCGACCGCGTCCTTCTGCGCGATGCGGGCGATCGTGGTCAGCGCGAGCTGGCTCAGCTCGGCATCGGGGTCACGCGCGGCGAGCGACAGCGCGCGATCGATGACTGCCGGCTCGAGCTTGTCCTTCTGTGCTGCGAGTCGCTCGAGCGCAGCCTTGCGCACCTGCGCGTCGGCGTCGGCGAGCGCTGCCGACAGCGTTGCGCCCGCGCGCATACCTGCACCGAGCGCGGCATCGACCGCTGCGACGCGGACGAGCGGCGAGCCGTCGGCGATCGCGAGCGCGACCAGATCCTCGGCGCCCACCGCCTTCGCCGTGCGCAGCAGTGCGACCTTCTCGCCTTCGTCGGCGCGCTCGAACAGCTTCGCCATTGCGGTGGCGGCGGCTTTCGGCACGTCGTCGCCGAGCCCGCTGATCGCACGGATGCCGATCAGCCGGACCTCGCGATCCGAGTCTTCGAGCAGCGCGACGAGCGCCTCGGCGATCGCCGGCGGCACCTTGTTGCCTTTGCCGACCGTCATCGCGAGCACGCGCGCAGCGGTGCCACGAATCTCGCCGTCGGGATCCTTGATGAGCCGGGCCGCGATCGCGGCACCGTTCTTCGCGGGCTCCGGTCCGTCGGCGACGCACTGCATGACGAGGCGGCGAACCTGGACGTCTTCGTCGTCTGTCGAGCGCGCGAGCGCTTTGCGGGCCTCGGGGCTGCCGATCGTCGCCGCGTGGCAGAGGCCTTCGACACCGATGACGTGCAGGCCCGGATCCTCGGCGATGCGCGCAGCGATCGCGAGGTAGTCGAGCACCAAGCCCGGCTTCTTCTTCGCGAGGTTTGCGTAGATCTTCGCGGCTTCGCGGCGCGGGCGACCTTTCTCCTTCCACAGCTGCGCGATGCCACCGATCGCCGTCGGACCGTTCGCGCCGGCGATCGCCGAGGCCGCGAGCCCCTCCGACGCGCCGATGCGGACGACGTAGCTCTCCTGCT
>DATDCH010000557.1:0-6662 GCA_036524455.1 Kofleriaceae bacterium | reverse complement strand
ATATCGACGCCGGCGTGAGAGCGTTCGAGGCGAAGGACTACGCGACGGCGAGCACGGAGCTCGAAGCCGCTTACAACCTCGCGCCACTCTCGAAGCTTCTGTTTGCGTGGGCGCAAGCTCGTCGCCTCGGAGGACACTGCGACGAGGCGATTCCTCTCTACCGGCGCTATCTCGCGACCAAGCCGACCGACCAACAGATCGAAGCGGCGACGACGGGGATGCTGCTCTGCGAGCGGGCGCAGGCGCCGGCGCCGATCGCCCGGCCGCCGGTGCTGATCCGTTACGAGGTGGCGCCGTGGTACCGCGACGAGATCGGGGGCGTGCTCGCGGCCGGCGGAATCGCCTCGGTCGCCGCCGGCGTGACGTTTCTGGTGCTGGCCTCCCATAGCGAGGACGCAGCCGCGGTGGCGCCGACGCGACCCGCCTTCCTAGAGCTGATCGACGAGGCTACGTTCCGCCGTCGCATCGGCTGGGCAGGAGTCGGTGCGGGCTCGGCATTGCTGATCGGCGGTGTCGCGCGGTACCTCATCCATGACGAGCATGCGAGGGTCGAGGTCGCGGCCACCGGGCACTCGATCACGCTGCAGGCACGCTTCTAAGCCGTGGTCGAAACGAACGTCACCATCTCCGAAACGCTTCACGGTCGTCCGACCGAGGAGATCGCAGCGCGCGCGACGTTATTGGTCTATGGCAGCAGTGATCAGGAGGCGAGTACCATCGAGCTTCGCGATCGTGCGCGGGTCTCCTTCGGGCGGTCGCGTAGCGCGGACGTGCGAGTCGATTCCGAGCTCGTGTCGAGAATCCATGCGATCTTCGAACGCGACGGCCTCGCGGTCAGCGTCGAGGACACCGGAAGTCGCAACGGCACGTGGGTCAACGGCGAGCGTATCCAGGGCCGGCGCAGGCTGGCATCCGGCGACGAGGTCGTCGTTGGCCCGTGCCGAGTCGCGTTGACGCTGGTGCGTCCGATCATCGCGCGCCCGCGGATCGAGTCGACGCGTTATCTCGAGGAACGACTCGCGGCCGAGGTCGATCGCGGTCGACGTTATGACCGAACAGTCGGACTCGTGATGCTGGAGCTCGATGGCTCCACCGAGGTCATCGACGAGGCGATCGATCGTGTCTACGCGTCGCTGCGTCCGATGGACAGCATCGCCGAGTACGCGCCGAAGATCGTCGCGATCGTCGTGCCCGAGCTCGCTGGGTCTGCACTCGAACACGCCGCACGTGTGCTCGCCGCGCACGCGCGCAGCAGTGTCGGCAAGCCGAGCGATGGGCTCGCAGTCTCGGTCGGAATCGCCGCGTTTCCAGAACACGGCACAACCCACGGAACCCTGATCGCGCGGGCGGTCGGAGCGTTGCAGTCGATGCGTGGGGGCGACGGCGTTGGCGTGCCGACCGAGGACCGCGATCCAGCGAGTGCGGATATCGTGACCATCGATCCGCAGATGGTGCGGCTCCACGAGCTCGTCCGAAAAGTCGCCGATCATCCGATCACGGTCCTGATCCTCGGCGAGACCGGCGTCGGCAAGGAGGTCGTCGCTGCGGCAATCCATGCTGCAAGTAAACGGACCGGCAAGTTGATCCGGCTCAGCTGCGCGTCCGTCCCAGAGACCCTGCTCGAGAGCGAGCTGTTCGGTTACGAGAAAGGTGCGTTCACCGGCGCTGATCGCCGCAAGGAGGGCTACTTCGAGGCCGCGAGCGGCGGCACGCTCTTCCTCGACGAGATCGGCGAGACCACGCCCGCGCTGCAGTCGCGGCTGTTGCGCGTGCTCGAGACGCGCCGGATCACGCGCGTCGGCAGCACCGAGGAGATCGACGTCGACGTCCGCATGCTCTGCGCGACGCACCGCGATCTCAAAGCCGATGTCGAGAACGACACGTTTCGTCAGGATCTCTACTTTCGGATCAGCGCGTTTACGTTACTCGTCCCTCCGCTCCGCAACCGCCCGACCGAGATCGAGCCACTCGCACAACACTTCACGCGGCTGTGCGCGCTCGAAGGCGGGCGCAAGCCACCGCAGCTGAGCGCGGAAGCGATCTCGGTGCTGTGCCGCTACAGTTGGCCCGGTAACGTCCGCGAGCTCCGCAACGCGATCGAGCGCGCCGTCGTCCTCCAGACCACCGGTGTCATTGGCGTCGAGGATCTGCCCGAGACGATCCTCGACGATCGCGGTGTCACCGCCACCACCTCGAGCTCGGTCCTCGATCACATCCAGGAACAGATCCTCAGTCACGAGCGTGCAGCCATCGTCGCCGCGCTCGAGTCGTGTGGCGGCAATCAGACCGAGACCGCGAAGCGGCTCGGCATCTCGCGGCGCACGCTGATCTACCGGATGGAGAAGCACGGCCTCAAGCCGCCGCCCGGCGGTCGCCGCGTCGAGTGAGCTACCATCTCTCCGTGCCGTGGCACGCGATGTTCGTACACGTTCGCGTCGCCGCCGTGTACGCGCCGCCCTGACGGAACATGACGTCCTTGACGAGGTTCACGTGCATCGCCGGCGTGCTGATCACCGTGTTGCCGGTCGCGACGGTCGCCATGTGGCACTCGGCGCAGGCAGTGCCGCCATGATGATCGCGATGCATCGTCGTCAGGCCGGCGCGATTGTTCGCCTGTCCGCCGTGGCAGCCGGTGCATGTGACCGCGGTTCCATCGGTGACCGTGCCCGTCGCGCGGCCGTTGCCGTGACAGTAGAGATTCGTGCACGTGCCGGTGCCGTTGTAGGTCGCGCCGGGATTTCTTCCGTCGAGCACGAGCGAGATCTCGGCGACCTGCGCGGTCGCATCGAACACGTGATCGATGGTCATCACATCGGTCGGCTTCTTGTGGCACGTCGTGCAGTCGTTCGCCGCCATCAGCGTTGGCCGCACGTGCTTGGTGTGCGCGACGAACGACTGCGCGGTGTTCGTGATCGTGCTGCCGAGGTCGCGCGGTGGTGCGCCCGATGGATCGACGCCGCCACCATGACAGAACGTGCAGTTCGAACGCCACGCGGTCGGCGTCGCACCGCTATGACAGCCATCGCAGCTCGGGCCGGCGAACCCGCTCGTGCCTCCGGCGAGCGTCGCACCGTGACAACCGCGGCAATCCTGGCGCTGGAGCTCGAGCTCGGTGCCGTGCACCTTCCCGGCCCCGAATCCGGCCGGGTGGTAACGACCGCCTTCACCCGCCCACGGCGTCGTCGTGTGCGTGTAGCCGTGACAGCTGCCGCTGCACGTCTTCGTCGTCGCCGAGTAGGTGAAGCCCGGCTCGCCGATCGCGACGTCGCGCGTACCGTTGATGTGGAGGTCCTTCGATGCGATCGCCTTGCCATCCGGCGTCGTCGTCTGCTCGTGGCAATCCGCGCACGTGATCGCAGTCCCGCTCGAAATGTGCAGGCTGTGCGGCCCGCTCATTGCCCCCCATCCGGGCGGCCCGCTGTCTTGCGTCGGATGGCAGCCGGTGCACGCGAGCGAGCCCGCGCGCGCAGAAATCATCCCGTCGTCGGCGCGGCCGCTGCCGTGGCAGTACACATTCGAGCACGTACCCGTCGCGCTATCGAACGAGGCCTGTGGAGACAGACCATTGCCGAAATCGTTCTCGGCTTCACCCGGCGTCGTGTCGAACACGTGATCGGGGCTGAGTACGTCGTTCGCCTTCGTGTGGCATTGACCGCAGTCGTACGCGTTTGCGATCGCGCTGCCGTTGACATGCTCGGTGTGTGCGGGGAACGGGCCGACGAGATCGGTGCCGTCGATGTTTCGCGGTGGCGCCCCGGTCTGCGTCTCGACGCCGCCGTGACAGAACGTGCAGTTCTGCCGCCACGCCGTCTGCGTCGGTCCCGCGTGGCAGCCGTCGCACGACACGCCCGACGTTCCGCCGGTGAGATCATCGCCGTGGCATTCCCGGCAGTCCTCGGATTGGAGCTCGAGCGCAGGACCGTGGACCGCGCCGCCGGCGAAGTTGTCGGGATGGTGGCGATCGGAGCAGCCAACCGTCGCGATCATCGACATCGAGATGAGCCACCGCATCGCGGTGATGTAGTGCAACCCGCGTACTCGAACGACGTGCGCCTAACTACGCGATCGTGCGGGGACGTTCACTGCGCGGTGTACCAAACGCGTACTCAATCCTCGTGCAAGCCGAGCTTGTGACAGCTGCGGCACTTCGCCGGCGCGTACAAACGAATCTCGTCGTGCTTGGCCGCCATTCGCGCTGGCTCGTGCGCATGACAGTTCGTGCACACCACGTTGTCTGGTTGGAGCGCCGGCTCGAGTGCCGAGATCGGCGTGCGCACTGTCGAGTCCGGGTTGATCTCGGGATCGTGGCAGTCGGCACACAGGATGTCGCGGTGCTTGCCGGACGTGATCGGAAACATCGCCTCTGGATGCGTTCCCTCCTCGAGGCCGATCCAGTCACGAAGCCGATGACAGTTCGCGCATGTCGTCGAACGGGTCGCATGGTTCGGCGCGACCTCGTAGTCCGGGCGATGGCACGTGTAGCAATCGCGCACGACGATCGCGGTAGTCGCCGGAGCGTGCTGCTCGAAGCAACCCGCGAGCATCGCGATCGCGAGCACAATGCGCATCACGCTTCGCCTCGTTTCTCGACGAGCTCGATGCCGATCGTTTTCAACAGCGCGCTCGGTGGCTGGCCGCCGATCTGGACGATCACCGCGTCGTTGGCGATCTGCGACATCCCGCCCTGGCCCTTGAGCACCACGCGGTCCTCCTCGATCGAGACCAGCTCGGTTCCCAGCATCGGCTGGACCGCGCCCGACGAGAAGCAGCGATCGAGCGCGGTCCGGACCGAGCTGCGCAACCGAGCCAGCTCGCGGCGGCGATAGCTCAGCGCGACGCTCTTGCAGAGCTTTGCATCGGCCAGCGCGATCGCGCAATCGGCCGCGGCGTTGCCCCCACCGACGACAAGCACGTGCTGGTTCGCGAACGGCTCCGGCTCGATCAACCGGTAGACCACCTTCGCCAGCTCCTCGCCGGGAACGCCGAGCTGCTTGGGGGCACCGCGTCGACCGAGTGCGAGCACGACGTTCGGGGCGCGCTCCGTCCAGCTCCCGCCCGAGACTCGCCACTCGCGACCTTCGGCGACGATCGAATCGACGCGCACGCCTTCGACAACGGGAAGCTGCGTGCGAGCGCGGATGTCGGTCCACAGCTCGAGCAGCTGCTCCTTGCTCATCGTTCGGCGTCGCACGGTGCCGTAGCCGGCGAGCTGGAACGATCCAGTCATCACGACCTTCGCGCGCGGATAGTGGGTGATCGTGCCGCCGAATCGATCCTGCTCGACGATCTGCACGCTCAGTCCGTGCGCGATCAGCGCGAGCGCAGCGGCGATGCCTGAGGGGCCTGCACCGATCACGATCGCGTCGAGATCACCGGCGCGAGCACGGCGGCCCGACTTCGCGATCGCGTCGGCGGCTTGCCGACCCTGCTCGACCGCGTTGCGGATGAGGCCCATACCGCCGAGCTCGCCGACGATGAAGATTCCGGGCTGACTCGTCTCGAACACGGTGCTGAGCTTCGGAAGCTCGACGCCGCGGGTTGCCGTGCCGAACACGAGCGTGATCGCGCCGACGGGGCAGGCTTGCATGCACGCACCATGGCCGATGCACGACATCGGGTTGATCAGACGCGCGCGCCCATCCGTGATCGCGAGGATATCTTTCTCGGGACACGCGCGGATACATGCTCCGCTGCCGATGCAGTGGTCGAGCGAGACGTCGGGATGGATCGAGACCGGCACGAGCTCATCGCCGAGCTCGGCGATCTCGTGATGGACTCTTGCGGCGCGTGCATGCTTCGCGGCTTCGGCGCGCGTCCACCAGATGTACGGAACACCTGCTGCGACGAGGAGACCGAGCAACACGAGCAGCGACGTCATCGATTCCGTCCATCTGGGTGGCAGCCCGAGGCGAGACAGAAGTGCTTGTTGCTACCGTCGCCGCGCACGCTCGCGTAGCTGTTCACGTCACCGTGTTGGCCGTCCGACCACGACAGCGTGTGGTGACAGCCGGACTCGACGCAGCTCGTATTCATGCCGGCCGTGTCGGGACCGTTCGATCGGAAGTGACACGACAGGCACGGCACCGCGTGATGATCGGTACGCGGGAATCGCGTGTCGGGATGCTTGGCGGCCTGCCCCTTCGGATGACAGCTCAAGCAGAAATTGGGGACAGCATCCTGGTACGCGTACGCGGCACCTTGCATCGACGTCGCGCCGACGTGGTTCCGCTGCTGTCCGCTACTGTTGGGATGACACTGGATGCAGTTGGTGTTCTCGCCCAGCGTCGAAGGCAGCGGCGAATCGAGATCGTGACAGACCAGACAACGCGCGGTCGCGTGTGCGCCCGCCGCGATCGGGAACGCGACCTCTGGATGATCGGCGAGCGCAGGCTGCCAAGCGCTGTTGCGGTGACAGTTGCTGCACGCCGTCGAGCGCGCGGCGTGGTCGGGCGCGGACTCGTACTCGGGACGATGGCACGTATAGCAATCCTCGCCGGTGAGCGCCTGCACGCCGGGCGCGTGCGACTGCATGCATGCGCACAACATCGCGAACCCCGCGACGAGTAGCTTCATGGCAGTGGCCTCCATGCGATCGTGCCGAGCAGCGCGATCGACTTCTGGTTCTCACCAACGGTCGCCAGTGCGGAAACACCGGCGTCGAG
>DATDCH010000556.1:0-8039 GCA_036524455.1 Kofleriaceae bacterium | reverse complement strand
CGGCCAAACAGTGCGCGCGCGCTCGCTGCCCAGCTGCGCGCGATCAAGATCCCCGACGAGCACGAGTGGACGCCGTCGCGCGCCGCGACGTGGTGGCGCAACTACAGTCCGCCCACACCGATCGCGAGCCTGCCGTCAGGCGAAGTCCAGGTGATCATGCCGGGCCGCACGAAGGAGCAGCGCCCGCTCGCCGCGACCGCCGAGGAAGCGATCGCCGCGACGATGGCAGGCCCCGCCGACAACACGAGGCGCGAGCGCCCGTCGTTCCCGCGCGGCGACCACTTCGACGACTAGCCTGCGCGCTCGATGACCGAAAGCTCGTCGGTAGCCAGCGTGATGTCGACGCAAGCGAGGTCTTCGCGCATGTGCGCCGGATCGGTCGTGCCGGTGAGCGGCAGCATCCCGATCTGCTGCGCGAAGCGAAACACGATCTGTGCCGGCGTCTTTGCGTAACGCTTCGCGATCTCGCCGACACCACGATGCGCGAGCACTTGACGGTTTGCGGTCAGCAGCGAGAAGCCTTGGTACGTGATGCCGTGCTGGTGGCACACGTCACGCGCGAGCTTGTCCCAACCCGTGCGCGCGTAGCAGCGGTTCTGCACGTAGACCGGCTTCACCGCTGCGAACGCGACGAGATCGGCGATCTGCTGCGCGGTGACGTTGCTGACGCCGAGCACGCGCACGCCGCCCTGCCCGACGAGCTTCTCCATCGCGCGCCACGCTTCGTGATCGTCGGCACCGAGGCCGTGTGATTGCGACGGTCCGTGCAGGACGAGGCTGTCGAGGTACGCGACCCCGAGGTGATCGAGCGAGCTCGCGAACGATTGCGCGACTTGCGTCGCGATCGGCGCGTTCGGCTCGAACGGCAACCGATGATCTTGGCCGTCGACGAACGTGAACTTGGTCTGGATGAACAGCTCGCTGCGCGCGATGCCGCTCGCCGCGATGCCGCGCCCGACGCCGGCCTCGAAGTAATGCTTGCGCTGGTTCGCGGTATCGATGCCGCGAAAGCCGGCGGCGAGCGCGTCACCCACGCAGCGTTCGGTGTCGTCCTCTTTCCAGGCGGTGCCGTAGAGGAAGCTGAGTGCCATGCGCGTTCTTACAACGAACGCAGCAGGCGGCGCAGCGGATTGCGCCGTTGTGCGCGCAGTACCGCTCCCGACTTCGCGGTCTCGGCGCGCTCGGCGTGCTTGCTGTGGATCGCGCGCTCCTTGTCGCTGCCGACGAAGATCTCGCGCGTCTTCGCGACGACGTCGAACCACGACCACACGACGCCGAAGTTCTTGTCCTGATCACCCATGTGATGGTCGTAGTGCCAAGGCAGGTGATCGCGACCCCACGTCGGATCGAGATGCGCGCGGCGATGCGTGCGGCGATAGCGATACAGGCAGTACCAGATCGTCGACGTGTAGAACGGTGCGAGCGGGAACAGCGGCGCGTGCGCGAGCCCGACGAGCGCGAGCCCGATCGCTTCGCGTGCCTGCGTCGGCGTGCTCCACACCGGACCTTCGTACGCGGGATCGTAGCCGCCGTTGCGGCGCACCGCTTGGTGATGCTGGTGATAGTGGAACGCGAAGCGACTGCGCTTGTCACGGCCGAGGCCGTGCAGCAGATATTTGTGCGTCGCCCATTCGCCGTAACCGAATACGGCTAGCGCGACGGGGATCCCGATCATCTGGCGATACTACTTCGGCGCCGGGAGGTAGGCCCGAGGAAGTGGAGCCTGCAAAAACTGCCGGCGCCTGCGGCGGCGCGTCAAACGCGATAAGCCGAGGACCGCGCCGAAGCCCGCGAATGCACCGGCCGCGGCGACGAGCGTACCGACGCCAAGCACCGGCAGGCCGAGCCCGACGGCGCTGACGATCACAGTCCCGACGAGCGCTTGCCACACGATGTCACTCGCGTGACCACGCACCCAACCGTCGTAGAGCCGCTCGCAGTCCTTGCACCACTTCGACACCGCTGACTCGGTGTCGCCGTGACAGCGCGGGCAGCTCATTCCTAATGTGTAGCGCTGTTATTGCCCCTGCGGTGCTCGAAACGAAACTCGACGAAACCGAGCTTGACGATATCGCCGTCGACGAGCTCGGTCTTGTGCACCGACACCGCTTTGCCGTTGATCTCGCAGCCGTTCGTCGAGCCCATGTCGGTCAGTACAAACTTGCCGTCTACGTAGAGGATGCGAGCGTGCCGGCGGCTGAGCGACTCGTGATGGATCGGAAGCTCGTTGTCGACACTGCGGCCGATCGACGTATCGGTGTAGAGCTGGAACCGTTGGTTCTGCGCGTTGTGGCTGAGCCCGATCAAGCAGCCGGGTGCGGCGTGGATCCGCGGCCGCGGGCGACCTAGCGTACCGACTGCGGTCGGCGAGTACTGCATCGCGCCTTTGCGCATGTGCGCCATCTCGGCTTGCGACGCCTTGCGGTCGTAGTTCTGCGCTTCGTCCTCGAGCTGCTCGCGCATCTCGGCGAGCTGCGAGCCGTCGTTGCGAACGAACCCATCGGCCGCTTCGACCTGTTTGATCATGTCGCGCAGCAGTGACACTGCGGCCGGCGCAGCGCCGCGATCGGCGTGAGCGCGCGCGTCGGCGCGAGCCGCATCTGCGCGTACGATCAGGATCGCGTGCTGCGCGGCGCGATCAATCGTGTGCGGGCCACCATGGACATCGACGACGAGCTTGACGATCTCTTTGTGCGTGCCACCGCTCGGCGTGTGTCCCTCGACGATCACCTCGGCGAGCTGGCCCTTCGCCGATGGTGTGAGATCGATGGACAGCTCGAGCGCGAGCAAGCGGAACTCGTCGACGAACACGTCGCCGATCGATGCCTACACGCCGTTGCCGCCGTGACGCAGTTGCGTCTGCGGCAGCACGCGCAACAGCTCGACGCCCGGCGCGAGCCGCAGCTCGAGCTCCATCTTCTCGGCAACGATGCCGCCGTGGGCGAGCGCAGCGCGTGCGAGCTCGACGCGCGCCATGATCGGGTCGGGGATGTACGCGTAACGTCCAGAGCCGGCGACCGCGATCGCGCTAAGCACGTTCTCGTCGTGATGGAGGCCGAAGCCGAGCGTCGACACGCCGATCGGCCGCAACGTCGACGTGTACTGCGCGAGCTGCGTCGCGCTCGAGATGCCGACGTTCGGTTGACCATCGCTGAGCACGACCATCGTGCGGCGCAGACCGGCTGGTGCGGTCATCAGCAGCGCGGCGCCTGCCTCCATGCCTGCATGCATGTTCGTACCGCCCTCGACGGCGATGGTGCGCAACGTCGAGTTGATCAGCCTGCGGCCTTCGTCGTCGCACTTCGTGAGGCCGCAACGAACGCCGGCGTGGTTGCTGAACGTGACGATGGCGAGCTGGTCCCCCGCGTCGAGGAGCTCGGCGACGATCTCGCTCGCGCGCAGCACGTGTGCGATCGGATCGCCGCCCATCGATCCCGATACGTCGAGCACGAGGCACACAGCGAGCGGCGAGCGCTCGGACTCCATGCCTTTACCTTTGGGATCGACGCGCAGTGATGCCCACAACGTCGACTTGCCCGATGACACACTCTTGCGCTCGCATCGCGCTTCCACCCCAAACGGTCCGCTCATGGTTGAGGAATATGAGTCCGCGTTCGCAAAACGCACCTGGTTTTTTTGGTGCTCCGTTGCGGCGCACCTGCTCCACGTCGGAGCAAAGGCGCAACGCACGCGCAGGTAGTTGCCGCGGCACAACGGGTGCAATTCGTCGTCGCGAAACCATGGCAGCACCCAACATCCACATCGTTCGCACTTCCGACGACACGCCGCCCGACGCGACGACCGCGCAAGGAGTCGAGCGCTACCAGCACGGCTGGCGCAGCGGCAAACCCGTCGAGGATCCCGAGAAGCTCAAGCGCTGGGGCTTTATCGGCGCCAAGCCGAGCGAGTACCTGGTGTGCACGCGCGGCGGCCTGGTCGATCGCGGGCGGTCTGGCCAGGGTATGCGGATTTTCAAGTGGCCGTGGGACTCGGTGTCGATCGTGCCTACGTCGCTGCAGCGCATCGAGTTCACCGCCGACCAGGTGACAAAGGAGCGCGTTGGTGTGTCGGTCACCGGCATCGCCGTCTATCGGATCGCCGAGCCGCTGCTCGCGTACCGCGTGCTCAACTTCACCTACAGCGAAGCCGCGAGCGAGAAGCTCGCCGCCACGTTGCGCGAGATGTTCATCGGGTCGGCGCGCCGCTTGATCGCGAACCTGTCGCTGGAGGACTGCCTCACGCGGCGCAAAGAAGCGATCGCCGGGTTCCTGATGGAGGAAATCTCGCCGGTCGTCAGTGGCGACGGTTCCCCGCACGACACGACCACGAAGGGCTGGGGTGTGGTGATCGATACGATCGAAATCCAATCCGTGCGGATCCAGAGTCAGCAGGTGTTCGCACACCTACAAGCGCCCTTTCGCGCGGAGATCGCGGCGCGCGCCGAGCTTGCGGATCTGGAGCGCAAGCAAGACGTCGATCGCGTCGAAGCCGAACGCATGTTGCGCCAGATCCAGATCGGCGAACAGCAGCGCCGTGCACGCGCAGCCGCCGAGGTGGCCGCTCTCGAAGCAGAGCGCGCGCGGATCGAAGCGGTCCAGCGGCAGGCCTCACTCGAGATCGAGCACGAGCGTCAGAGCAAGCTCGCGCGGCAAGCGGCCGAGCTCGAGGCCGCGCGCAACCAAGCCGATCTTGCCCTCGAGCTGCGCCAACGCGATGCCGAAGCGAAAGAGCACGAGAACCAGCTCGAGGCGGTGCACCAGCGCCGCATGGCCGAGCTCGAGCAGATGCTCGCGCAGGGCCGCGTGATGCATAACCTGGTCACGCACGGCCTGCCGAAGATCGCCGAAGCGCTGTCGCAGACATTCGGCACCGTGCACTACACCCAGATCGGCGACGGCGGTAGCGGCGGTCCATTGCAAGCTGTGCCTGCCGCGCTCGCTCAGCTGCTCGCAGTGGCGCGCAGCTTCGGCCTCGATCTACCGGGCCCCCGTGGCACCGAGGACTGAGCCACCTCGCGCGGATCTGCAAGATCGCCACACGATCCGCGGTTAAACCAAGCACGCCGCGTGGTTGGTTGACGGCACGTCGCTTGCGACATGCCAGCCGGCATGCTGCGCCTCGTCCTCGGCAGTCTGGTCGTCCTCGCAGCCTGCGGTAAGCCATCGCACGATGCCCTCAACTTCGACGGTGGGATCATCGATCCCGACTCGATCGATGACGCGCCGACCGATGCCGAGCTGCGCGATGCCCCGGATGCGCGTGAGCCCGACGTGCCCGACACCACGCCACCGATGCTCACGGCCGTCTCACCTGCTTCAGGCACGACGGTATGGCTCCATGCGCCGATCCGGCTCACGTTCGATGAACCGCTCGCGGCAACCGCCGCGAACCTGACCGTCACCGCGAGCGTCGGCGGCACTGCTGTGCCGGCGCAACTCGTCTTCGAGCCGCCGAGCACGCTCGTGATCACGCTCGCCGCGACCGCGCGCGGCATCGGCGCACTCGACATCGACGTCATCGGTACACTCACCGACGTCGCCGGCAACGCGTACGCGATGCCGATCGATCTCACGTTCCTCGCTCCCGCGTGGAGCACGGGGACCATCGACCGCGGTTACGCGCAGACGGCTCCCGAGCTCGCCATCGCGGCAGACGGCACGGTCTATGCGGCATGGATCGTCGGCAGCCTCGGCGCGCGCCGCGCAGTCGTCTCCGTGCTCGCCGGCAGCACGTGGCTGTCGCTCGGTGGCTCGCTCGGCGCCTCCGACGTCAGCTCGGTCGCCGTTACGCTCGATGGCAACGATCCGATCGTCGCGTGGAGCGACGCCGGTCAGGCCCACGTCGCACGCTGGACCGGTGCATGGAGCGAGTACACGTCGCCCGGCGCCGCCGATCACGTCGCGCTCGCGACGCCGCCGAGCGGCTCGCCGCTACTCGCGCGGTTCGGTGCGTCGGCCGGCGTGCACGAGCTCGCGGGCTCGACGTGGCAAGCGCTCGGCATGGACGTCGCGATCGCGAGCTCGATCGCGAGCACACCGGCGCTCGCCGCTGGAATTGCCGGCAAGCCCGCGATCGGCTGGATCGATGCGCAGAGCCAACTGCGCGTGTTCCGCTACGACACGACGTGGACCGCGATCGCGCCGCTCTCGGTCAGCCCCGGCTCGCGCATGAGTCTGGCTGCGCGCGGCTCCTCGCTCGCGGTCGCGTGGGATCAATACGCGGGCTCGTTCGGCGTGCTCGCCGCGCAACTCTCCGGCGTCGCGACGACGTGGACCCGGCTCGGCCGCGCGCTCGACATCGACATCACCGGCAATGCCGTCGCACCTGCGATCGCCTACGACGCGATCGGCGCACCGGTCGTCGCGTGGACCGAGCTGGTCGAGACCAAGCAACGCGGCGCGCTCGCGCGCTGGACCGGTTCGACGTGGTCCATCATCGGCGGCGTCAGCTGGCTCGACGACACCGAAGCCGTGCCGGCGCGGTCGAGCATCGCACTGCACGGCGGCGAAGGCGCCGTCGTCGCAACCGCGGCAGCGGGCACGATTCGGATCGCGCGCTTCAACGGTCCGCGCGTCGCCGCTGCGGGCATCACGACGCGCGCATCGCTCGCAGGCTGTTCGTTCGACGCGGCGAGCCCGCCCGCCCTGCTGTCACAAACCGGCTGCTTCAACCTGACGGCGCCGGGCCGCCCGACGCCGCATGCCGGCCTGATCCCATACGACCTCATCAACGAGCTGTGGTCCGACGGCGCGAAGAAGCGCCGCTACATCGGTCTGCCCGATTCCACGGCGATGACCGCCGGCGGCAACGGCGCATGGGTCGCGCCCGCTGGCACGATCATGATCAAGCAATTCGATCTCGAGACCACGCCCGGTGATCCCGCCACGCGACGCGCCATCGAGACTCGCTTCTGGGTCAACGATGCGTCGCTCGGCTGGAGCGGCTTTAGCTACCGCTGGAACCCAGCTGGCACCGATGCTTCGCTGCTCACCGATGGTGCGTTCACGATCAACTGGACGATGGACGATGGCTCTCAGCACGCGCACCTCTATCCGAGCCGTGCGCATTGCCGCTCGTGCCATCACTCGTCGATGGGCCCGCTACTCGGCGTGCGCTCCGAGCAGCTCGCGCGCTGGTTCGATTACAACGGCGTGATCGCCGATCAGCTGGCGACGCTATCCGCGCTCGGCGTGGCGCCGGCTGCCTCGGCCGTACCGATCGTGTCGGCACACGAGCCCGGCGAGACCTGGGAGCGCCGGATGCGTGGCTACATGGCCGCCAATTGCGCGCACTGCCACAATCCGCAGTACCTCCAGATCAAGGACCTGCGCTACACGACACCGCTCGCGCAGACCCGGCTGTGCGAGTCGCTCACGCCGGGCTCGCCGTCGACGTCACGCGTCTATCAGCTCGTCACCACGCGGCCCGGCATGCCCGCGCTCGGGACGCTGGCGGTCGATCCGCTGGCCGATCAGGTGCTCGGGGCGTGGATCTCGGGCATGACGTCGTGCCCATGAATATTTTCGGCGAAGCTTAGCCAAAGATTAGATCGCCCCCCGGTGTCGTGCGTTTGCACCGGTCACCGTGCGGGTCTTGGCTTGTGCATTGGCTCTCGTTGCCGCGACCGGCGTCGCACGCGCCGACGAGGATGACTTCGACGTCGACGGCGAGTTCGTCCCGGTGCCGAAACTATCGGTCGCCGTCGCGCTCGCTGGCCATGGTTCCCGCATCGGTGGGCAATCCGAAACCGGGTTTGGCACCACGCTCGAGCTCGCGCTTGGCCGCGGCCGCTGGCAGTACTTCGTCGAAGGCGGCTTGGCAACGGCGCGGGTCAGTACCTCGACCGCAGATCCGACGGCGACCGTCGGCGGCCGAATGGCGCATGGTGGGCTCGGCACGCGCTGGATCGCTCGTCAGTTCCGCCCGTCGTCAAAGGGTGGCGTCGAGCTGTTCTTGCTGTCGCGCGCCGGCATGCAGCGCTACTACCTCGAGGACAACACGCGACTCGGTCGCGCCGAGCTCGCATTCGGGTTCGGCGT